>CAZEVX010000031.1:0-20085 GCA_964515705.1 uncultured Verrucomicrobiota bacterium | reverse complement strand
AGTGCGATCCTCACACGGTCGAAGTCACAGGTTCAAATCCTGTACGGCCCACCATGCCCGCCCGCACTGCGCCCACTGGCAGCGCCTTGTCCTTCGGCAGGCCATTGCTTAATTCTTAAGGGCTGACCCGGTTCCGTATGGCAACCCCGATTCCCGTCCGACGGCTGCTGCGGCGCGCCTTGGCCGCCCGGCGCCACGCCTATGCCCCCTACTCGCACTTCGCCGTCGGCGCGGCGCTGCTGACTCGCTCTGGCCGCGTCTTCACCGGCTGCAACGTCGAAAACGCCTCCTTCGGGCTGACGCTCTGCGCCGAGCGGGCGGCGCTGGCCGCGGCGGTCGCCGCCGGGGAACGCCGCCTCGTCGCCGTGGCGGTGGTCGCCGGGGGGCCCGCCGCCCCCATGCCCTGCGGCGCCTGCCGCCAGGCGCTGGCCGAGTTCGGCGGACCGGACCTCGTCGTGTTGGCCGCCGCCGCCACGACCCTCGACCACCCCGTGCGCCGGCCCCTCAAGGACCTCCTGCCGCTCCCCTTCCAAGGCCCATGATCGCCATCCCCGACACCCCTCACAGCCGCGGAGCCAGCGCCGTGGCGCAGTTTCTGGCGGACGCCGGGTTCACCGCCCTCTGGGCCGGCGGCTGCGTGCGCGACCTGCTCATGGGCCGCACCCCCAAGGACTACGACATCGCCACCAACGCCACGCCGGACCAGGTCGAACGGCTGTTCCCCCGGGCCATCACGGTCGGCAAGTCCTTCGGCGTCGTCCGCGTCCGCCGCGACAATCTCGAATACGAAATCGCCACCTTCCGCAAGGACCGTGCCTACCGCGACGGGCGCCACCCCGACGGCATCGAGTTCGCCGACGACCGCACCGACGCCCAGCGCCGCGATTTTACGGTCAATGCCCTCTTCCTCGACCCCCGTACCAGCATGATCCGCGACTACGTCGGCGGCCAAGCCGACCTCGCCGCGCGCCGCCTCCGCGCCGTCGGCCGCCCCGACGACCGCTTCGCCGAGGACCACCTGCGCATGCTGCGCGCCGCACGCTTCGCCGCCACGCTCGAGTTCGCCCTCGACCCCGCCACCGCCGACGCCGTGCGCCGGCTGGCCCCGCGCCTGGCATCCATCAGCGCCGAACGCATCCAGCAGGAGTTGACCCGCCTGCTGCTCGAAGCCCCGCGCGCCGGGGCAGCCCTCGAACTGCTGCATGACCTCGGCCTGCTGCGGGTCATCCTGCCGGAACTTGAAACCCTGCGGGGCCAGGAACAACCGCCGCAGTTCCACCCCGAAGGCGATGTCTGGACCCACACGGTCCTGATGCTCAACGCCATGCGCCGGCCGGACCTGCGCCTGGCCTATGCCGTCCTGCTCCACGATATCGGCAAGCCCGGCACCGCCCGGCGCGTCGCCGACCGCATCCGCTTCGACCGCCACGCCGGGGTCGGCGCCGCGTTGGCTGAAACCATCCTCCGGCGCCTGCGCCTGCCCAACGACGACATCAAGGCCGTCGCCTACGCCATCGGCAACCACATGCGCTTCATGGATGTCCAGCGCATGCGCAAGGCCACGCTCCACCGCCTGGTCGGCGCGCCATCCTTTCCCCTCGAACTCGAACTCCACCGCCTGGACTGCGCCGCCAGCCACGGCGATCTCTCGAATTACCAGTTCCTGGACGCCTTCCAGGCCGCCCGCCGCGCCGAGCCGGTCCTGCCCAAGCCGTGGATCACCGGCCATGACCTGCTGGATCTCGGCGTGCCCGCCGGCCCCCAGGTCGGCCTCTGGAAAAAACGCGCCTACGACGCCCAACTCGAAGGACGCCTGCCCGACCGCCAAGCCGCTCTCGCCTGGCTGCGCGCCGCCCTCGCCGGCCATCGCCCACCGGATAGCGCCTCGGAGGGTTGACCCGCAACCGTCGCGACATTCCCGGGTCGCCCGTGGCCGTGTCGCCGCGCGCGCCCTCGGAACCCAATGCTTAATTGTTAAGGGCTGACCCTGGCCTCTTCTAGGACTTCATCTTCCGCGCGATGGCGGCGACGTGCGCGCCCTGAAAGCGGGCTTGGGCCAGTTCCTTGGCGCTGGGCTGGCGCGAGCCGTCCGCCCCGGCGATGGTCGCCGCCCCCCAGGGCGAGCCGCCCTTGACTTCGCTGACATCGGTCAGTTCCGGGCAGGCATACGGCAGGCCGACATAGACCATGCCGTGGTGCATGAGGGTGTTGACGAAACTCATGATCGTGCTCTCGTTGCCGCCGCCCGTGCCGGTGCTGGCGAAGACGCTGCCCACCTTGCCGACCAGCCCGCCCTTGGCCCAGAGCTTGCCCGTCTGGTCGAGGAAGGCGCGCATCTGGGCGGCCATGTTGCCGAACCGCGTGGGCGTGCCGAAGAGAATGGCGTCATAGTCGGCCAGTTCCGCCGGCGCGGCCACCGGGGCGGCCTGGTCGAGTTTCGCCCCGTACTTGCCGGCGACCTCGGGCGACAGGGTCTCGGGCACGCGCTTGACCGTCACCTCCGCGCCGCTCACCGAGCGCGCCCCCTCCGCCACGGCGGCGGCCATCGTTTCGACATGCCCATACATCGAGTAGTACAGCACCAGAATCCTGACCATCCGACACCTCCCGTCCGCGTGGTGATCCGCCTGTTCGACTCCAGACCCGTCAGGGCGCATGATAAGGCCATAGCGCGGGTGAAGACAACCTTATTCACGGCGTCCCGGCCATCCTGCGCGGCCTCACGCGCGACCCCGCGGAACGGACGGTTCCGACGGCGCCAGGCGCCGACCGCCGGACGGCCGCGCAACCCTGGCGGCGAGCAGACGGGCGAGGCGCGGCCGGTTGTAGCGCTGCACGATAATGCAGGGCAGGTTGGCGGCCGCCCCATACGCGACCATGAGCCAGCCCGCCCACGGGGGATTCCAGGCGAAGAACAGGAACGCGGCCAACCCCGCGACCCAGTGCACGGCTTCGCCGCGGCAGGTCTCGCGCAGAAACCGGGCGAGACGCTCGGGCGCGGCGGCGCCCAGGTCGGCTTTCGGAAACCCGCCCGCAAACAGCGCCGCGCCGTCCGGGATCCAATCTTTCCAGAGTTTCACGCGCATCCCGCGCTCGTATAGGTGCCCGTCCTGCTCCCAGGACCGGATGCGGAACGGCCACGCGTCGGGACAGAACCATCGCGCGGGCGCCTGCGTGCCCAGCCACGCCACGCCGAGGTGAATCGCCAGCCAGGCCCCGGCATTGATCCCGATCCACAGCACGATGTTATCCGGCATGGCCACCTGACTCCCGGCCGCCGCCCGCAGGGACGCCGCGGCCCTTCCAGACCACCGTGCTCCGCCGGACCGCCAGGATGGCGGAGCGCGCGAACACCGCCAGATAGAACGCGAGCGGCACGGGATACGCCAGCGCGGTCCACCAGCGGAACGACCCGATCTGCCGCAACCCCCACCCCACCCGGCCGGCGAACAGGCCGTACACGGCCAGCGCCGCGAGTAGCGGCGCCCGGCCGCCAGCCGCCACCACCACGCCCTGGGCGGCCAGCAGGCTGCCGGCCAGCCAGCCGACCGCGGCCAGCAGCAGCGGGAGCGGCGTGTCCGCCGCGCCGGAGGCGAAGGCCTTGCTCCATCCCGCGACCAGGTCGCGCACCCCGCCGGGATACATTCGCATGTGAAACACGCCCCGTCCGCCGCAGCACCGCATCGGCACGGCCTGGCGGCGGAACACGGCCGCCAGGGCGTAATGCTCGAGAATCCGGCCCCGGACGGCGGCATGCCCTCCGCTGCGCGCGTAGGTGTCCCGGTCGAGCAGCAGACACGGCCCGAAGAGCCCCGCCGGCTGCACGGCCGCGCCCCGCACTGTGAAGGCGCCGACGCCGAGGGTCATCATCAGGTTGAAATACGCCGACAGCTCCTCATAGGGGCGCACGACCTCGTGGTAGGCGCCCACGGAAAGGACGCCGCCGTGCCGACGCCAGGTGTCGACCATCCGGCGCAGGCCGTCGGGCTCGAACCAAGTGTCGGCATCCACGAACAGCAACGCCGTTCCGGCGGCCGCCGCGGCGCCCTGATGGCAGGCCCAGGTCTTGCCGCGCCAGCCCTCGGGCAACGGCGCGGAGGCGAGCACGCGCGCCCCGCCGCCGCGGGCGACGGCGGCGGTGGCATCGGTCGACCCATCATCCACGACCAGCACCTCCTCCGGCGGCGGGCGCTGGGCGCGCAGCGAGGCCAACAGGCGCGGCAGGGTGCGCTCCTCGTTGCGGGCGGGGATGATGACCGACAGCGCCGGGCGCGGACCGGGCGCCCCCGCCCGGCAGCGCGGCACGCGCCAGAGCGCCAGGACCCCCAGCGCCCAGAGGCACCCGGCGGCGATCAGCATCATGCCGGGGCGCCCCGCTCGAGGATCATCCGGGCCACGTGCTGCCCGCAGAGCGTCACCATCGGCATGCCCGCGCCCGGGTTGACGGACCCGCCGACGAAGAACAGGTTGTCGTATCGCTGGCTGCGCTTGGGCGTCTTGAACGCAAAGTTCCGGAACCGGTCGCAGACCACCCCGTAGATCGACCCGGCGTTGGAGTAATACTGCTGCGCGATGTCCAGCGGCGTCCAGACATGCTCGAAGACCGTGTGGCGGCGCAGGCCGTCCAGGCCCATGCGTTCGAGCTTGTCGAGGACCCGCTCCTTCAGCGCTTGGTACGCCTCCGGCCCGAGCGGATGCCGCTCGTCGATGGGGGGAATGTGCGGCAGAATCTTCAGGCAATCGCATCCGGGCGGCGCGACCGTCGGGTCGCTGCGCGAGGCGGCGACGACATAGAGCGTGGGGTCGCGCGGCAGCACGCGCTCCTCGAACACGGCGTGGAAATGCCGGCGCTGGTTCCCCGAGAAGAAGAAGTTGTGATGCGCCAGTTGCGGGTACTGGCAGTCCAGCCCCAGGTCGATCACCAGCCCCGAACAGGCGGGCTCGAACCGGCGGAGCCGGCGGAGAAACCGCTCGTCCTCGTGCAGCAGGCGGCGGTAGGCCGGCAGGGTCTCCATGTTGCAGACGACGGTGTCGGCCTCGACGGTCGTGCCGTCCGCCAGGGCGATGCCCGTCACGCGGGCGCCGGCCTTGCGGATGGCCGTGACCTCGGCGCGGAGCCGGACGTCGATGCCCAACTCGGCCATCCGGCGGCCGAGCCCCGTCGCCAGGTTGTACATGCCGCCGTCCACGTACCAGAGATCGTGCCGGAACTGGATGGTGGGCAGGCAATTCATGAAGGCCGGCGCGCGGTAGGACGAGGACCCGACATACTTGATGAAGAAGTCGAACACGTCGCGCAGGTAGGGGGACCGCAGGTGCCGGGCGACGGCCCCGTGCATCGTCCGCAGAACGTCAAAGCCCGGAAACGCCGCCAGCCCGTAGAACCGCGCGAACTCGCCCGCCGTGTCGAGCCCGGCGTCGAAGTACCCGCGCTCCACCAGGTCGTACATCGCCGCCGCGTAGCGCAGAAACGCCGCGACACGCGCCGGGTCCTCGCCCGCCTTGCGCGCTTCCTCCGCCATGCGCTCCGGCTCGGGGTAGAGGTCCACCACCGTTCCGTCCTCGAACACGTTGCGCCAGTGCGGCCGCACGGGACGGATCGCGACGCGCTCCGCCAGGCGTTTGCCGGTCCCCTCGAACAGCGGATCGAAGAGATGCGGCAGGGTCAGGATCGAGGGACCTAGGTCGAACGTGTATCCGCGTTCGGACAGGATGTTGAGCTTGCCGCCAATCTTGGCGTTCTTCTCGTAGATCGCGACGCGGCAGCCGCCTTGCGCCAGGCGGATGGCGGCCGATATCCCGCCCAGGCCGGCCCCGATTACAGCGATTCGACGGGGCGTGGTTGCATGCATCGGGCCAGTCCCTCCAGCGCGACCGGATGGCGCGCGTTCGCGGCGAGCGACCGGCGGTAATGCGTCGCCGCCCGCTCGCGATCCTCCATGGCTTCGTAGACTTTTCCCAGAAACGCCTGGCAATGATCGTATCCCCAGCGCGGGGCCGTGGGGCTGCCTTCGGCGGCGCGTTCCGCCTCAAACAGCTGCGCCGCCCGCACCAGGCTGTCGCGCGCCTTCCGGGCGCCGCCAAAGGGCGCGGGAGCGTGCAACGCGCTCATCCCCGCCAGGTAATGAATGCGCGGGTTGTCCGCCCCGAACCGCAGGGCTTGCCGCCGGTGGCGCTGCCACGCGGGCCCGCGCCACAGCCAGGTGGACGGGCTCGCGGCCATCCGCAGTCCCACGATCGCGCCAAGGAGCGCATGGCTCTCGGCGTCTCCCCGATCGAGCGCCGTGGCGCGCTGCAAGGCGGCCGTCGCGCGGTCGAGGAACGGTTCCGCACGCCGTACGCCCTCGTCGTCGCCGCCGCCCAGGGTCATCAGCGCGGCATGGAAGGCCGCCACGCCCGCCCAGTAATGCGCCAGGCGCGAGTCCGGCGCGGCGCCCCGGGCCTCGTCGAAGAGCGCCGCCGCGGCGGACATCTCCGCGAGGTCCCACGCGCGCGATCCGCGCTCGAAGGCGTCGATCCCGCGCCGCAACAGATCGGTCTCCGCGCCCAGCGCGACCCCGCACGACAGCATCAGGAATACCCAGGACTTCATGGCCGGCTTGACAATACCAGAACCGTCGTGGACACTCCAGCGTCATGACGACAGGGTCAGATGCGCGGGCCGGCGAGTGGCGCGCCACGGCGGCGGCCCTGGTGCAGCGGCATCGCGACGCCTTCCAAGCCGGGCAAACGCGCCCGCTGGCGTTCCGCCGCGAGCAACTGCGGCGGCTGCGGCAGGCCCTCGACCGCCGGGAACGGCAGTTGCTCGAAGCCCTCCACCGGGATCTCGGCAAGCCCCCGGCGGAGGCGGTCGTCGCGGAACTCGGGGTCGTGGCCGCCGAACTGGACCGGGCGGCGCGACACCTGCCGCGCTGGATGCGCCCGGGCCGCCGCTCGGTGGCGCCGATCGCCTGGCCGGGCCGCGCGTCGGTCGTGCCGGAGCCGCTGGGCGTGGCGTTGATTCTCGGCCCCTGGAACTATCCGGTGCAGCTGCTCCTCTCCCCGCTGGTCGGGGCCATCGCCGCCGGGAACTGCGCGTGCCTGAAGCCGTCCGAGCTGGCGCCGCACACGTCCCGCGCACTGGCGGAGCTGATCGCCGACGCCCTCGACCCGGCCACGGTGTCGGTCGTCGAGGGCGGACCGGAGACCGCCGAGGCCTTGCTGGCGGAGCGCTTCGACGTTATCTTTTTCACCGGCAGCGCCGCCGTGGGGCGGCGCGTCATGGCCGCCGCGGCGCGATACCTGACGCCGGTCGTGCTGGAGCTCGGCGGCAAGTGCCCGTGCCTGGTGATGGCCGACGCCTGCCTGGACACGGCCGCGCGCCGCATCCTCTGGGGCAAGGGCCTCAACGCCGGCCAGACGTGCGTCGCGCCGGACTATGTCCTGGTGCAGCGCGCGGCGACCGCCCCGTTGCTCGAGGCCTTCCGGCGCGCCGCCCGCCAGTTCTTCGGCGACGACCCGCGCCGCAGCCCGCACGTCGGCCGCATTGTCAGCCGCGCGCACTTTGACCGGCTGGTGGGATACCTCGGCGCCGGCCGCTGCGTGCTCGGGGGCGACCATGACGCCGCCGAACGCTTCCTCGCGCCCACGCTCCTGCTGAATCCGCCCGCGGACGCGCCGGTGATGCAGGAGGAGATCTTCGGGCCGATCCTGCCGATCGTGGAGTTCGACCACCTCGACGCGGTCTTGCGCGACCTCCGCGCCCGGCCCAAACCCCTGGCCCTCTACCTGTTCGGCAAGGACCGCCGCGTGCGGGAACGCGTCGTGGCGGAGACCTCCTCGGGCGGGGTGTGCGTGAACGACACGATCACGCACATCGTCACGCCGCAGCTTCCCTTCGGCGGCGTCGGCGACAGCGGCATGGGCGCCTATCACGGCCGGGCAAGCTTCGACTGTTTCAGCCACGCGAAGAGCGTGCTGGTGCGCGGCACGCGCTGGGACCCGCGCTGGCGATACCCGCCGGCCGGCGCGCCGCTGCCCGTGCTCAAGCGGGCGATCCGCTGGCTGCTGGGGTGGTAACGGAACGGAACCTTCACCTGGGGTGACGACTGCCATGCACAACACGACGACGGACCGCAGCGTTCTGGTGGTCGGCGCGGGGCCGGGCGGACTGACCGCCGCGATGATCCTGGCGCGGCGCGGGATGCGCGTCACGGTGGTCGAGGCCCAGCCGCAGGTCGGCGGACGGAACGCCGCCCTGCGGCTCGGCCCCTACACCTTCGACCTCGGCCCCACGTTCCTGATGCTCAAGAGCATCCTCGACGAGGTGTTCCGCGAGGCCGGCGCCGATGGCGACCGGCTGCTGGACATGCGGCGCCTCGACCCGATGTACCGGCTGCAGTTCCGCGACAAGGCCATCGAGCCGGTCGCCGACCCCGCCCGCATGAAGGCGGAGATCGCACGCCGGTTCCCCGGGCGGGAAGACCGCTACGACCGCTTCCTGGAACAGGAGGGCCGGCGGTTCCGGCGCCTGTATCCCTGCCTCCAGAAACCGTACCACCGCCTGCGGACGCTGGCGCACCCGGACCTGATCCGGGCGCTGCCGCACCTGGCCCTCGGCCGCAGCCTGTTCTCCGTGATGCACGGCTGCTTCGGCGACCGGGACCTCGCGCTGTCCTTCACCTTCCAGGCCAAGTACCTCGGCATGTCCCCCTGGGAATGCCCGGGCCTCTTTTCCATCATTCCCTACATCGAGCACGCCTTCGGCGTCTACCACCCGATCGGCGGGCTGAGCCGCATCTCCGACGCCATGGCGCAGGTGGCGACGGGCCACGGCGCCGTCGTTCGCCTCGGCGCCCCGGTCAAGCGCGTGCTCGTCAAGGACCGGCGGGCCTGCGGGGTCGAACTGGACACCGGGGAACGGCTGTTCGCGACGGACGTGGTGCTCAACGCCGACTTCGGCCACGCCGTGACGCACCTGTTCGAGCCGGGCGTCCTGCGGACCTACACGCCGCGCAAGCTGGCCGGCATGCAATGGTCCTGCTCGACGTTCATGCTCTACCTGGGCCTGGACTGCACCTACGACCGCCCGCACCACCTGATCGTCTTCGCCGACGACTACCGCGCCAACGTCGATGCCATCTTCGCGGGACGCCGGACCCCGCGAGACCTCTCCTTTTACGTCCGCAACGCGGGCGTCACCGACCCGACGCTGGCGCCCGCGGGACACTCCGCGCTGTACGTCCTGGTGCCGGTCGCCAACCTGCGCGGCGCGACCGACTGGGCGGCGGAGGGCGGGGCCTTCCGCGAGACGGTGCTGGAGGCGCTGGAAACGCGGGCGGGGTTCACGGGGTTGCGCCGCCACATCCGGGAAGAACGGGTCATCGGGCCGCCGGAGTGGCGCGACGTCTACCGCGTGCACGAGGGCGCGACCTTCAATCTCGCCCATTCGCTCCGGCAGATGATCTATTTCCGGCCGCACAATCGCTTCGAGGACCTCGACCGCTGCTACCTGGTCGGCGGCGGCACGCATCCCGGCAGCGGCCTGCCCACGATCTACGAGTCCGGCCGCATCGCGGCCAACCTGATTGGCGGGTCCCAAATCCGCGCGTAAGCACCTCCCTGTTTCGTGTTCGTATTCACGTTCAACCGGTGATGCTGTGCTCCCGATCACGCGCAGCGTGATCCTCATGATTGGCGCGGTCTTACGGCCCGCGCCGCTGGGCGTTGTCATATCGACCGTAGCGCAGGTCCAACCGTGGCTTACGCGCCAATCATGGCGGGTAGCGCCGCCTTGCGCCGGCGGGCCGGACCGGCTATACTTCCGCCCCGCGTACTGTTCGGAACTGCATGTAGCAAGGAGCGCTCATGAATCGGCGGATGGGGTGGGTTGTTCTGGCGGCGGCTTGGGCCGGGATCGCGGTCGGCGGCGAACTGTGGGTGGCCAACTATTCCGGAAACCGGCAGAACGTCGAGGTGTTTTCCAGCGCGGATGCCGGCAATGCCTACCCGCTGCGGACCCTGTCCGGTCCCGGCGCCCGGATGGATTGGCCCTGGGGCGTGGCGCTCGACGGGCAGCGCCTGTACGTGGCCAACTATACCCTCAAGGAATCGAACCACGTGGCGATCTACCGCCTGGGGGCCAGCGGATCCAACGTCGTCCCGGAACGCACGATCTCCTGCCCGCAGGCCAAGCTCGCCCGGGCGATCGCCGTGGACACCCAGGGCATCGTCGTCTGCTCGGCCGCGTACGGCATTGCGACCTTCGCAAGCGACGCGAGCGGCGACGCCCTGCCGCGCTACCGCATCTACGGCATCGAGCACGGCCTGGATTCGCTGGGCGGCATGGCCGCGGACGCCGCCTATATTTACGCCGGAACCGCCACGGAACCCGCCGCCATCCACGTGTTCCGGCGCACCGACAACGGGACGGTCGCCCCCCTGCGCACCCTGCGGTGCACGGCCTGCTCCCTGCGCAATGTCGGCGCCATGGCCGCGGATGCCCGGCACCTCTACGTGCTCAACGATCCGGGCACAACGACCAACCTGGCCATCCTGGTGTTCGACAAGACCGCTGCCGGCGACGTCCGGCCGTTGCGCCGCATCGCGGGCAACCGCACCGGCCTCTCCGACTGCCGCGGCATCGCCGTGGACGATCAGTATATCTATGTCACTTGCCACGACCGCACCTGCATCCGGGCGTTCCCGATCGAAGCCGACGGCAACGTCCCGCCGCACCACGTGATCAGCCCGGAGTATCCCAACCCGTCGCTCTTCGCGCTCTATGGGATCGCCGTGGCGCCCGAGACGCTGTGCGGCCCCGTCCCCCCGGCCCCGGGCGTGTCGATCGCCGCCGACGGTATCCGCGGCGCGATCACCGCCGCGTACCCGGCGCCGGTCTCGGTGGCGGTCTCCGCCACCGCCGGCCAGCATGCCGGCGTGCCGGTGGACTGGTTCGTAGTGGCCGTGCCGGACGGCGGCGCCCAATGGTATGCCCTGGCGGCGGACGGGAACTGGACCGGGTTCCCGGCCAACGACCTGGCGGCCTGCCGGCCGGCCCTGCAGGCGCCGCTGGGGGACATTCAGCCCCCGGTGCCCGTGTTGCGCGGCGCGGTGCTGATGCCCGGCGGCTACGCGTTTTTCGCCGTGGCGGACTATCCGGCCGACGGCGCGCTCAACCTCATCCCGGGCTGCTACCTGAGCGATGCCGTCCGGGTGCAAATCATGCCCTGATCGCGCCTGGCGCCATGGCGGGCGCGCCTCCCGCCGGCGCGGCGCCGCTCCGGCGCGCAAGGCGGCGAGCCGCCGCCACCGGTACAGGACGTGCCAAGGCGAACAGCATCATGCACGCCGGATTGCCGCAACGGAAACGTCCGGTCCACATGCCGCCCGTGGCACGGCACAACGAGCCAGTCATTCTTTTCGTCACATTGCCCATCCGCCCGCGGGGCGCCTTTCTGGCGAACGCGGCGTTTCAGTCGGCGTTTCTCGGCGCCTGCGGCGATGCGGACGCATGGAGCACGGGATGGTACGTGATCATGCCGGATCACGTGCACCTGTTCTGTTCGCCGGCACGGGAACCGCGGGTACCCATCAAGCGGTGGTGCGGGTATTTGAAGGAACGCATCACCAAACGGCTGCACGCGATGTTGCTGGAGGGCGAGCCTGTGGCGAGCCGACGCCTGTCACACGGCTCGGCGCAGCCTCGCCCTCCAGGACTGCTCTGGCCTTGGCGCTGGCAATCCGATTGCTGGGACACGCAGATGCGCAACGGCGCGCACTACCACGACAAGTGGGAATATGCACGGCTGAATCCGGTGCGAGCCGGTTTGGCGCTCGTCCCGGACGCATGGCCGTGGCGGGGGAAAATCAGGGTGTTGAGGTGGTGAAAGCGCCATGGCGGGCGCGCCTCCCGCCGGCGCGGCGCATCAGGCCGCCGGATTCGCGGGACTCCGCCGCGCGGCGTTACCGGGCCGCCCCAAGTCCGCCGCCGGGCGCGCGGCGTCCGGCAACCGCCTTGAGCACCCGCGCGACCCAGAGCAGGCCCAGGCTGCCAGCGGCAAGGTCGGCCGCCAGGCGCCCCGCGAACACGCCGCGCAGCCCCCAGCCTTCCGCCCCGAGCAGCGACAGCGGAATCAGGAACACGCCGACCCGCACGACGTTCAGCAGTGTCGTGGAGGCCGGCCGGTGCATGCCCGTGAGAACAAACCCGCAATAGCGGTGAATCTCCATCATCCCGTAGCCCAGGGAGACGATCCGGATATAGGCCGCCAGCGGCCCGGCAACCGCGGGGTCGGCGGTGAACAGAGCCGCCAGCCAGCGGGCCCCGGCGATGAACAGCGCCGCCGCCAGGCCGCCGTAGAGCAGGGCGAATCCCGCGGCCAGGCGGAACCCGGCCTGCACGCGGTCCACGCGGGCGGCCCCGAAGTTCTGGCTGACGAACGGGGTCAGCGAGATTCCCAGCGCCATGGGGATCACGAAGGCGAACATCTCGAGCCGTTGCGCCGCGCTGACGGCCGCCACGGCCGCGTGGCCGAACCGGCTGACAACCCGCGTGATGACCGTGGCCGAGACCGGCATCAGGATCATGTTCAGGACGGTGGGCACGGCAAAGGCCAGCAGGCGGCGCGCCGAGGACAGCCAGCCGCGCCAGGCGCCGCGGCGCCAGGCCAGCAGCCGGTGCCGCACCGCCAGCAGCCGGACCATCCAGAGGGCGGCCGCTGCCTGGGCGATGACCGTCGCCAGGGCCGCCCCGCGGATGCCCATCGCCGGGCAGCCGAGCCAGCCGAAGATCATGATCGGGTCGAGGATCACGTTCAGCAGCGGCCCGAGAAGCATCAGGCCGCTGGCCGCGCGGGAATCGCCGGAGGCGATCAGAATCCCATTGCCGAGCATTGGCAGCGCCATGAAGACCGCCCCCGCGTACCAGGTGTGCATGTAGGCGGCCACCAGCGGCTGGACCCGGGCATCGGCGCCCAGCCGCGCGAAGATCGGGACCATCAGGGCGCTCCCGGCGGCCGCCAGCACGGCGGCGACGCCCAGGACCAGCGCCAGGCCGTGCGTCACCAGCGCGGCGGCGCGCGCGTGGTCGTCCCGTCCAAGGGCGTGCGAGGCCAGCGCCGTGACGGCCGTCCCGATGCCCGCGGCGACGCTGGTCAACAGCATCACGACCGGAAAGGCAAAGCCCATCGCCGCCAGCGGCAGCGTCCCTAGCCGCGCCACGAACCAGGTGTCGGTCAGGCTGTAGGCGTTCATGGCGACCGTGCCGGCTAGCAGCGGGAACGCCATGGCAAAGAGCGTGCGCCCGACGCCGCGGCGCACCAGCGCCGATCCCGGCTGGGATCCCGGCGGCACGGCCGCGTCGGCGCCGTTCGCCGACGGCATATCGTGGAATTCGGCCATGCGCAACCCTCGACTCCGACACGCTACGCCGTTCCATCCATGTCGCCGGCAGCCGGCGCGCGGGAATGATTGGGAAAAGCGTTATATCACCCGCCGCGGAATAGGCAATCCCCGGCATGACGACCCCGTGGCGAGCCGACGCCATGGCCGCGTTACCTTTTCCCCGCTTGCCGCTTGCCGCTTGCCGCTCGCCGCGGTACGCTGACGGCGCTGGAAGTGCCGACCGCGTACCCATCGGCACGGAGGGACCCGCCATGCGACGACGATGCCACCTGATCTGGACGGCGGCCGCAGGCCTGCTGCTGGGAAGCACGGCGCTGGCGATCGAGGAAGCCGCCTTCACGGTCGAGATTGCCGACGGCGACTTCCAGGTGCGGCGCTACGCGCCGCAGGTGGCGGCCGAGATCGTGGTGGACGGGCCGCCGGAAGACGCCGGCAACCGCGCGTTCCGCCCGCTCTTCCGCTACATTTCCGGCGCCAACCGGACGCGGAACAAGTTGGCCATGACCGCCCCAGTCGGCCAGCAGGCCGCGGGGCGCACGATCGCCATGACCGCGCCGGTGGGCCAGCAAGCCGCGAGCAATCGCTGGGCGGTCAGTTTCATGATGCCGGCGACGTCCTCCCTCGAAACGCTGCCGGAGCCGACCGATCCGCGGGTGCGGCTGCGCGCCGTGCCGGCGCGGCGCATGGCGGCCGTGCGCTATTCCGGGACGTGGAGCCGGGCGCGCTACGAGCGCCAGCTCGCCCGCCTGCAGCACTGGATGGCGACGCGCGGGCTGGTGGCCGCCGGCGAGCCGGTCTGGGCGCGCTACAACCCGCCGTTCACCCCCTGGTTCCTGCGCCGCAACGAGGTCCTGGTCCCGCTGCCGGATACGGAATAGCGGGGACCACGCGCGCCATGGCGCGCGCCGTTACCCCGGGGGAGCCTCCCGCCTGCGCGGCGCGGCAAGCCGCCCGCCATACGGCTCGGCACAGCCTCGCCCTCCAACCGCCCGCGAGACACCGTTACTAAAAGGCAAAGCGGACCAGCCCTAATTCCTCCTTCCCGCTTCCCTCTTGCCCCTTTCCCTTCTCGCTTGCCGCCTTGACGGCCCGGCATGAAACGCGCATCATGACGCAAGACGCCATGGTTGGCGGGGGTTGTCCCGCCCGGCGGGAAGGAGACCCATGAAACGCATGTGCGGCATCTGGCAGTTGAAGAAGGGCCAACTGAAACCCTATCTCCGGGCGCACGCGCCGGTCTGGCCGGAGATGCTCGCCGCCATGCGCCGCTGCGGCATCCGCAACTATTCCATGTATTACCGACCCGACGGCCTGCTGGTCGGCTACTTTGAGGCCCGCGATCCCCTGCGGGCGCTGCGCGCCTGCGCGCGCACCGCCGCCAGCCAGCGCTGGCACGCCGTCATGGCCCCGTTCTTCGACGCCGTGCGGCCGGGCATGAAGACGGGCCAGCCGCTGTTCCTGAAGGAATACTTTTACATGCGCTAACCGCCGGCCGGGCCGGCACCAGGGAGAACCCATCCCCATGAGCACCGGTAAGACCCCCGGCATCGCCGTCACCAGCCTCGTGCTGGGCATCTTGGGGCTGATCTGTTTTGGGCCGCCATCCCGGCGGTGATCTGCGGCCACGTGGCCCAGTCGCGAATCAAGGCCGCCGGCGGCGCCCTCGAGGGCCACGGCATGGCCCTGGCGGGCCTGATCATGGGATACGCCGGTATGGCCGTGTTCATCCTGATCATGATGATGATTGCAATCGCCGTGCCGTCCTTCGTCAGGGCGCGCGACACGTCCCGGCAGAACGCGTGCATCAACAACCTGCGTCATATTGAGATCGCCAAGGACCAGTACGCCCTCGAGCACGAATTGACCAACGGGGCGGCAATTACCTTCGATGACATCGGGCCGGCCGCGGCGGGCGGCGATTACCTCAAGCAGTGGCCGCGCTGCCCGGCGTCCACGTCGGACGCCCCGGCAACGCGCGAGAGCGCGGCATCGGACTACGAGATCAACCCTGTCGGCTCGAACGCCGCCTGCAAGGTCGTTCCCGACAAGCACGTCCTGCCCTGAGCGGCGGCGGGATTCACCGCGCCTGTCGCGCGCCGCGCGGCGCCGGGCGGGCTGTTGGCCGGCGCGCCGTCGGCCGCCGGGATGATGCCGCCATGCGCACCGTGGTGCTCACCGCCGACCTGCGCGCGCGCCTCGAGGCCGCGTTCGGGGAAACCGGCCGCTGCCGGCTGGCGGCCCTCCCCTACTCGGCCGCCGCCTTCCTGGCGCTGGCCCTGCGCGACGCCTGCCGGCGCGCCGCGATCGTGGTCGGGGATAGTCCGCGCGCGGCTGAGGACCTGCACCGCAACTTGCTGGCGCTGGCGGATACCCGGGCGGCGGATGTCCTGCTCTACCCGCCCTGGGACAGCATCCCGGGCAAGCGCGGCGAGGCGCCGGCCGAGACCGTCGGCGAACGCCTGCGGGTGCTCGACCGCCTCGCGCGGGCGCGCGGCGGCGCCGGCGCGCCGCCGGTGATCGTTTCTTGCATTCAGGCGCTAATGCAGCGGACGTTCGCGCCCGCGGCCCTGGCGGACCATCGCCTGCGCCTGGCGCCCGGCGCCGCGGGCGATCCCCTGGCGCTGGCCGCGCGGCTCGAGCAGGCCGGCTACGCCCTCGAGGCCGACGTCCAGGAGCGCGGCCAGGCCGCCGTGCGTGGCGGCCTGCTCGATGCCTGGTCGCCCGACGCCGCGCACCCCGTGCGGATCGAGTTCGTTGGCGACGCGGTCGAGACCCTGCGGTCCTTCGATCCCGCCAGCCAGCGCTCCGTCGCGCCGCTGGACGAGGCCTTGTTCTACCCGGCCGCCGAATGGCGCCTGCTGCGCACCGCCCCCGCCGCCCGCGCCTTGTTCAGCGACCACCTGCCGGCCGCCCCGATCTTCCTGTGGGCCGAGTTGCTGACCGGCGCCGGCGCCGCCAGCAGCCCGGCGGCGGCCGGCATCCGGCACCACGCCGCCCTCTACCAGGACGCCTGCGCGGAAGCCGGCGCCGGCGACCTGGCGGTCTCCTTCGCCGAGGCCTGGCGCGCGGCGGACGCCCTGCCGGGCGCCTGGCACGGCCTGCCGGCGCCGCTGGTCGAGGGGGAAGCAACCGACTGGCCGCCCGCCGCGCCGCGGCTCGACCTGGGGTTCCGCGATCCGGGCGGCATCGGCGCGCCGCGCCGCGAGGCGCTGGCGCCGGACGTCTTTGCCGAGCAGCGCCGCCGCTGGTTCGAGGGCCTGGCGGAGCGGGCGCGCGCCGGGTTGCGCGTGCATGTCTTCTTCTACACCACCGGCTCCCTCGAGCGATTCCGGGAACTGCACCCCGGCCTGCCGTTCCGGCTGCACACCGGCTTGCTGTCCGACGGTTTTGTGCACGAGGCGCTGCGCCTGGCGGTGCTCGCCGAGTCCACGCTGCTCGGCCGCCCGAAACTCCTGCCGGATTCCGCGCGCGCCGCCGCGCGCGCCGGCCGAGCCGGCCGCGCCGCCGCCCGTGCCGCCGGCGAGACGATCACCGACTGGACCCGACTCGAGCCCGGCGACCTCGTCGTGCACCTCGACCACGGCATCGGCCGCTACCTGGGACTGCAGGAGATCGTCTTCGACGGCCGCCGCCAGGAAACCCTGGCCATCGAGTACGCCGACAACGCCAAGCTCTACGTGCCGACCAGCCAGGCGCAGCTCCTCAGCCGCTATGCGGGCGTCGGCAAGCACGCCCCGCCCCTGCACCGCCTGGGCGGCACGCGCTGGGCCCGCGAGAAGGACGCCGCCGAGCGCGCCGTGCAGGACTTGGCCGCCGGCCTGCTCGAGACCCAGGCCCTGCGCGAGGCCGCCCCCGGTTTCGCTTTTGCCGCCGATACCCCCTGGCAGCACGAGTTCGAGGCCTCGTTCCCCTACCAGGAGACCGAGGACCAGGACCGCGCCATCCGCGATACCAAGCGCGACATGGAATCGCCGCGCCCGATGGACCGCCTGATCTGCGGCGACGTCGGCTACGGCAAGACCGAGGTCGCCCTGCGCGCCGCCTTCAAGTGCGCCCTGAACGGCAAGCAGACCGCCCTGCTGGCCCCGACCACCGTCCTCGCCCAGCAGCACTTCGATGTCTTCGCCGAGCGCCTGGCGGCCTACCCCGTGCGCCTTGAACTGCTCTGCCGCTTCCGCTCGCCCGCCGAACAGGCAACCGCCCTCCGCGGCCTGGCCGACGGCACGGTCGATATCGTCATCGGCACCCACCGCCTGCTGCAGCCCGACGTGCGCTTCCGCGACCTCGGCCTGGTGGTGATTGACGAGGAACAGCGCTTCGGCGTCGCCCATAAGGAGCGCTTCAAGCATCTCCAGCAGCTGGTGGACGTCCTGACCCTGACCGCCACGCCGATCCCGCGCACGCTGTACCTCAGTCTGACCGGCGCCCGCGAGATCAGCGTCATCCAGACCTCGCCGCGCGCGCGCCAGCCGATCGAGACCGTCGTCGCCCGCAACGAGGACGCCCTCGTCCGCGCGGCGATTTTGCGCGAACTCAATCGCGGCGGCCAGGTTTACTATCTCCACAACCGCGTCCTGACCATCGAGCGCGTGCGCGAACGCCTGGCGCGCCTGGTGCCGGAAGCCCGCCTGGCGGTCGGCCATGGCCAGATGCCGACCGGCGCACTGGCCTCCGTGATGCGCGCCTTCGCCCGCGGCGATACCGACCTGCTGCTCTGCACCACGATTATCGAGAGCGGACTCGATATCCCCAACGTCAACACGATCGTGATCGACCGCGCCGACCGCTTCGGCATCGCCGACCTCTACCAGTTGCGCGGGCGGGTCGGCCGCTCGAGCCGCCAGGCCTATGCCTACCTGCTGATGCCCGTCCACGGTCCGCTCTTGGACGCCGCGCGCCGGCGCCTGCAGGCGATCCTCGAGCACCGCGACCTCGGCGCGGGATTCCGCCTGGCGCTGCGCGACCTCGAGATCCGCGGCGCCGGCAACCTGCTCGGCGCCGAGCAGAGCGGCCACATCGCCGCCGTCGGCTTCGACCTCTATTGCCAGTTGCTGCGCCGCGCCGTCGCGCGCCTCCAGGCCGGCGGCGCGGACCCGGCGGCGGCGGCGCCGGTCAGGCTGGCGCCGGTCGAGATCCGGCTCGACTTTCTCGATCTCTCCGCCCAGGCGCCCGACCCGGCGCGCGCGGCCTTCTTGCCGCCGGCCTACGTGGACGACGAGCGCCTGCGCCTCGAGGTCTACCGCCGGATCGCCGGCGCCGCCGGCGCGGCGGACCTCGACGCCCTGCGCGCGGAGTTCCGCGACCGGTTCGGCCCCGTGCCCGCGCCGCTCGAACGCCTGCTCAAGGTCGCCGGGCTGCGCCTGGCGGCCGCCGCCCGGGGGATCGTCTCGGTGACCGCGGCCGACGGCAAGGTCATGCTTGAGCGCGGCGGCCAGCCGCTGCAACTCGACGGGCGCTACCCGCGCCTGCGTGCCGCGACCGCCGACGCGTGCCTCGACGATCTGCGCCAGTGGCTCGAGCGCGTCGGGCCGGACGGGTTCATAATGCCGGCGTAGGGCTTGCCCGCCCCGTCGTCCTCGTGCTCGTCCCCCTCGCAAACCCTATCCTTCCTCTCTCTGCGTTCTATGCGTTCTTTCGCGGCGCATTCCAGTAGACCACGGTGTCTCTGGCCACAAGACGCCCGTTAGCAATGCCGTCCAAGCACGGGGATACCGAGATCGGACAGATACCGGAACGTGCTGTCGTAGAAGGCTGGCGTGCGCGTCGGGTCATTCTCTTCACCGGGCGGGACGAAGATGACCATGCCCTGCCGCGCGCGAGTAAGGAGGACGCGGTAGGCGTTACGAAGGTAGTTGCGGCGGTCCTCTTTGTGCAGCCCACACCACCTGTCACCGCGGAAGATGTGATAGCCCCACCCTGATCCCGTAAACCGCAGATCGGCATCCCAATTTACGCATACCCAGTCCAGTTCAAGTCCCTGAATATCGAACTGGGAGGCGGCATCCTCAAGGTAGAGACTCGATCGGGTGTCTCTTCGGTCATCGAGGAACCAGTGGACCGGGTCGATGTTCACGCGGACATCGATCGCATGCGGTTTCAGCCGCTGAGCCTCCGATGAGGCTACCATGCCAAAGCGTTCGGTTCCGCGCGCTCGTTGCCGAATCCAGTTCTTGGCCTGATCCAGGTCGCGCGTCAGCGCAATGGGGTAGCGCTGACTCAGTTTCGCGTAGGTTTCACGCGCGCCCTCGATCTCGCAGTCCAAGACGGCTTTGACGAACGCCCCTGTTGCCCCGTCAGGCGCCAGACCGTGCGCCTGCGGCTCGGAACCCTGCGCGCCGTAGCGGCGGCTTGACGCGCCGCGTCGGCGGGAGCCTCGCCCTCCACGTCCCAGCGTGCATGCGTTCCTTGACGACTCCCCGTGGAGGGCGAAGCTGCGCTGAGCCGTTCCCGTGCACGGATCGCGCCAGGAGTGACCGCGGACAAGCGCAACTCCCGCCAATCGGGGCGATCTCGTCCGCGCTTGTCACCCGGCGCCGGACCTGCTACATCTTTCCCATGAACCGCGATGCTATCATTGCCTATCTCAGCGCCGCGGGGAATCATCAGCCGTTACTCGATCTGCCCAATTTGAAGGTCTACGTGGCAACGCCGGAATACCTGCTGGCCATGAAGTGCATGAGCATGCGGCTGGGAAAAGACGAA
>CAZEVX010000030.1:0-20308 GCA_964515705.1 uncultured Verrucomicrobiota bacterium | reverse complement strand
CCGATCCGTATCCGGCCCCCGTCGCGGCCGTCGTCGCCGACGAGCCCGCCGCGCGGCCCGTCGCGGCGCATCGGCGGGCCGCGCCGCCTGCCGCCGCGCGCCCCGTCCCGGCGCGGACTCCGCCCGTCGCGCGCCGAGAGCCGCCGCCGCGCCCCTCCACGCGCCCCGTCAAACTGACAGCCAAATGCCGCGCCTGCGGCGGGTCGGGACGGACATTCTCCGGCGGCCAGTCGCGCACATGCCCGATCTGCAGGGGTACGCCAAACAAGATGCGCTGGGTCTCCCCGACCCACGCCTTCTGCCCGACGTGCGCCGGCTTCGGCCGCGTCATAGAGCTGCGCGACGGCGCGCGCCGCCCCACCGACTGCCGCGACTGCCGCGGCTGCGGGCTGATGAAGAAGTGAGGATGGCTGAGGAATAGGAATACCGTCCGCGCGCGCCACCGAGTAAGCCGCCTTGCAGAGCCCCTGCAAGGCGGCTGTTTTGCTTCTTTGGCGCTTGCTCCTGGACGCTTCCGATCTTTGATAATCTCCGCTAGAAATTATCAAACTATCGTTCCGAAGCCCTGTTACATATAGGTTTTCCGCGCCGATGCGGCGGACAAGAAGCCGCCTTGCAGAGCCCCTGCAAGGCGGCTGTTTCGTTTCATCCGGCCCGCTTTCCGGGCCTCGGCAGCATAACCCACCCCCTTCCGTTGTCTGTTTCGCTACGCGAAACCGCGTGTCCAAGCGTCACGAACGCCATCATCCGGCGGCGCCCGCGCGGCGTCAAACCCGCGTTTCCCGAAACCGCGTTTTTGGCGAGATCGCGCCCGTTTTCTTCTTATATAGGGATAGTGGCCGGGAACCCCGCCGTTCGGTTGCGTCCCGCGTGTCGTATCGCGTTTAATGGCGCCGTTGCAGGTTCACAGCATCCGCCGGCATCTCCGGACCGCCGGCCGCGGGAGCCGCCGGACCCCGCGCCTCGCAAAGCGCCCCTCCACCGCATCCGGCACTTGTTTGGAAAGATCAATGACTATGGAAGGCGTTAACGTCTCGCTGGTGCTCTCGGGCGCCTCGCTCATCTCCATCCTCGGGATCGGCGCCAAGCTGTGGGTGGCCCAGCGCGGGCAGAAGGTCGGGCCGCAGCCATTCGAGGTCAAGGCGGCCGCGGCCTCCACCCCGCAGCAGCAGTGCGACGAGCGCCACCGCGAGATCGGCAGCCAGACGAGCAACCTCTTCGCCCGCGTCTCGAACTGCGAGCAGCGCCTCGCCGCCGTCGAGGCGTGCCAGAAGGCGCTGGAGAAGCGCCTGGAGTCGATAGACGGCAAGCTCGACCGCCTGCTGGCCAAGAAAGGAGCCTAACGTGAAGCCCGACAAAGCCCTCGTCAAGCACGCCCTCTCGATCCTGCGCCGTCTCGGCCCCGCCGGGCTGGAGGAGCACGCCCTCCTGACCGAGCTGGAGATCGCCGCCGGCCGCCCCCTCACCACGCAGGAGGCCAGCGACGCCATCCTCTTCTGCGCCGACAAGGCCTGGACGGCCTCCCGCCGCGACGATTTCGAGCGCACCATCGTCTGGGCCACCGACTCCGGACTCAACACCCTCGCCGGCATGTAACCCTTATTACCGCGCCGCGCCGTCATCGGCGCGCCACGCACCGCAAAGCCATGCAGACCGAACTAACCAAACCGCGCAGCGACGCCTGGGACGCCCCGCTCGACGAGGCCCAGCGCTGGCGCGCCTACGCGCAGTTCCGCCGCTCGCCCTGGTTCGATGTGTCGGCGTGGATCGCCGAGGAGTTCAAGATCCCGGCCCCCTCGCGCACCGCCCTCTACCGCTGGGCCGCGCGCATGCGCTCGCTGGAGAGCGCGCGGCGCATCGAGCAGGCCGTTGTGGCACGCGACGAGGTAGACTCCCTAGCCGCCTCGGCCGGCCAGACCGACCAGCGCCTGATCGACGCCTACAAGGCCATGGCCGCCGAGATCGCCATGCGCACCGGCGACGCCGCCACCGCCGCCACCTACACCCGCATGGCGCTGGATCTGGCCGCCGCCCAGGCGAAGAGCGCAGAACTCTCCCTCAAGGCCCGCGCCCAGGAGACCAAGGACGCCGCCCTTCGCCTGGCCCGCGAGAAGTTTGAGTTCGACGCCGCCAAGCGCGCCATGCAGCAGGCCGGGATGATCAAGGCGATCCAGGCGGACGGGGCGCTCGACGAGGACGCCAAGATCCTCAAGGTGCGTCAAGCCCTCTTCGGCGAGGAGGTGCCCCAGTGAGCCTGATCAAGCTGCGCCCCTACCAGCAGGACGTGTTCGCCGACCGTTCCACCGGCGTGGTCGTGCTGCACTGGTCGCGCCAGATCGGCAAGAGCTTCACGCTGGCCTCCTGGGCGGTCGACCGCCTGCTTACGCGCCCCGGCCGGCTGGTCACCGTGCTCTCCAACAGCAAAGACAACGGCGCCGAGTTCGTGCTCAAGTGCCAGGAGGTGTGCAACCTGCTCGGCGTGGCCATGGAGAGCGCCGACCTCTCGACCGGCATCGAGTATTCCGACATGCGCTTCGAGGTGTCGATCACGGTCAAGGGGCACCGGGGCCGCATCAAGGTGCTGGCCGCCAACCCGCGCACCGCCCGCGGCTTCTCCGGCGACCTGCTCCTCGACGAGTTCGCGTTCCACGAGGACTCCCAGGCGATCTGGGAGGCGGCCGAGCCGATCCTCTCCAGCAACCCCGACTTCCTCTGCCGCGTCGCCTCCACCGGCAACGGCACGCGCAACATGTTCTACCGCATGGCCACCGAAGGGCAGTTCAAGGTCTCGCGCGTGCGCCGCAGCGACGCCTGGAAGATGGGCGTCAAGATCTACGACGCCGTGACCCGCCAGCCGGTCACGCCCGGCCAGGCCCGCGAACAGGCGATGGACAAGGCCGCCTACGACCAGAACTACGAGTGCGCGTTCGCCAGCGAGACCGGCGCGCTGCTCACCCACGAACTGATCAACGGAGCGGTGTGGGACGGCGGCATCATCTGCGAGCAGGCGTGGAGCGAGGGCGCGCTGGCGCTGCTGGCCGACTCGAAGCACCCGCTGTATGCCGGGTGCGACGTGGCGCGCCGCCGCGATTTCAGCTTTGTCCCCGTCGGCGAGTTCGACGGCGACTGCTGCCGCGTCCTGGCCGCGCTGCGGATGCGCGATACGCGCCTCCCCGACCAGAAGCGCATGCTGGAGCCGGTGCTCGCGCTCCCCGGCTTCCGCCGCCTGGCCATCGACATGACGGGCATCGGCCTCGGCCTCTACGAGTTCACCCAAGAGCGTTTCCCGCGCAAAGTCATGGGCGTGGATTTTTCGACCAGCGTGCCGGTCACGCGCCGCATCCAGGCCGAGGGGCGCAAGGCGCCGACCGTGCGCGTCACCGAGGCCATGGCCGTCGACCTGCTCGGCTATTACGAGGACCGCCGCATCAAGCACCCCTGCGACGCCGTCTACCGCGACGACCTGCGCAAGCCCGAGCGCGTGACCAGCCCAGGCGGGCGCGTCTCCATCGCCGCCACGCGCGACGAAGCCGGCCATGCCGATCATTTCTGGGGCCACGCGCTCATGATCCGGGCGCGCCTCGCCGGACCGTCTGGCCCCTCCTTCAAGCCCGCACCCTTCGCGGCCGACGAAACCTACGAAGACAAGGCGGTGATGTGATGGCCGGACTCGCGAAAACCAAAGCCCCGTCCAAGCCCGCGCGCACGCGCTTCAGCTTCGCCGACCCCTCCTCCTGGTTCGGATCGGCGCGCCGCGCGCGCGCCGCGCGCGCATTCGAGAAGAGCGACTACGGCGTGTGGGCCGAGACGATCAACCCGCTGCGCGGCCTCACCGCCGCGCGCGCCCAGGATATCTTCGACCGCGCCCGGCGCGGCATCTACGCCGAGCTCGCCTACATCTACCAGGAGATCGAGGCCGCCGACCCGACACTCTTCATCTGCACCGAGCGGCGCGAGGCTTCCACCGGCGCGGCCGACTGGCGCGTCGTCACCTGCAACCCCGACCGCACCCCCGGCTTCGAGGCCAACCTGGCCGAAGAGCAGCAACACTTCCTCTCGGCCGCCTACGGCATGGCCGGCGACGAAATCAGCGCCCTGGCCGAGCACCTGGAGCGCGGCTTCTTCCGCGGCTTCGCCCACGCCCGCCCCGTCTACGAGCCCGGTGGCGTGGTTGGCTTCGAGTTCCACAACCAATGGAATTTCGCCCGCGACCCCGCCAGCGGCGAGTGGTGGTGGAACCCCGCCGCCTCCTATGCCGCCAGCGCCGATTTCACGCCGGTCCCGCCGGACGAACTGGTCACGGTCGAGCGCTCGCGCCACATCGACTACCCGGCGTTGGCCGTCTATATCCGCTCCGCCCTGGGGGAAAAGAAGTACGGCATCTGGATCGAGCGCTACGGCATCCCTCCCGTGACCGTGATCATGCCGGAGTTTGCCGAGAAGGCCGAGCAGACCGCCTACATGGAGGCCGCGCAGGCGCTGGCCAAGGCGGGGTCCGGCGCGTTGCCCTACGGCTCCCAGGTAAGCTACGCGACCGAGGCGCGTGGGACCAGCCCCTTCGGCGACTTCCTCCGCCACCAGCAGGAGTTGGTGGTGATGATGGCGACCGGCGGCATCCTCACCACCCTGGCCGCGCCCGACTCCGGCACGCTCGGGGGCGGCGCCCACGAGAACACCTGGCGCGCCGTGGTCGCCCGCGACATCCGCACCACCGCGCGCGCGCTCAACCGCTCCTGCACGCGCAAGCTGCTCGCCGACCGCTTCCCCGGTCGGCCGATGCTCGCCATGTTCGAGTTCGACCCGAACCCCAAGCCGTCCCCCTCCGCCGTGTTCGAGGACGCGGTCAAGGCCAAGACGGCTGGCTACCTGGTCGAGATCGGCGACCTGCAGGAGCGCACGGGTTTCAAACTGGTGCCCGACACCCAAAACGCGCCCTTCCCGCCTGTCGGAACCGTCAGCCCCGTTGCCAACACGTCAGACCCCCTTGCAAAACGCTTGCGACCCCTTGCAAAACGCACCGGAGACTCCGGAGCGGGTGACGTGGACGCCAAAGAGACCCCCCCCTTAAATCGCCCCGCAGGCGACAAAGACGCGAAGCGGTCCGATCCGCTGCTTGAGGCGCTCAAGGCGATCGAAGCCGGCGCCACGCCCGAGGCGGCGCTCGACGCCTACGACGCCGCCGCCCGCGCGGCGCTCTCGCCCGAGGCCGTGGCGGCGCGGGCCGAGGCGGTGGCGGCGGAACTCGAAGCGGCGGCGGCCGCCGGGAAGGAAGGCGAGTGACCATGCAGAAACCCCTGGATCTCAAAGACGGCGAACTGATCGTGTGGGCGCAGCTCGCGCCCTTCGGCGTACACCCCGGCATGCGCGACGGCGAGGTCGTGCGGCAGGTCTGCGACCGCCTCGCGTTCGAGCGCGTCATCGCCGCCTTCAAGCCCGAAGTGCTCATGGACTTCGAACACCGCTCCGAGAACAGCGACGACACCGCCGCCGCCGCCTGGGTGCAGGAGCTGCGCATATCCGCCGAGGACGGGCTGGAGGGCCTGCTGCGCTTCACCGCAGATGGCGCCCAAGCCGTCCGCACCCGCCGCCTGCGCTACCCCTCGCCGGTCTGGCCGCTCGGTGACGACAACCGGCCGACCTACCTCAAGTCGGTCGCCCTCACCAACACCCCCAACTTCGATCTTCGCCCGGTCCTCAACAAAGAGCCCGCGGGCGCCGACCCAAACCCACACCACAAAGGGAGATCACACATGAAGGAACTCGCCGCCCTGTACGGCCTGCCGGAGACGGCGACCGAAGCGGAGATCCTCGCGGCCGCCAAGGCCGCCCAGGAAAAGACGGCCGCGCTCGAGACGCGCCTGGCCGAGCTGGAGAAGGCAACGCTCGCGCAAGAGGGCGAGGCCATCGCCGAACAGAACAAGGCCAAGGTTCAGAACAAGGCCAAGTTCGTCGAGCTGTACGTGCAGAACAAGGCGTTCGCGCTGGCGCTGCTCGACACCATCGGTGCCGCCAAGCCCCCGCCCGTCTGCAACAAGGCCGCCGCCAGAAACCCGGCCGACGTGTTCGGCGGCTCCGCCGTGCAGAACAAGCTCGCGCAATACGACGCCATGCCCGCCGGCCGGGAAAAGGCCGCGTTCCTGCGCGCCAACGCCGTGGAAATCAACGCCCTGCGCAACGCCGCGCTCACCGCATAACCTAAAGGACCCCGCTCCATGCCCAACACCAACACCGACACCGCCCTCGAGGTGTACAGCAACAAGTTCATCGAGGGGCTCACCAACGCGCTACCCGCGCTGCGCGCCTTCTCGCTCGACCTCTCCGACGAGATGCTCGAGCCGGGCGAGACCGTCCGCGTCCCACTCGTCACGGCCGACGCCGCCGCCGCGTGGGACGATACCACCAACAACTACGGCCGCACCTCCTCCAGCCTCACGGACAAGAAGGTCGAGGTGACCAGCCGCATCATCGCCGGCTTCGGCATCACCCAGGCGCAGCTCGCCAACTTCCGCCCCGCGTGGTGGGAGCAGAAGGGAGCCCTCAACGCCCGCTCGGTGGCCGACGCCGTGCTCGACGAGGTCTTCGGCGTCGTCACCGCGGCCAACTTCGGCGACACCGCCGCCAAGAAGCTCCAGGTCGCCCTCGCCGCCTTCGGCCGCAAGGCGATCGCCGAGCTCCGGCCCAAGGTCGTCAAGGGCAAGCTGCAGCCCGCCAAGAGCGTGCTGGTGCTCAACCCCGACTTCTTCGCCGCGCTGCTCGCCGACCTCGACGCCCAGGTCTACGGCGGCCGCGAGGCGATCACCGGCGGCGTAATCCCCGGCCTGCTGGGGTTCCGCGCCATCATCGAGGCGCCGCAGATCACCGAGCCCGGCTTCGTCTGCCACCCCGACGCCATCGCCGTCGGCAGCCGGCGCGTGCAGGTCGCCGACACGACGCCCTATAAGGAGTTCGGCCCGGTCACCGAGCCCGACACCGGCCTCACGCTCAACCGCGTGATCTACACCGACGGCACGATCGGCAAGACCTCGTTCAGCGTCGAGTGCCTCTTCGGCGTCGACGCCGGCAACCCCGACGCGCTCATCCGCCTCGTGGCGTAACCCCACGGCGGCGCGGGCGCCAAGGCCCGCGCCGCCGCCCATCACACAAAGGAACCACGCATGAAACAGTTGACATCCATCCTCTGCGGCGCCCTCGCCGCGGTCTGCCTCGCCGCCGCCGCGGCGGCGCAGACGCCCGTGCAGTCGCAGGCCGCGATCCCGGCCGGCGAGACCAGCGTCTCGTGGAGCGTGCCGGCAGGCCTATCCGGCCCGCTGCTCTCGCTGCAGGCCCGCGGCCTCACCAACGGCGCGACCCTCGCGGTCTCGCACCTCATCCCCTACACGGGAGGCGTGCTCACCAACGCCATCGAGACCGCCGCCGCCGGCGATACCCTGCTGGTCTACCCCGCGCGCTACATCGCGCCGGTGACCTCGACCTACGTCACCAGCGACGTGCCGGTGAGCGTCACCAGCGCGCCGCCCAAGCCCGCCTGGCTCGGCCGCGGCGACTCGCTCGTGTTCACCGCCAGCGCCGCCAACGGCGCCGCCGCCGTGGTGGTCATCCGCGTCGCCAAGTAAACCCCGCGCCGCCGCGGCCGGCAACAGCGGCCGCGGCGGCGTCCCACCAGGACACGCCCGCCATGTGGATCGCACTCACGCCCGACACGCTCCTCTCGGCCCTCTCCGGCCGCGAGGCCGCGCGCCTGCGCAACGCCGCCCTGGGCGAGGGCCAGACCGACGCGCTCGCCGAGATCGCCGCCAATGTCGCGGCCGAATGGCGCGGCGGCCTGCGCCGCGTGACGACGCTCGACGCCCGCGACGGCTACGTCCCCGACGAGATCCTCATCCACATCCTCGCCGACTACCGCTACCGCGCCTTTACGCGCCTGCCCGGCATGGCCGACCTGCTCGACGATCTGCGCGTCGAGGAGTGGCGCCGCGCCAACCACGTCCGCGACAACCTAGCCAAAGTGTCCGTCTCCGCGCCCGACGCCGCCCACGCCGAATCGTCCGCCGCATCCGGCAAGCCCGGCCCCGCCATCGCCGACCCCGACACCGACTCCATCCTGGGATGGTAGACACTATGACCCGCGCCGCCATAGAAGAGTTCGCCGCCAAGACCGAGGTGCCGTCATGGGCGCGCACGGCCGAGTGGTCCGGCGTCCCCGTGCAGCTCCGGCGCCGCGCCTTCTTCTCGGCCGCCGTCGCCGACGCCCGCGCCTTGAGCGAGGAGCGCAAGGCCGTTGCGGACCTGTTGCAGGGAGGAAGCAAAGACGGGAAAATCTACCGCCGCGATACCGCCATCAGCGGGTTGCAGGCCGTGATGCGCGCGCGCGGCCTAGACACCGGCGACCCCGACGCGCTCACCAACCCCGCCGCCGAAGAGCGCATCAAGCTGGTCATCGACACCAACCGCGCCCAGGCGCAAGGATACGCCCGTTTCAAACGATCGAGCACCGGCGGCGCGCTGCTCGCCTTCCCGGCCCAGGAATTGGTCCGCGTCCGCAACAGCGGCCAGCCCCGCGACTGGCGCGCCCGCTGGATCGCCGCCGGCGGCACACTCTCCGAGGGGCGCATGGCCGCTCTCAAAGAGGATCCGGTCTGGACCGCGCTCAGCCGCTTCGGCACCCCATACCCGCCCTTCGACTTCAACAGCGGCATGGGCGTCCGCGATCTCTCCCGCCGCGAGGCACTTCGGCTCGGCCTCATCGCCGAGGACTGGCAGCCCGCCCGCGACCCCGTCGGCGACTTCAACGCCGGCGCCGCGGCTGATGTCGGCGGCATCGACCCAGCGCTCCTCAAGCTCCTCGGCGAACTTTTCGGCGGCGCCATCGAGATCGCCGGCGGCAAAGCGAGGTTCACGCCATGATCAACCTCGATGTCCACGTCACCATCCCTCCCGGCCTCGACGATCTCCTGGCTGGCATCGCCGCCGGCATGCGCCAGCGGGCCGCAGAAGCCGGAGCGGTCGGTGTCGAGGCCGCCCTGCGCGACCACTTCGCCGACCTGCAGCGCCGCCCCCGCCGCGACGGCCTGCGCTCCACCGGCTTCTGGTCCGGCGCCGACGGCAACAGCGTCGCCGAACAGATCACCGGCGCCAGGTCCAGTGGCGGCGGCGCGGCCGAAGTCGCCATCGGCAGCCCCGAACTCGCCCACAAGCTCGCCGGCGGCACCATCCGCGCCAGCGACTACGGCCACCCCTACCTCACCATCCCCGCCAACGACGAAGCCGCCGCCGCCCCCCAGGGAGCCCGGTCATTCGAGACCCGCATCCAGTGGGTCGAGCACCCCGACGGCGGCGTCCGCCCAGCCCTCGTCGCCCAAGGAAACTACGTGCGCGCCACGCGCAACCGCAAAACCGGAGCGGTCTCCCGCAGGCGCACGCGCGTCGCCGACCGCGCCAACGCCGGCGCCGGCGACGTGCTCTTCTGGCTGGTGCGCCAGGTCACGCACCAGCCCATGCCCGACGCGCTTCCGCCCGACACCGCCCTCGGCGAGGCCGCCCTCGACGCCGCCCAGGACGCCATCGACGCCATGCTCCAGGAGTCCGCCGTATGACAGCCCCCATCGAAATGCCCGATGTGCAGAGCGCCGTCTGCGCCCGCCTCGCCAGCTTCGGCGAGTTCGGCGGCGTCTCCATCCTGGCGCAGTACGAAGGCTCGATCGACACCCGCATTGACGAGGCCCTCGCCACCATGGCCGAAGGCCGCCTGCAGGGAGTCGCCCTCCTCGTCGCCACCCCCGCCGCCCAAGAGAGCGGCCCCAACCTCCCCACCGTCCGCCTCGACCCCCTCGGCGTCACCGTCACCGTGGTCGAAGACACCGTGCTCAACGTCCCGCCGTCCGGATCCGGCCGCCGCTGCCTCCAGTGGGCCGTGCTGGCATTGCGCGCACTCAAGGGCTGGACGCCCCCATCCTGCCAGAAGCCCCTCACCGGATGGGGCTCCACCCTCGCGCTCGGCCCCTCGCAGGGTCAGCGCGTGATCTGGAACCTCACCCTCCGCACCCGCGTCGACCTGGAGCCGTTGCGGCTCCCCGGCGAGCGCGGCTACGCCTAACAAGAAGGAACCGCATCATGGATACAAGAGTCATCGCCGAAGGGCCGGCCGTCGTTTCGTTCGGCGGCTTCAACTACTACTCCACCGGCACCATCACGCTCACGCCCGACCTCAAGCTGCGCGAGATCGTCTCCAGCTACTTCGGTCCAATAGACGCCAGGGTGACCGACAAGACGTTCAAGCTGGACTTCACGCCAGTAGGGATGTTGACCAGCACCGCCGCCTACTTCCCCTTTGGCGCGTCCGACATCGGCAAGCTCGTCGCCCCATCGACCGATGCCCCCATCGTCATCTATACCAGCGAAGGCCAGAAGATCACCATCCCTGCCGGATGCTTCGCCAAGTGCCCGCAGCTCCTGCTCGGCACCGACAAGGGCCCGATGGGCGAGATGTCCCTGGCAGGCATGGGCGATATCACCGCCGTCGACGCCGCCGCCAACACGCACTACAAGATCGAGACCGCCGCGATCGCGGCGCACTCGCTGGATCCGGACAAGGCGCCGACGCCCGCCTACAAGGCCGTGATCGGCACCGGCGAGACCGCCATCGAGCTCGACAGCGAGGAGGGTTTCACCTTCGACCTCGGCGCGACCTTCACGCCGCGGAGCGTGAACCGCTACGGCACCGTGAACTTCAAGCTTTCCGGCCTCAAGCCCTCGATCGCCTTTACGCCGTTCGGGCTCACCGAGGCCGAGGCCATGGCGCTGCTGCACATCCAGGGCGCCGGCGCCGCGCAGCTTGGCGCCAGCAACAAGCGCGGCCTGCAGCTCCAGGTGCTGCCCGCCGAGACCGGCGCCAAAGGCGTCACGGTCACGTTCGCCGACTTCCAGTGCCGCGAGGGCTCCATGCTCTTCGGCGCCGAAGACCCCCGCCACGGCCAATACGTCTTCCTTCCCGCCGTCAAAGTCACCAACGGCGTACCCGGCGCGCTCTACACCATCGGCTTCCCCTCCTGGACATGAGCCCATGAAAGTCACGATCGGCACAACGGTTCTCGCCAGCGGCACGGCCTCCGGCCAGCCCGCCCGCCTTGTCGGCGGGCGCGGCAGCCGGCTCTCCAAGGCCGTCGCGCTGATCGGCGCCGTCTCGCCGCGCCTGCGCGACCTGGGCAACGTGAGCTACTCCGACGCCATCGAGGCCGACTACTCCTACGCCACCGCTGCCCTTGCCCAGGCCGCCATCCTCTCGCTGCGCAAGGCCGCCCTGCAGGCAACCGTCAACCTCATCTACGGCGACGGCGCCGGCGCCGTGACGATCGGCCCCGCGCTCTGCACCGCCGCCGACCTGGTCGAGTGGACCGGCTGCGGCTTCACCCTGCGGTACGAAATCCTAGCCACCGAGGCCGCGTCATGACAATCCGCCGGTTATTCTTCGTGCTCTTCATGTTCTTCGTGGTGAATCTATCCGCCCAGGTAGACCTCCGCTGGGACGCCCAGATCGAGCGGCCTTCTGCCTACGAGGCCACCGTCTTCCGCGGCGAGACCATCCGCCTCATGCCCCGCCTCGTCCGCGGCACCCTCCCCGCCGACATCGCCGGCGCCGCCGCCACTCTCTACTGGCAGACCAACGGCATGGGCTCCGCCTGGTGGAGCGCCGCCGCCGCCGTCAGCGCCGCCGAGACCGGCCGCGTCGAGGCCGTATTCGCCCCCACCAACGACTTCGGCGCCGCCCGCTACACCTGGTTCGTCCGCACCGCCAGCGCCTCCGGCTCCGCCTACCGCGCCTTCGGCACGCTCGCCATGCGCGACAGCCCCGGCTGGAGCCCCACCTCCGCCCCGCCCGCCACGTATCAATGGGTCAGCCCGGCCGAAATGCAAGCCATCAGCAATGCCCTTGCATCCGCCTTGCAATCCGAGGCGCTGCTGCGGATCGCGGGCGACGCGGCCGCCACCAACTACGCCGCCGGCCTCGCCGCCGCGCTGCCGGGCTACGCGGCGTCCACCAATATCGCCGCCGCCGTCGCCTCTCCGCTGGTAGAGGCTCACACCAACCGCCTCGACAACCCCCACGCCGTCACCGCCGAACAGGTTGGCGCGCTGCCGCTGGCAGGAGGCGAAATGGCTTTCAACGCTCTGCTGACATTTCCATCGGCGGACGGTACGCAACGCTCTTATATGTCGGCCGCGTTAATCGAAGTCTACGACGGCGACGCATATCATGGCATGACTGCCAATGGTACCCAGATAGGCGTTTGGCCTGGCGGAGGCATCGACCTATGGAACTACCCGCGCCCCAACAGTTCTACGCACACCTACGCCTCCCGCGAGTGGGTCACCAACGCCATCGACGCCATCCCCCGCGTGCCCACCAACGCCGTACAGGGGTGGCTTATGTACGATCCCGGTAGCAACATGTGGCTGCGCGTGTCGGTCAGCAACTGGTCATTTACCGTCTGGGAGGTCACGCCATGATGCGTTCTCTTATTACCGCGTCAGCCATCCTTGTCTGCATCCCCATCCTCACCGCCCGCGCCCAGATCGGCGAGCTGCTCCAGGTGCGGCCCGATGGCGCGATTGTCCCCAGCAACGCGGTCGCCACCATCCAGGGCGTGGCCGCCGCCGCCGCCGCCGCCGCCGCGGCCGCGTCCGAGGCCGCCGTGACCCAGAGCACCGGCGCGGCCGTGTCCAACAACCTCGTCGCGATCCAGCAGATCATCAACGGCCTGGAGGGCATCGGCTACATCCGCGCCTACGTGCTCGACTTCGGCGTCGGCGGCACCGAGGTCAACACCAACGTCACCGCCACCATCGTCGATTTCGTCCCTGCCATATCCAACGACGCCACCTACGTCTACAGCGACGTGTATACATTCTTCTCCGAATCCCCCGCCGAGTTCCCCGTGTGCATGTGGCAGGCATCCCTCGGCCGGAGCAACGAATGGAACGTCGCCGACAGCGTCGCCATCGCGCTGACCGACCGCCTCGTCAACGATGTCTACTACGCCGAAGTCTACCGCAACACCGTCCGCGTCCCCGTGGCCAGCGCCAGCGCCTTCTTCCGCATCTTCGCCGAGGCCGTGCAAAGCCAGATCGGCTCATTCTTGCCGGTCAAAAACGGCATCTCCCCAGGCGGCAAAGAGCCGCTCACCGCCACCTTCAGCGTCGGCACCAACACCATCAGCTACGTAGGAGGCATCCGTGTGGTCCCGGATTAAATCCCTGCCTCCATCCGCCCGCGTGGCGCTCGGCATCATGCTGCTCTGGGCGGTCTATGTGGGCGGCACCAAGCCGGAGCCACCGCCCGCGGCCGCGCGCATCGCGCAGCTTGTGCTGGCGCTGCACGGCGGCGGCGGCATCGTCGATCCCTCGGGCGTCCTGGGCAGCGCCACGCAGCTCGCCGCCGTCGAGATGTTCAACGACGAGACCGCCGCCATCGTCGCCGCCGCCAGCAACATCGTCGCCGCGGCCCAGGCCGAATACGAAGAACTCGCCGCCTACCTGGAGACCAACGACTACAGCGTGGCCTATATCGGCTACGACTTCCCGCGCGCCAACCCCTACGAATCGACCAACCACAACATCACCGCTACCATCGTGCGCACCTCGCAATCGGGCACGCCCGGTACGCTCGACGCATGGGTCCATTTCTCGTCCGAGCCGTCCACCAACGTCAATGTCCACCTGCAGGCATCGGTCGCGGAAGGCGTCTGGACCCTGCTCGATCCCCTCACCAACACCTGGCCCACGGCCGAGGATGTCGGCGGGCTCTCCTGCTACCGCTACGCCTACACCATCCCCGAGGCAATTCGCGGCGTTCCCCTCAAGCCCGCATCGGACATCGCTTTCGGCGGTTACGATCCCGGCCAGTACCTCGCCGTCCCCGGCGACGGCGTGATCGTCTCCACCAACGGCGTCGACTGCGTGCCCTACACCGGCTGGGACTTGGAGCACCCCGCTCCGTTCGGCGCCAACCTCGCCGTCCGCTATATCGGCGGCATCGCGGTCGAGGCCATCGCCAACGGCACCAACTACACAGGCATCGTCAACCAGGAGGTCACACTATGACACGTCTACTCGCCGCCGCCGCCATCCTCGGCTGCATTCTCTCCGCCGCGGCCGCCGCGCCAGAGTCCCGTCCGCCCGATCCCGCCGATCCCTCCACCTGGGGCTCGCCGCCCCCGCCGCTGGTCGTCGTCGAGGCCCCCGCCACCGGCTTCGGCCAGGCGGCCGCCCGCGCCCGCGCCCGCCCGGTCGTCACGCAGCGCATGGCCAGGGTCAAGGGCGAGATGCTCGCGGCCATCGAGCCCGACGGCAAGGGCGGCAAGATCGCCAAGATCGTCCGCCCCGACGGCAGCGTCGAGCGCCGCCCCCTGCGCGTGCTCTACACCGCCCGCGTCAAGCCCCCCGCGCCAGCCAAGCCCGGCATCCCCCGCGCCGCCGAAACCGCCGCCGCCGCCGCCGCTGGGGCCATAGCCGGAGCCGCCGCCGCGGCGGCGCTCCGCAAGAACAAATCTTACTAACCCCGACAGAAAGGAACGCATCATGAAGGACATCATCCTCAACTTGCTCACCACCAACACCGTGATCGGCATCGTCATCGGCGCGGCCGTCGCCTGGCTCGTCAAGTGGCTGGCCGGCGACGGCGCCCGGTACAAGCAATACGAAGGCTACGCCGTCACCGCCATCCGCATCGCCGAAAAAGCCATCGCCGACGGCACCCCCAACAAGGGCCTCGCCAAGCTCGACTACGCCCTCCAGCTCTTCCTCTCTAAATACACCGCCGCCACCGGCGTCCGCGTCGATCCCGCCCTCGAGGCCCGCATCGAATCCTGGATTGCCCTCGTCCACAACGCCCTTGTCGAGTCCGGCGCCCTCAAAAAGGAGACCTCGAAATGAAAAACCTCCGTCTCCTCAAAGCCCGCATCAACGCAGCCCTCCGGCGCCGCCTCCGCAAGGTCAGACTCCGCCGCCCGGCTGCTGTCGGCCCGCTCAAGTTCGCCGCCGCGCTCGCCGCGCTCTTCGTCTGCGGCTGCGCCACCCAGCCCAACAAGGCGCAGGAGGCGCGCATTGATGCCGACAGCATCACCGTGCTCGACGCCCGCGGCGCCGCCGCCCTCGCCCTGGTGCAGTACGCCGCCAGCAACGCCGTCGATGCCGCTACGCTCGCCGCCCTGCTGGACGCCCTCCCCTCCGGCGACTTCGCCATCATCAGCCAGGCCATGGCGAACGAGACCGGCGGCAACGAGAGCAATAGCCAGGCCGCCAGCCCCTCGACCAGCGTCCCCATCGACGTCCTCCGCGGCACCGGCGGCGGCTCCACCTGGGCCGACCTCGGCGCCGGCATCGGCGCCCTTGTCAACTCCGTCAGCGGCGGCAAAGCCACCACGCCAGCCGCGGCCGCCGACTGCACGGGCGCCACCTGCGCCGAGCCCGCCAAGTAATCAGCCTTGATCCACGATCCATAAACCCCTAAACTACGCGCTATGGACAGCACTCACGGCTACGACGCATACGGCTACCCGCTCTACGACGCGGCATGGTTCTGGACGCACGCCGTCCGCCCCGCGCTCGTGGCGCTGGCCGTCATCGCCGCGATAGCCATCCTGTCCTAGCGCCCGCGAGGCGCCTTGACCGCAAAAGAGATACTCATCCGGATCCGCGCCGCGTTCGACCGGAAGCCGGTCAATGACGCAAAACAGAATCTGGAGCAGCTCGGCAAGGCCGGCAGCGATGCCGGCAAAACCGGCGCCGACGGCATGAACGTCATGTCCGCCGCCACCGCCGCCATGCAGGGCAACCTCTCCGGCGCCGCCAACGCCATCTCCTCCCTCGTCGGCCGCGTCAAGCTGCTCGGCATGTCGATGTTGCAGCTCTCGCTTGTGGCTGCTGTGATCACCAGCTTGATCAAGCTCTTCCAGGCCCTCGCCGATCGTGCCTCAAATATCGCCCTCAACCTCAATGCCATCAAGTCCGGCAACCTCGACAACGCTCTCGCGCGCATCACCGAAAGCTATAAGAAGATGACAGAAGAGTCCGACCGCGCCGAATCCAGCCGCGATAGACTCTTCGATGTCAGCATGCAGGAGCTCCAGGCCATCCAGAAGCTCGAATCGGCACAGAGAGAACTCAACAAGCAGAAGGAATTGAGTGCGGCCACTACAGAAAAGGAACGCGCCGAGATTGAGTCGAAATACAAGGCCACGGCCATGGAACGCGACAAGTGGTACGGAGACCAGACGCAGACGGCGCAGCAAGGTCTGATGCTGGACAAGGCTGCAAAACGGCAAGAGGCCGCTGACAAGGCAAGGAAACAGATCGAAGAGATCATGGAGATATTGCCTGAACGCTTAAGGCAGACGAATTACGCCCAGCGGAAAGCGAGTGAAAAGCGCGCCACTGAGGGGACTTGGAAGGATGCCGTTACGTTCAAGGCCACGACCTTCGACGCATCGCAATGGGAGGCCGATGCTGAAAAGGGGCGCGAGAAGGTCAAAGACATGTTCGATACCATCTCCCAACTTCAGCAAGTATATCAGGACAACATCGAAGCAGCCACAATCTACCGTAAGCAATCTGCCATCTCTACCATAGAACAGCGATCCTCCGATCTCGGTTACAAGGCATCATCTACAGCCCTCGACACCGACGACCGCATGCGCGCCGAGCGCGAGGCCGCCCGCCTCGAGCGCGAGCGGCTTGAACGCGAACAGGAGGCAATGCGTTCCCGCATCGCCGCGGAAAGGCAATCCCGGTCCGAAACCCAGTCTCGCCTCTCCGAACGCGCCTCCCGCGAGACGGCGGAGGCCGATCAATACGGCGCCGCCGCCGCCGCCATGCGCGGCCGCAGTGGCTACAACCAGGCGAACCGCTCCTATCAGAAAGAGCGCCAGGACATGGTGCGCGCCGTCAAGGCCGCCGAGGACTTCGCGGCCGAAACCGTCCGCATCATGCAGCAGCACGAAGCCCGCATCCGCGCCATCGCCGAAGCGCAGAAGCGCATCCCCAACTCGTGACAAACCATGGCCTACACCATCCAGATCGACGCCGGCACCCCTGCATCCCTCGCCTCCCTCGGCGTCATGTCCGGCTGGCTAAGCCTGGTCGCCAACGGCTTCGACAGCCTCGACCTCGAAATCGACGCCTCCCTCGACGCCGCCGCCGTCTTCGCCAGCGCCTCCAAGCTCACCCTCCGCGACGGCTCCACCATCCGTTTCGTCGGCGAGGTCATCGACGATCCGCGCGAGTCCACCGCCACCGAAGGCCCCACCCACCGTTACCGCGTCCTATCCTACCTCGCCCGTTTGGAGCACATCACCTTCGGCCAGGACACCAAAGTATACAGGGGCGATCCCGCCGCGCTCGGCAACGTCTACGATCCACTGGTCACGCTCGGCCAGGACGCCGACGGCGTCCGCTGCACAACAGCCGCGCAGATCGCCGCCGTCATCGATTTCGCCGTCTTGCACAAATCCGTTCCGCTCACCTACGTCTCCGAAACCTGGCCCGCCGGCTTCGAGGCCCCGCTCGACCAGCGCGAGAACTGCTCCTGCTGGGAAGCCATCGTCTGCCAGCTCCGCTGGATGCCCAACTACGTCCTCTGCTGCGACTACAGCAGCGGCGCCACCGTCGTCCAGCTCATCCCATCAGCCAGCCTCTCCGCCGTCTCCCTCGCCGCCGACGGCGGCATCCTATCGAGCGCCTCCTTCACGCCCCGCCGCGACCTGCAGCTCGCCGGCTGCCGCTGCCTCTTCCGCCGCACCGACGAATACGACGGCAAAGAGCGCGAGGTCCGTACCTTCCAGACAGCAGGCGACCCCGACGCCGCGACCGCCCGAGACCTCTTCATCGACCTGGAGGGCGGCAGCAGCACCACGATCAGCCAGAAGATCAAAGTCGCGGCCTACCCCTCCTTTGACTCTTCCGACTACTCCGGCGACGTACGCGCGTGGCTTAAGGGCCGCGTCCCCTGGCTCGCGGATATCGCAGATGCCGACTGGGAGATCACCGCCATCGTCCGCAGCGGCACCGAGGAATACGAAAACGAACTCATCGAGGGCTCCATCACGTCCTGGATGCCCGTAAGCGAAGAGGCCGAAACCATCACCTGCACGGTAGATTACGCTACAAAGGACGACGCCGGCAAATACGTCGACAAGGCCACCATCAAGCTCCCCGTCGCTGTGCTCTCGACCAACGGCTCCAGCAAGACCTACAAGAAAAAGATCGCCTACCAGGCTCCGGAGACGGCCCCCGCTGGCCTTGCCGCCGGCATCTACGCCTCGTGGTCGGTCCTGCAATGGGACGGCTCCTTCTCATCAGATGTCGCCACCGTCGGATGGACAGCCGTTCCCGGCGCCAAGCTCAGCATCACCGGCGGCCCCACCGCGTGGGCCACCATGGGCGCCACCGTCCAGTCGTTCAGCGTCGAACTTGCCGACGGCTCCTGCAGCATCCGCGCCGGCACCTGCCGCGCGCTGGAGGCCGACAGCCTCACCGCCCTCTACCGCGCCCTCCGCGGCCGCCGCATCGCGTGGAAGCGGCGCAGCACGGGCACCGATGCAGAGGCCCCCGCCGCCATCGACGGCCCCGAGACATTCCCCAGCGACGCCAGCGCCGACTCCCCGGCCTTTGCCCGGCGCTTCCTCCGCATCAGCGCCGCCCTCGACGAGGTGGTTAACGACGTCACCATCGACCCCGCCGCCATCGTCTACGACGACGAAGACAACGCCGGCGCCCAGGACATCAAGCTCCGCGAAGTCGTCATCGCATCCATCGACGCCATATCCGGCAAGCCCGTTGCAAAGCGCGTGCAGGCCCTTTGCGGGGCCCCCTACGGCGACGAGATTCCCCTGGGCGGCGGTGCAGCCGAAGATCCCGGCGCCGCCATAGACACCATCGGCGCCGCCAGCGAAGGCACCGAAACCGCCTCGACCGCCACCTGGACCGCCGGCGCCACCAACGGCCTCGCCGAGTGGTACGTCAGCCGCGTCGTCTACAACCATGCCGGCAACAAAATCCTCTATGCGTTTTTGCGCAAGCGCACCTACGACAAATTCGGTCGTCTCTACTCCGTCGGCGCAGAGACGCGGGTGATCGTCGACGAGCCTGCGGTGTTATCATGAGCCACTTGATTTCCAGGAATGGTCATTTACTGCGCGATAAGCACCTATTGCGCCTACCGGAATTTCCCACTGATGAAATAGGTCACTATAACGCGCCTGCGTGGTATAAATACGAACAATGGACCAGCGATCCATACGATGATCCGGACGATATTGATCTGGGTGCCGCTGCAGTTGGAGTGTCTAATCAGCTGGCAGCCGTGGAATGGAAGGGGTCCACCCTCGACCGCGCCCGCGGCTTTTCCTATTGGTTTCAGAGCGGAAGAGGCCCATATCGGACATACATTAGAGCTCACCAAGGGTGCTTCGTTGCCGACGTTAGGAAGTATGCTGGCCTGTTGGCAAATGTGCGTGTTTATGTCGCCGATTATGTCACTTATCCTGGGGTCGGATCTTATCGTATCGGCCTGTCCACCCTATCCAGCGCAACTCCAGGTCTCGGTTATACGGATTCCAAAACAGTCACCGGCAAGGGCTACTATACGTTCTCTGACGTCCGTCTCGACGCCTACCTCCGATTAGGGGTCCAAGTCGTCAACTGTACGCCACCAGACCAGGAAAGCGTCGAGCCAAAATTCGGACTGCCAAGGACGTTTCTATATGTGCTTACTGGTGTCTGATATGTACATCCTATCGCGACGTAGTTCTTTCTAATCATCTCACGTACGCTCCACTCTTTCGTCGCCTTGGCATCATCGATTAAAGCCGCTTGCAAGTCATCTGTGTCAAACCATAGGCATTGTGTGTCATGGCGCGAGGCGTAATACTGGCCGAGTCGAACATCTATACCCCCTCGTACGTCATGATCACGCCGGCGTGACCGTCCCAGCAATGCCACTGTTCCCTCATCATTGATGGTGTCCGCGGTCCTGTTTCTCGTGTCATTGATATTTTTTCTCAACTTGTGCGCGCGGATACACCCATCTGCCGGGCGCCGCCGTCTTCGCGCTGATGATCCTCTGCTACCTGGCGGGCGGATGCGTCATGGACGCCCTCGCCTTCCTGCTGATCGCCCTGCCGCTTTTCATGCCGCTCGTGGGCACGCTCGGCCTGGACCCGATCTGGTTCGGACAGGTGCTGTGCCTGGTGACCACCCTCGGCGCCGTGACGCCGCCGATCGGCGTCTCCTGCTTCATGGTGGCCGGGATGAGCCG
>CAZEVX010000029.1:0-20504 GCA_964515705.1 uncultured Verrucomicrobiota bacterium | reverse complement strand
GCCGGATTTCGGCCGTTGCCGCCCCGCCCGGCTTGCGCTAGAGTGCCGGCATGACGGATGACACGCGGCGGCGGCTCTCCTTATGGCGCCAAGTCGGTCTGTCCCTGGGGGTGACGGCCGGGGTCTGGCTGGCCTTGTCCTGGCCGCTGCCACGCTATGTGTGCCGCGGCATCCCGGCCTCGGCCCACCGCGCCCCGGCGGACGTCCAGCGGATGATCCCGGGCGATCACCTGCAGTTCCTCTACTACTGCTGGCTGGCCGGCGACATGGCCGCGGGCCACACGCCCTGGGGCTATAACCTCTACGAGTTCAATACCGGCAACGACCGCGACCGCTTCGAACCCGACACCTACTATCTGCCCTTCTCGCTGCTCTACGCCGGCGCGGCCGCCGTCGGCGGCCGCGCCTTCGGCTGGAACCTGGCGGGGTTCCTCTCGCTCTGGATCACGTATTGGCTGACCTGGTGCCTGGCGCGCCGCTGGACGCGCAGCGCCTGGCTGGCCGGCGTCGCGGCCCTGGTGGGCATCGCCCTGCCGTTCCGCTGGATCAACCTCTTCGGCGGCAGCCCGGCCGGCTTCGCCCTGGCATGGGTGCCCGCCATCCTGCTGGGCACGGACCTGGCCGCGCGCGAGGACCGGCCGGCCGGCGGCTGGCTGGCCGGCCTGGCCATCCTGCTGGCCGCCTGGGGAGACCGCCACGTTTTTTTCTTCAGCGTGCTGGCGGTCCCCGGATGGGCGGTTCTGGCCCTGGCGGCGCGGCCGGACTTCGCCTGGCGCCGGTCGGCGGCCTACGCGCGGACGGCCCTGGCCCTGGCGCCGATCGCCCTGGGCGCCGGCCTGGCCTTGGCGTTCCCCCTGCTGATGAACGCCGTCCATCGCGCGGTGATCGGCACGGTGCCGGCGGCCCACGCCATCGGGCCCCGGTCGCTGCGCGAAGTCCTGATCTACTCGCCCGACTGGCGGGGATTTTTCGGCGCCAGCACCCTGGCGGCCTCGGACGCGATCTATCTCGGCGCGGGCCTGCTGGCGGCGCTGGCGGCGGGCTGGCTGGCGCTGCTGGCCGCCGCCTGGCGCCGCGCGCGCAGCGCTGCCGCCGGCGTGTCCGACACGCCCGGCGTGGATTCCTTTGTCCGCACGCTGCTGATCGTCGCCCTGCTGGGCTCCGCTCTGGCCACCGTCATGCTCCTGTCCCTCGGCGCGCGCGCTCCCGACAGCGCCCGCCTGTTCGCCGCCGCCCGCGCTCTCATCCCGCCCTATGCCATGGTGCGTCAGCCGGCCAAGATTTTTTCCCTGATGCCCACGCTCCTGGCAGTCGCCTCCGCGCTGGCGCTGACGGGGTTATCTGCCCTTCTGCCCGCCCGCGGCGCGCCAGGGTTGCTGGGCATCCTGTTCGCGGCGGTCCTGCTGGGCGCCTCCGCCCCGCGCGTCCGCCCCACCATCTCCATCCTCGAGTCGGCGCAGGCGGCCTATGCCGCCACGGCCGAGGACGCCGCCGCGGCCGGGCGCGTGCCCCGCGCCCTGGTGCTGCCGCTGTGGCCAGGCGACTCGCACTACGCTTCGATTTACCAGTATTGCGCCTCGCTCTACCGCGTGCGCATGGTCAATGGCTATAACCCCTTCGTCCGCGCAGGATACTTCGAGAACGTCTTCCGCCGGTTCGAAAGCGTCAACCAGGGCGGACTCGACGATGCCCAGCTCGCGGCACTGGCCGGCATGGGCGTGGATTACGTGCTCCTGCACGAGAACCTGTTCCCGGAAAAGGTCAGCCCGTTCCCCGTCACGATGACCCTCGCCCGATTGCTCGCCCACCCGCGCCTTGACCTGCTCCGGCAGGACGGCAGCGTCTGGGCCTTCCGCATCCGGCCGCCGGCGGGCGAATCCCCCCGCCAGCCAGCCCCCGCCCCCGGCGTCCAGGCGCTGATCGCGCAGGCGACGGCGCTCGCGTTCCCGGCGCGCCGGTTCGAAATGGAGAAGACCACCGCCGAAGGGCACGTGACTGTCAAGGTGGCTCCGGCTGCCGGCGGCCGCGCCTGCGTGGCCCTGGCCGCGCCGGGCGACGGCCTGCGCACCGCGCCGTTGCGCGTGGCGGGCGCCTCCAACCTGCAATGGCTCGTGCGCGTCCGCGGGCAGGGCACGCTGCGTGTCACCCCCGAAATCGAGACGGCCCCGACGGCGCCGCCGCCGGCGCCGGTGTCCGTCCGCTCCGCGGCCTGGACCTGGGTTGCCGTGCCGATCCCGCCGTTCCGCGGGTTCGACACGCTCCGCCTGGCCACCCGACTCGAAAGCGGCGCCGTGGACCTCGACATGAGCCTGCTCGCGGCCGGCGCCTGGCGCCCGCCGGGCGTCCGACAACTGCTGACGTTGCCCGCGCCGCTGTTTTTCCATGCCGGGCACATCGAGCCCGAGACCGGCACGGTCCTGCTGCGCCGGGACCACGACGCGCAGGGCATCGCCTTCTACGGGCCCAAGCTGCCGCTCGAACCCGGCACTTACGAGCTGGACCTGGCGTTCGCCAGCCCGGCGCCCGCCGGCACGCCGCTGGCCGTCGCGCGCCTCGAGCCGGGCGACGACCCTGCCCGGGGCGTTGCCGTGCCGGTCGTCGCCGGGCAGCCTGCGCGCGGCCGCTGGCGGCAACCCGAAAGCCTTCCCTTCACCCTGGTCGTGGTTTACGGCGGCGTCGCCGACCTCCGCTTGCGCACGGTGACCATCACCCGCTTGAAGTAACCGCCCGCCGGGGCCGCTGCCGGCCGCGCATCTCACGACCCGCCGGCACGCCGCACTATGTATCATTGAAGGGCTGTCCCCGGAACAGGGACGCTCATTAACTTAATACTTAACGATGCCGTCGGTTCGCCGTGGCGCGGCTGACCGCCCCGCCGGCCCGGGCGAATTGCCGGAGCGCGGGGCCGTGCTCGCCGCAGGCCGGGCTTTACGCGGCGGCCGCCCTGCGCTAGGATGCCGGGCACCAGCCATGGCAACCCGATTTCACGACCTGGCCGGCCGCGCGGATCTGCTCTGGAACCTCGTGGCCCGGGATCTCAAGATCCGCTACCGCGGCTCGATCCTGGGGTTTCTCTGGACGATCCTGACGCCGCTCTTCATGGCGGCGATCTACCTCGTCTTCTTGCGCCTGCTGGCCGGCCGGCGCGCCGCCATCCGTTCCGAGGACATCATCATCGGCGTCTTCGCCTGGCAGTTCACCGTGCAGTGCGTCAACGCCGGGCTGAACAGCGTCACCGGCAACGCCTCGCTGGTCAAGAAGGTCTATTTTCCCCGGCTGATCCTGCCGCTCTCGGTCTGCCTGTCGGCGCTGGTCAACTTTCTGTTGACCCTCTTGGTGCAATGGGCGCTGGTCATCGGGTTGCTGCTCGCCCGGGGCGCGGCGCCGTCGCCGGCGCTGCCGCTGACGCTGCTGCTGAGCCTGTACCACCTGGCCTTCAACGTCTCGCTGGCGGTGCTGGTGGCGGCGGCCAACGTCTATTTCCGGGACACGCAGCACGTCGTCAACCTGCTGTTGAGCGCCTGGTTTTTCCTGAGCCCGGTGATGTATCCCGTCGAGCTGGTGGACACCCTGGCGGCGGGGCATCCCGGGCTGGTGGCGGCCTACCGGCTGAACCCGATGACGATGCTGCTGACCGCCTACCGCGCCCTGCAGTTGCCGGATGCCGCATGTCCCTGGACGGCAGCGGGCGTGGCCGGGCTGCTGCTGCCGCTGGTGCTGCTGGCGGTCGCGCTAGCGGTGTTCCAGCGGGCGCAGCGCTATTTTTCGGACCTGCTATGACGAACGCCATCGAGGTCGCGGGGCTCGGCAAGTGGTACCGCCGGCAGGGGCTGAGCGCGCCGACCCTGCTGGGCGCCCTGCCGCGCTGGCTGCGCGGCGGGTCGCGCGACGGGTTCTGGGCGCTGCGCGGGCTGTCCTTCCAGGTGCCGCGCGGGCGGACGGTCGGGGTCATCGGCCCGAACGGCTCGGGCAAGAGCTCGCTGCTGGGATTGATCGCGCGGACGATGGTGCCGACCGAGGGCACCGTACGCACCGTCGGGCGTCTTTCGGCGCTGCTGGAGCTAGGGGCGGGGTTTCACCCCGACCTGTCCGGCCGCGAGAACGTGTTTCTCAACGCGGCGATCCTGGGCATCCCGCGCGAGGATGTTCATCGGCGTTATGACCAGATCGTGGAATTTTCCGGTCTGCGCGAGTTCATGGACATGCCGGTCAAGCACTACTCCAGCGGGATGTACGTGCGGCTGGCCTTCTCCGTGGCGGTCGAAATGCAGCCGGACATTCTGCTGATCGACGAGGTGCTGGCGGTTGGCGACATGGCCTTCCAGATGCAATGCCTCGACCGCATCCGGCAGTTCCAGAAACAGGGCAAGACGATCCTGTTCGTCTCGCACGCCCTCGAGACCGTCGAGGAGTTCTGCGACGAGGCGCTGCTGGTCCACGCCGGGCGCCTGGTGATGCGCGGTCCACCGGCCGAGACCGTGTATGCCTATCTTCGGACCTACATGGTGCGGCTCGGCCAGCTCAACGTCGAGGAGCACGGCACGCGGGCCGTCGAACTGCGCACCGTGCGGCTACTGGACGAGGACGGGCGCGAGACCCACACCTTCACGACCGGCCGGGCGATGGTTGTCGAGATGCAGTACCACGCCCGGCGCCGGGTCGAGCAGCCGGTGTTCGGGTTCAACCTCAAAACCGGCAACGGCTTTTACGTCTTCGGCTCGAACACCCAGATTGCCGGCGTCGCGCTCCCGGCGATCGAGGGCGACGGCACGGTGCGGCTGCGCATCGCTCCGCTGACGCTCAAACAGGGGACGTTTTTCCTCTCGCTGGCCGTGCATTCCTGGGATCATGCCGAGCAATTTCACCGCCAGGAGGACCGGCACCCGTTCCGTGTCCAGGACCCCGGCGGCGACAAAGGCGTCGTCCAGTTGCACTGCGAATGGGAGCACCGGGGGCGCGCATGCACCTCGTGATCGCCGGCAAGGACCGCACGGCGGATCTCGGCGCGGCGTTGCGCCGCGACGCCGAGGCCATGGCGCGCGGCGGGCGCGACCGGACGCCCCCGCGCCTGCCGCCCGCCATCAGCGCGCTCGTCCTGCGCCAGGCCGGGTCCGACGCCGCCTATCTCGACGAGTTCCTGCGCCTGCTGCGCTACCGCGACGGGGTGGACACCTGCGCCTTTGCGATCCCGGGGCGCCCCGGCCCGCTCGGCCGGCTGGCGGTCGCCGTCCGGCGCCTGCTCTGGCGGCTACTGCGCTACCAGCACGACCGCATGGCCTTCCGCCAGAACCTGATCAACAGCGCCCTCGTGAGCGCCCTCGAGTTCGAGCAGTCCCGGCGTCGCGCGGCGTGCGACGCGCTCGAGCGGCGCCTCGCGGCGCTGGAACTGCCCGGCGCCGGCCGCATCGGGCCGGCCGCCCCCGCCGAGCACGGCCATGCGCATTGACCAACTCCTGGCCGGCTTTTCGGCGGGCGACGCGATGTCGTCGGAAGCCCTGGGCCTGCGCGCCCTCTTCCGGCGCGCCGGCCGCGACTCCGACCTATTCGTCGACCCGGCCTGCACCGATCCCGCCCTGCGCGCCGAGTGCCGGCCGCTGGCGGCCTACGCCGGCGAACCGGGCGACCTTTGCCTGCACCACTACGGGATCGCTTCGCCGGCGGCCGAGGTCTTTCTGCGCGCGCGCGCCCGCAAGATTCTGGTTTACCACAACATCACGCCGGCCGAGTATTTCATCGGGTTTGACGACGCCATCGCCGAGCGGCTATGCGCGGCGCGCGCCGCGCTGCCGCGGCTGGCCGCCGCCGCCGACGCCGTCTGGGCGGTGTCGGACTTCAACGCCCGCGAACTGCGCGCGGCGGGCGTCCGCGATGTTCGCGTCTTTCCGCTGCTGGTGCCGCCGTTCGCCGCGGCGCCGGCGCCGGACCCCGAGGTGCTGGCGCGGTTCCCGCACCGGCTGGCGACGGTGTTATGCGTCGGACGGCTCGCCCCCAACAAGCGCATCGAGGATTTGATCGAGGCGTTCGCCTGGTATCACCGGGCGCTCAACCCGTACAGCCGGCTGGTGATCGTCGGCTCGCCGCGCAGCGCCCCGCGCTATGCGGCCATGCTGCGCCTGCTGATCGGCGACCTCGACCTGCCCCACGCCGGCATGGAAGGGTTCGCCTCGCCGGCCGGACTGGCGGCCTATTACCGGGTGGCCGACGTGTACGTCTCGGCCAGCGCCCACGAGGGGTTCGGCCTCCCGGCCCTCGAAGCCATGCAAGCGGGCGTGCCCGTCATCGCGCGCGATGCCGGCGGCACCGCCGAAACCCTGGGTGGCGCCGGCGTGCTCTACGACGACCTCGCGCCGGCCGAACTGGGCGCCCTGATCGGCCGGGTGCTCGGCGACGCCGCCCTGCGCGCCGAGATTCTCGCCTCGCAGGCCGCGCGGCTCGACGCGCTCGCCCGGCGCGACCCGGGCGCCGAGCTGGAGGCCCTGCTGGCCGGCCTGATGCCGACACCGGGCGCGCCGTGTCTTCCGGAATCCTGACATGATCCTTGCTTTTCTCGCTTGCCTCTTGCCCGCGCTCCGTTCTGCCTGTGCCATGGTTCGCCGACCCGTCCATCTTGTCCGGCCCCTGATCCCGCTCCTGATCGGCCTGCTGCTTCTGGCCGGCGGATGCCGGCGGTCTCCGGCGCCGGCCGCCTGGACACCGCTCGATCCCGGCGCGGTCGACGGCGCCAACGCGCTGGCCGAAGCCCGGGCGCTGGTGGCGCTCGGCCCGCGCGCGGCCGGCACGCCCGGCGCGCGCGCCGCGGCCAATCATCTCCGCGCGCGCCTCGCCGCCCTGGGCGTCGCCGCCAAGCTCGAGGCGTTCGTCGAGGAGGCGCCGGGCGGGCCGCTGACCTTTTGGAACGTGATGGCCACCCTGCCGGCCGCCGGGGCCGGCGCCGCCGAGGCGCCCTGGATGTTTCTCGGATCGCACTTCGACACCAAGGCCGGGATCGGCCCCGGTTTCGAGGGCGCCAACGATTCCGCCTCCAGCACCGGCCTGCTACTCGAGCTGGCCCGCGTCCTGAAGGCCGCCGGACCGTTGCCCGTCAATCTCGGTCTGATGTTTTTCGACGGCGAGGAATGCCGCGTCGCCTATGCCGCGTACGACGGCCTGCACGGCAGCCGGCACGCCGCCCGCGCCCTGCGCCGCGCCCGCCCGCCGCTTCGCGTCGGCGCCGTGCTGATCCTCGACATGATCGGCGACCGCGACTTGAGCGTGACCCTGCCGCGCAATGCCTCGCCCGAGCTGCTCTCCCGCGTCTTCGCGGCCGCCGCCGCGGAGGGTGCGCGCGACCGATTCTCCCTGATGCCCGGCGGCCTGCTGGACGACCACGTGCCGTTCCTCGAGGCCGGGTTCCCGGCGCTGACGATCATTGATTTCCACTACGGTTCGGCGCCCGGTCTCAACGACTACTGGCATACCTCAAAGGACACGCTCGACCGCCTGAGCGCCGACAGCCTCGGGCTGGTCGGCCGCGTGGCGCTACGCGTGCTGAATGACCTGGTCGCCTGCTCCCATGGCAACCCCCGTCGCCCATAGCCTGGTCGGCCTGGCGCTCGCCGTCTTCCGCCGCCCGGCGGCCGGCGCCGGCCGGGGCGCGCAGGCCGCCGCCCTGCTGGCCGCCGCCCTGCTGGCCAACGCGCCCGACCTCGACTATCTCTACGGCCTCGCCGCCGGCGCCCCGAACCGCTACCACCAGACCGTGACCCACACCGTCGCGTGGATCGCCGCCGTGGCGCTGGCCGCGGGCGCCGTGGACGCGCGGCGCGCGGGGTGGCCCGCGGCGCGGGCCGCCGCCGGCTACGTCTTTTTGCTGCTGGCCAGCCACCTGCTGCTGGACTGGCTGACCGCGGACCGCTCGCCCCCCGTCGGCCTGATGGCGGCCTGGCCGGTCTCGGACCGCCTGTGGCACGCGCCGGTGTCCGTGTTTCCGGCCGCCGCCAAACAGTCCTGGCGCGCGCTGATCTCGGCCGGCAACCTGCGCGTCGTCCTCGCGGAGATGGCATGGACCGCGCCGCTGCTGCTGGCCGCCTGTGGCGGGCGGCGCCGGCGCCTTTTTGCTTGAACCCGCGCCGGCCGGCCGGATATAGTACCTGGCGTCGCGGGATGCATACGCCGCGGTCCGGCAAACGCGCAGTCACAGTATGCCCCGGGCGTCCGCACGGCCGGGCGACGGAGACGGGAGTGCCGCATGCCCACCACGCGCCAACCGCTCGACACCCTGGTGTTATCGATCTACCGCGAGCTGACCGAGGAGTTCCAGGCGGCCGCCGCGGCCGCGCAGCAGACCAACCCGGTCCTCGGCCAGGCCGACCTGCGCTTCGACCTGGTCGCCGGCGAGCCCGGTCATGACCCGGCCTTCGAGGAATGCCTCGGCCGCGCCCAGGTGGCGGCGATCGTCGTCCGCTTTCTCGATGTGCTGTCCCTGGAAAAAATCAAAAACCTCTATCGCAGCCTGCAGGCCAAGCCCGCGCTGCCCGTGGGATTTTTCCTGTTGCGCGAGCCCGGGGAAGTGGACTTCAAAATCAGCTGCCCGTCCTGCGGCCAGAAACTCTGGCTGCGGGACACGGACGTCGGCAAGCGCGGGCGCTGCCCGAACTGCACCAAGCCGTTTTTGATCTTCTCGCAAGCCGAGTACCTCAAATCACAGCTGACGCTGCCGGACAAGGTCGGCATCCACACCCTGACCCGCCAGCGCCCGGACACGTTCGCGGCGGCCTTTTTGCAGCTCGCCCGCGCGGTGCCGGAAGGCCTGGCGCCCGCCGACCAGGACGTCAATCTCGAAGCCCTCAAGAACGCCACCGTGCGCATTCAGATCCAGGATGCCTGACCGGGCGCCCGGCGCCCCTGCCCGCGGAGTCGACCGCATGACCCTCCCGCCGCACATGGACGCCGCCGCCGTCGTTGCCCGGCTGGCCGCCGCGCCCCGTGAGTTCCAGGCTGCGTACCTGGCGATGTATTCGAGCTGGTTCGGCGGGATCGTCACCGACCCAGGGCTGATGCTGGTGCCGCTGGACGACCACATGGTTCACCGCGGCGACGCCGTGTTCGAGGGGTTCAAGTGCGTCGCCGGGGCCATCTACAATCTCGAGACTCACTGGGACCGGCTGGAGGTTTCGGCGCGCGCCATTCGCCTGGCGTGGCCGATGCCGCGCGCCGATCTGACCGAGGTGGTCAAGGCCGTGGTGCGCGCCGGCAAGGACCCCGAGGCCCTGGTGCGTGTCTATCTCTCGCGCGGCCCGGGAAGTTTCGACACCAACCCCAGGAGTTCCGTCGCCCCCCAGGCCTACGTGGTGGCGACGCGCGGCGTTCCCCCGACGATGCAGCGCTTTCCGGGCGGCGTGGCGCTTCGGACCAGCGCCCTGCCTCCCAAGCCGCCTCCCTATCCCACCATCAAGAGCTGCAACTACCTGCCAAACGCCCTCATGAAACTCGAGGCCGTCGAGGCCGGCGACCAGTATCCCGTCGGCTTCGACGCGCGCGGCTACCTGGCGGAGGGATCCACCGAGAATATCGGCGTGGTGACGCCCGACCGCCGGCTGCTGTTTCCGCGGCCGGGGCGCATCCTCGACGGCACCACGATGCGGCGGGCCCTGGCGCTGGCCGGCACACTGGTGGCCGAAGGCGTGCTCGCCAAGGCAGGGGTAGCCGACATCTCGCGGGCGGTATTGTCGGGCGCGGCGGAGGTGCTGGTCTGCAGTACGACCTGCGACATCGCCTCGGCCGTGCGCCTGGACCAGCGCGCGATCGGCGCGGGGGCGCCCGGCCCGGTGGCGCTTCGGCTGAACGCCCTGCTGCAGGACGACATGCGCTCCAACCCCGCCTTGCGCACGCCCGTGTTCGAGGCGGCGTCGGGCGCCGGAGCGTAACCGGCCTTGACAAGGAGGACCCCGGCATGCAAGCGGCACGATGGAATGGGATCGTCGGCGTGTTGCTGGCGGCCGGCGCGGCGCTGGCGCTGGCGGGCTGCGGGGAACGGACCAACCGCGACGACCTGGTGGCGACCCTGGCGCCGAAGATCACTCTGCGGTGCGTGCGAATCGCGCCCCTCGACGGCCTCTACGTGGGCAAGTACGAGGTCAACAATCAGCAGTTCCGGGCCTTCCGGCCCGCCCACCGCAGCGGCGAGCACCAGGGCTTGAGCCTCGACGGGGACGCCCAGCCCGCGGTCCAGGTGAGTTGGGAGGATGCCCGGCAGTTTTGCGACTGGCTGACTCGGACGGCCGGCGGCGGGCGCTGGCGGTTCCGTCTGCCGACGGCGGCGGAATGGGAAGCCTTCGCCGCCTGCGGCGCGACCGCCGAATATCCCTGGGGACCGGGCGGTCTGCCGCCCAAATCCTGGAACTATTTCGGCCTGGAAAACCCGGGCGTGGCCCAGAAACTGGACCGGTCCGACGGCTTTCGGGTATCGGCCCCGGTGCGCAAGAGCGGCGTCAACGCCTGGGGCCTATACGGCGTGGGCGGCAACGTCTGGGAATGGTGCGAGGACGCCGAGGACGAGGGCCGGACGCGGGTGCTGAAGGGCGCCTCCTGGGCGGACAGCGCCGAGCTTTTCCTCAAGACCGCGCGGCGCAGCAGCTACACGCCGGATTACCGGTCATCCGGCCTCGGGTTCCGCGTGGTCGCCGTGCCCGCGGGCGGCGCCGCGCCGGCGCCCGACGCGGCGCCGGCCGAGTAACGGGCCGCGGCGGAGGGCGTTTCCATGATCGTGATGGCCATTCTGCAGCGGGTGGAACGGCTGGTGGTGACCGTGCTGCTGACGCTGATGATGGCGGTCGTGCTGCTGGCGACCGTGGAACTGTGCGTGGTCCTGGTACGCCAGGTACTGGCGCCGCCGTTCCTGATGCTGAACCTGAAGACGCTGCTCGAGCTCTTCGGATTTTTCCTGATGGTCCTGATCGGGCTCGAACTGCTGGAGACGATCAAGGCCTACCTGCGCGACGAGTGTTTCCGGGTCGAGGTCGTTTTGCTGGTGGCGATCATCGCCGTCTCCCGCAAGATCATCATCATGGAGCCGAGCGAACTCGTGGTGGCCAACGTGCTGGCCATCGCCGCCCTGGTCGTGGCCCTGACCTCGGGCTATTACCTGGTGAAACGCGTGCAACCGGCCGGGCCGGCGCGGCACGGCGCCTAGCCCCGGCGCTATCCGTCAGCGCCGCGTGGGGCGTGCCTGTGGCCGGCGATACCGGGACAACGCCGGTCGTGTACGGCTCGCCCGCCGGGGGCGGGCTCCTACAGATTGACGGCCGGCGGACGGGACCTGTAGGCGACAACGGGGGAAGGCCGGTCACGCGCGGGCCGCCCACCGCGGGTCAGCCGGCATCCGGCGCGGCGCCGGGCACGCCCAATCCCATGCGCCGGGCGCTGACATAGCCCGCCTTGCCGTCCGATCCGCCGCAGACGCGCCATTCGCGGCTGCGCTCGAGGCCGTCGCCGAACCCGCAGACGGCGGTGGTGGCCGCGATGGCGCGCGCCACGCGCGCCAGCAGGTCGCGCGCCGGCAGCACGTCGCCATAGCGCAGGCCGATCCGCCGCAGGGTGTCGAGGTCCTTTTTTTCGTCGCGCAGGGCCATGGCGCGCCCCCCCAGGCACAGGTTGGACGCGGCATGGTAGGCGTCGCAGGGCGGGCAGATCATGCAGGGGCCCTCGATCAGTTCGACCGGGATATCCGGCTGGCGCTGCATGGCGGCGATGCACTCGGCCAGGTTGTCCTGCGGGATCGGGGCGATCTCAGCGGCCGGGCGGCCGGCGTGGAAACAGTGCAGGCAAAGCAGGTGATGCGGCCGGATGCGCAGACGCGCCGCCGTTCGGCAGGTCTCGGCCGAGTCAACCTTGACCGCCCGCCGCTCCTGCGGCTCGCGCTCCGACGCCAGCCAGCCCACCCCGGCTGCCAGGCCGCGCTCGTAGTTGCCGCTGTCGGCGAACCGGCAGCGCGGCCAGCCGGGCGCCTCGGCCTGGGGGTACCCGCAGACGCCGCGGACGACGGGGATCGCCGCGGGGATGTCCCGGACCAGGTCGAAGGCCGGCCGGGTGACGCCGGGAGTCGCCCCCAGGCGCTGCAGGACGGTCAGGTCGCGCAGGTCGTTATACAGGTCGCCTTCCGGCGTGTCGAAATGGCGCCCCGGATTCTGGAAGCGGAAGACCGAGCGGGTATTGCAGCGGAGCTGCACGGGCACGAGCGGGTCGGCCCGCAGGGCGGCCTCGATCTCATCGAGCCGGGCGTCGTGGGGATACGCGGGCGACGGCGACTGGCGTCCGCGGCGGCAGATCAGGCACAGGATCTGGTAGGGGCGGACATCGAGCGGCGGGACGGCGGCCATGGCTGGGGCTCCCCGATGGAATGGATGCGGCAAACACGGCGGCCATGCTATCCCATGGCCAGCGGATTGTCAGGCGCTTTCCATCGGCGCCAAGCCTTGTCCGGCCGGCGGCGCGCGCGTATCCTGCGGGTGGACCAGCGCCACGGCGCGGTCACCGAGGCGCACCTCACCGGCCCGTGAGACGGGCGCCCGCCTGGCGGAGGGCTACGCCCGCGGTCGGCGCCGGTTCCCGCGCGGCTCGGGCAGGCGTTCGAGCACCAGCGCGGTGCGCGCGGGCAGGTAGACGCGCAACCGCGGAAGGCCGTCGGGGCCGGGCGCGGTGAAGAACACCTGCTCCGGCGCCAGGCGCCCGTGGCCGCCGAAGGCGGGGGCGTCGCTGTCGAGGGCCAGGCGGTAGCGCCCGGCGGTCGCCGCCACGGGGACATCGGTCGGCGAGCGCTGGGGATGGAAGTTGAAGAGGAACAGCAGGCCGGCGCGCTCGCAGCCGAGGAGCTTGTCGGCCTCGTGTTCGAGACGCAGGATCAGGCGCGGATGATCGAGCAGGCGGGCGCGCCGGGCCAGGACGACCATCGCGCGGTCGAAGTCGCCCAGGGCGCGGTAGAGCAGGTTGGGATCGTCGCGCAGATGCCACTGGCGCCGCGCGTAGTGGTAACTCCAGCCGTTGCCCGCGCGCGGGAAATCGATCCACTCCGGGTGCCCGAACTCGTTGCCCATGAAGGTCAGGTAGCCGTGGCCGGCCGTGGCCAGGGTGATCAGCCGGATGATCTTGTGCAGGGCGATGCCGCGGTCCACGCGCAGGGTGCGGCGCTGGCAGGCCATGTGCTCGTAGATTTCCTTGCCGAGCATCCGGAAGAGGAGCGTCTGGTCCCCCACCAGGGCCTGGTCGTGCGACTCGGCATAACTGATCGTGCGCTCGTCGCGGCGGCGATTGGTGAGCTCGTGCCAGAGCCCACCCATCGGCCAGTGCTCGTCGCGGGTATCCTTGACGAGCTTGACCCAGAGGTCGGGCACGCCCATGGCCAATCGGTAATCGAATCCCACGCCGCCGCACGCCGCCGGCGCCGCCAAGCCGGGCATGCCGCTGACATCCTCGGCGATGGTCAGGGCGTCCGGCCGGACGGCGTGGATCAGGCGATTGGCAAGCGCCAGGTACGCCAGGGCGTCCTCGTCGACCTCGGGGTTGAAATAATCCTCGTAGCGGGTAAAGGCCCGGCCGAGCCCGTGATGGCGGTAGAGCATGCTGGTGATACCGTCGAAGCGGAAGCCGTCGAAGCGGTACTCGTCGAGCCAGAACCGGCAGTTGGAGAGCAGGAAGTGCAGCACGGCGGGCTTGTGGTAGTCGAAGCAGCGCGAGTCCCAGAGGACGTGGTCGCCGCGCGGGCCGTCGTGGAAATACTGGTAGCGCGTGCCGTCGAAGCGGCTGAGGCCCTCGACCTCGTTGCGGGCGGCGTGGGAATGGACGAGGTCCATCAGCACCGCCAGGCCGAGGCCGTGGGCGGCATCTACCAGCGCCTTGAGGTCCTCCGGCGTGCCAAAGCGCGAGGAGGCGGCGAAGAAGTTGGTGACGTGGTAGCCGAATGACCCGTAGTAGGGATGTTCCTGGATCGCCATGAGCTGGAGCGTCGTGTAGCCCGCCTCGACGATCCGCGGCAGGATGCGGTCCTGGAACTCGCGGTAGCTGCCCACGCGGCCCTCCTCCTGGGCCATGCCGACGTGCGCCTCGTAGACCAGCGGCGCGCCGGCCTGGCGGCGGAACGGGTAGCGCCAGGCATACGGCCGGGCGGGCGCCCAGGCCTGGGCGTTGAAGCTGCGGCTGCGCGCGTCCTGGACCACGCGCCGGACGCAGGCCGGCAGGCGGTCGCCGTGCCCGCCAGGCCAGTGCAGCCGCAGGCGGTAAAGATCGCCGTGGGCCAGGGCGGCCGCCGGCAGCCGCAGTTCCCAGCGGCCTTCGGCGTCGAGCCGCTGCAGGGCAAAGCCCGGGGCTTCGCGCCAGTCGGTGAACGGGCCGATCAGCGTAATTGCCGTGGCATGCGGGGCCCACTCGCGCAGGACCCAGGCGCCGTCGCGGCGGTGCAGACCGAAATACTCGTGGGCGGCGGCAAAGGCCGCCAGGGTCCGCGGGCTCGGCGGCGCGCCGGTCAAGCGCCGTTCCATCTCGCGGATCCGCGCGGCGCGCCGCGCGAGGTCCGCGGCGAACGGCGCCAGGTACGGGTCATCGCGCGCCAGTCGCGGCCGGCGCGACGGCGCCGGCGGGCCGGCGGGCGGCCGCCGCGCGGGACCCCTGGCATGGGAAGCGGTTGTCACGCGATGGATTCCGGCGGTCCCCCCGCGTTCACCGCGGCACCATGGGACGGTCCAGCATGGTCTCGTACAGGTCGAGATAGCGGCGCGCCGTGACGGCGTGGGTGAAGCGCGTGGCGCTTTCTGTCATGATCCGGGCAATCTCGCCCTGGCGCACGTTCTCCGGCCGCGCGTGGAAGGCCATGGCCTGATCGATGCCCCATTCCAGGGCTTGGGCGTCGTAGTCGCGGAACAGGAACCCGTTGCCGGCGTGGCGCTCGGTGTCCAGCGGCGAGACGGTATCGTGAATGCCGCCGGTGTCGCGGGCCACGGGCAGGCTGCCATACTTGCAGCTGATCATCTGGGGCAAGCCGCAGGGCTCGAACCGCGAGGGCATCAGCACGAAATCGGAGGCGGCGTAGGCCAGCCGCGAGAGGGGCTCGTCGAAATTACGGACCGCCACGCGCGCCCCGAGGCCATGCCGGCGCACGATCTCGTGCAACGGCGGCTGGAAAGCCCCGTTGGCCACGACCACCACTTGCAGGCCCTGGTGCGCGTAGCGCGCCGCGACCCGGGCCAGGCAATCGGCCAGCAACTGGCAGCCCTTCTGCACCGGATCGAGCCGCGACGGCCAGAAGAACAGCGGGGCATCCGGCCGGGATTCCAGGCCAAGCCGCTGTTGGAGGGCGCGCTTGTTGGCGCGCTTGGCCGCCAGGGCATCGGCCGGGCCGTAGCGGCGCGCCAGCGCCGTGTCGCGGCCAGGATCGTAGGAGGGATGCGGGGCGTTGAGAATGCCGGCGGCGCAGCCCGCGGCGCGCTTGGCCGCCAGCTCGCGGCGCAGCGCCGGCGCAATCAGATCGACCCCGCCTTCGCTCAACTCCGCCAGGAAGGCGGGACTGACCGTGTTGATAAAGTGGGCGGCGAACACCCCGCTGACGAGAAAATCCACGGGGTTCACGTTGCGGGTGTCCTCATAGCGGTCGGGCATCCAGCGGAAATAGAGATGCCGCCAGAAGCCGGCGGCATCGATGCCGCTGTCCTCGATGTGGGCGAGGGTCGTCTGGAGCGAGTGCAGGTTGTGAATCGTGAACAGACAGGGAATTTCAAGCCGGCGCGCCACGGCCGGGATCAGGCCGGTCATCCAGTCGTTGCAGTGGATCAGGTCGGGCCGGACGCGGGGCAGGATATTGTTGATGACCTCGCGCTGGAAGGCGAGGGCCAGGCGCGGGTTTTCCTCCTCGTGCGGGCTGTAGACGTCAGCGCGGTAATAGAAAATGCGGTCCTCGGCCAGGTGGATGCGTTCATCGGGCAGCTTGGCCTGGTAGGCGCGCAGCTCCTCGCGGATCAGGCTGCCGACGTTGAAGTTGAACATCTGGCGGTAGTGCGGCAGCGCCACGTGGACGTCGGCGCCCTGCTCGAAGAGCGCGCTGACCAGCGCCGCGGAGACGTCCGCCAGCCCCCCGGCCTTGGCCGCCAGGTAGTTGGCCATGTTCCCCATGCCGTGCGGCAGGTACGTGATCTCCGGCGTCACGACCAGGATGCGCGGCACAGGCACGGCTCGGTCTCCTCGGGGGGCGGGCCGGACTGGACCCCCGATCCACCGCGGGATCTCGGCCCGCGGGCCCTGGGGATCGCCCGGGTGTTCCTGGACGACGGGTCGCGCGGGCACCAGGGCGGCGGCGGGTCCCGGCCTAGTCCACCCGGATGACGCTATTGAGGGTGCCGAACGGGTTGCGCACCCAGTTCTGGCACTCGGGGTCTACCATCCAAGTCCCGTTGACGACGAACTTGTACTCGTACTCGCCCTTGGGCAGCACCAGCGTGATGGTATAGGTTCCAATGCCCCGGGTATCCTTCATCGGATGCCGCTTGGGATCCCAGCGGTTGAAGGAGCCGGCCAGGAACACCTCGCTCTTCGCGCTGGCCGTCACCTGAAAGGTCACACGTTTGGCTCCGGCCGTGCGGGCTGAAGGTTTCATCGTCTTTTTCATGGTCTACCCTCCTGCCGACTGGCGTCGGCCCCGTTCGTCGCGCCGCCCGGCAGCCTACCGCGCCCGACCGTCGCGCGGCAGACGGCGGGGGAAATCCGGCTTGACGGCCGCGGCGAGCCTTGTATGATCTTCGTCCTCAGAAAGGAGTGTGCCCGATGGATCAAGTTTTGTCAAACAATGAAAAGATCGCCGAGGCCCTGAAACTGCTGGAAGACGCGGCCAAGGGGAAGAAAGAGGAACTGCGCCAGTTGGCCCGGGACAAGTATACGCATCTCAAGGATGCCCTGGGCGATGCCCAACAGGGCGTGGCCGACACGCTGGCCGCCGCGAAGCAGCGCGCGCTCGAGATGGCCCAGAAAGCCCGCGAGGTGGGGACCGACAAGGCCAAACAGCTCGCCGCCGAGGTGGACACCCAGGTCCACGAGAATCCCTGGCCGTACATCGGCGGCGTCGCGGTAGCCGCACTGCTGATTGGCTACATTCTCGGGCGCAACAAGTGATGCGCCGCCTGCTGACCATCCTGGCAGCGGCCGCCGCCGCCTGGCCGGCACGCTTCGCCTGGCGCGTGCTGGCGCGCGGTCTGGCGGCCGATTACCGGCGGACCTCGCTGGATATTCTCCAGTTGGAAGGCGCGATCGGCTATGTCAAGGCCGTGCGCTCGGCACGGCGGGCGTTCCTTGGCGGGCTGGCCGCGGTGGCAGCGGTCGGGCTACTGACGGCGGGCTTCGTGCTGCTGCACGTGGGCCTGTTCGTCCTGCTATTCCAGGCATGGGAGCGGAACTGGACGGCGCTGGCCCTGGCGATCCTGGCGCTCGGCGCGATCTACGTCACCGGGCCATTGCTGGTCATCCGCTTCCTGGCCGCTGACAAGACGTGGATGCGGTTATTCCGCGCCGACACGCTCGTCGCGCGCCTCACGCGCCGGTCCTGAGCCCGCGGCTTGCGGGCGCTTTCCCACTGCTTCCAGCACGACAACCGCCCGGACATGGCCGTCCGCACGGTCCGAGGCCGAGAGGTCTCCCTCGACCATCCGCCAGGGCGGCCGGCCGGTTTCGACGGCCGCCAGGAAGCGGACCAGGTCGGTAAGCGCCACGTCGCCGAAGACGGCTTCCGTCCGGTAGCGCGCCCAGCCGCCAGCCAGCGGCTGGGACTCCAGTGGACGGAACTCGGGCACGGTGTTGGTCAGCGTTCCGGCCGCCAACACGGCCGGGTCGGCGGGGATGGTCTGTGGCAGGGCCTCGAAGGCCCGCTGCGCCTCCCGGTGCCGGTCGCGGACCTGGCGGATGGATTCCAGCGCCCGGAGCGTGTCGCCCCGGCGTTCGAGGCGGTCCCGCAGACGGTGCTGGTAACGCATGGCCGAGGCCGTCGCCAGCAGGCCGGCGGCGAACACGGCCAGCGCGACACCCGGGGTCAGCCAGGATCGAATACGCTTCACGGCCGCCCTCCTTCGGCCGTCAGTCGGAACCGCGCCGGCGATCCCGCGGCGCCGTCCGGCCACGCCAGCACGGACCGGTATCCCAGGGCGGCCAAGGCCCGCTCCAGGGCGTCTCCGCGGTCGGTCGAGTCGGCCGCGCCCGCCGCCACCAGGCTGCCGGAACGCAGGCTGAGGGTTTCGAAGCGCACTCCGGCCGCGGCTCCTGCGCGCAGCACGGCGGCCAGCCGCGCAGCCGGCGACGGATCGAAGGCATCGAGGAAGGGCGCCAGCAGCGGCGTCTCGGCCTCCCAGGCTTTCTGGGCCTCGGCCTGTTCGCGGCCGGGCGGAATGCGGACGCCGGGCGCCAGGTCGGCGGCCAGCATCGTGATCGCCTGGCTGGCGCGGCGCAGCCGCAGTTCGCCCCACATCCGCGTTCCGGCCGCCAGCGTCATGAGGACCAGGCCGGAGGCCAGCACGCGGGCGGTCGCGGCGCGTTCCCGCCGCACGGCGCTCGCCCGCATCGCCGGGTGCTCGAGTTCGCCGTGGCGCAGGTTGCAGCGCAAGGGGCCGGCGGTTACGGCGCGGACGGCCAGTCCGCGCGCGAGGATGGTGGCGGGCGCCGCGTGAAACGACAGCGGCCCCGGCCAGTCGCGGGCCAGCGCGGCGTGCAGCGCCCGGATCGGTCCGGAATCGGCGGCCCCGGCCCCGCAGGCCGTCCACTGCACAGGGGCGCCTGCCGGCAGCGCCGCCGGCAGCAGCCGGCGCAGCCAGGCTTCCAGAGCGGCCGCGCGCGCGCGCGCCTCGGTATCCGGCGGCAGAACCATTGCGTGGGCGCCCTCGTACCGCGCGCCCCAGCCGACCACCAGGACCGCGCGCCCCGCGTCGAGACACAGCAGCAGGCGCCACCGGGCGGGATCGGGCGGCTGTTCGGCCAGGCTCTGCGTCCAGAGCGTCAGCCCCTCGTGGTCCAGAAGCTGGGGGTCGGCTCCTATCGCCCGGTAGCGCTCCAGGCAGGCGCGCACCGCCGCACGGCGCGCCGCGCAGACCAGCGCGCTGACGGTGCCGTCCGGCATCCGGCGGAACTCGAGGAACCGGACCACACAGTCCTCGAGCGGGAACGGCAACTGGATATCGAGCAACGATGGCAGCACCCGCTCCACCTTGGCGCGCGACCGCAGCGGCGTCGGCACCCAGAGGGCCAGACTGTCCTCGACGCCCAGACAGCCGACGGTCGCCTCGCCGGGGCGCGGCGTACCGGGCGCGGCCGGGTCCGCGCAGCGCACGGCCGCCAGCCACGGCCGTCGTGCCCGCACGGCTGCCAGCTGGCCGCCGCACGCCGCCAGGCCGAGCGCCGTGCGCGGCCGGAACGGCGCGTCATGCCGGCAGGGGCGCAGGATTCGCCCGGGCACAGCCTGGGGCGCGGGACTCATGCCGGCTCCTGTCGCACCGGGGATGCCGCGGCCGGACATGGCACGAGCCGTTCCGCGGCGGCGTGTTCCGCGGCGGCGACCGCCAGGTCGCCGCCGAACGTCTGGCGGACACACGGACTGGCCAGCACCTCGGCGGGCGGACCGTCGCAGCGGATCGTGCGGTTCAGGAACACCAGGCGGTCGGCGAAGCGCACGGCGGCGGCGATATCGTGGGACACCAGCAGAATCGACAGGTCGAACAGGCGTCGCAGTTCCGAAACCATCCGGTAAAACAGGTCCAGGCCCGCCGGGTCCACCCCGGAGACCGGCTCGTCGAGCAGCAGCAGGTCGGGGACCGGCGTCAGCGCCAGGGCCAGCAGCACCCGCTGGAGCTGGCCGCAAGACAGGTGCCCGAGCCGGCGCGGGAGCAGGTCCGCGGCCCCCACGCGCTCCAGCGATGCGCGTGTGCGGGCTGCCACGGCCGCGCCGGCCCCGAGCCAGACCGGGCGCCGCGCCAGCGTCCCCGCGAACAGGTCGAGCACCGTCACCGGCGCCAAGCTGTCGAACTCCAGCCGCTGGGGCACGTACCCGATGCGCGGGCGGCCAACGCGCGTGCCATTGCCGGCGTGCAGGAACTGCAGCGAGCCGCGGTACGGCAACTCACCCAGCATCGCCCGGAACAGCGTGGTCTTGCCGGCCCCGTTGGGCCCGAGGATCACCGTTAGTTCCCCGCAATGGACATGGAGATTGATCCTTTCCAGGATTGGCACCCCGCCCAGAACCACGCCGAACTCCACCAGCCGCGTGCAGCACCCGCCGCAGGCGGACGCCGGGGCCTCAGTCGTTTGTACCGGAACGCAAACCATGGCGCGGCCAGCATGCGCCAAGCCGTTCCGCGTTTCAACTCCATTCTTCGGCCGCCGCCGCCCCGATGTGCGGGAGTTGCGCTTGTCCGCGGTCACTCCCGGCGCGATCCGTGCACGGGAACGGCTCAGCGCAGCTTCGCCCTCCACGTGGAGTTGTCAAGGAACGCCTGCACGCTGGCCGACGGGAG
>CAZEVX010000028.1:7296-20615 GCA_964515705.1 uncultured Verrucomicrobiota bacterium | reverse complement strand
ATCGCCGTCTCGTGGCGTCCGTCCTGGATGTCGAACATGGCCTCATACATCCGCGCGCGGGCCGGCGCGGCAGCCACGACGTCAGCCGGCGCGGCGCCCGCCGCCGGCGGCGCGGACGCCGCCGCAAGCGCGCCGGTCGGGCCGGCGCCGCAGGCGGGGCGGCGGCGATCTGAACCGGCGGCGCCCCGGCCTGGCCGGCCGGATCGAGCACCGGGAGCGCTTCCGCCGGCGCGGCTGCCGTTGGCGGTTGCGCCGCCGCCGGGCGCCGTTCGGCGGCGCCCGCCAGCAGGAGAACGCCCAGGAGTATCCGCATGGAGATGGGCATCGTCATGGTCGTTTACAGCCGCAGGGCCAGCCCGCCCCGGAGCGTGTGCTCGGTATAATCCCGCAGGGCGTCCACCGAAAAGGTCCCGAACACGTCCCAGAACCGCCAGACCGTTTTGCGCACCGTGGCGGAGGCCCCGATGATCGGCTCCCAGCCGGGGTCCGGCGATTCCCCCGGGTACCATCCCTGCTGGGCGCCCTGGGCCCGCAGCGCCTGGTAGGCCTCCATGTCCGCGTCGCGCGCCTTGGCCGTCATCTGGCCGACCCGCACCATGGCCTCGGCGTAGAACGTGGGATAGGTGCGCCGCAGTTTGGCGAAGAGGTAGTAGCGCTGTTCCCAGTACGGTGTCCAGTAATAGGGGTCGGCCTTATCGGTGGTGATGAACAAGGCCTGCAGCCCGAGGTACAGCCCCTGGCGCTCGGACACCAGCCAACTGCTGTCGGCGGTCAGGTTCAGCAGCGAGTTGTTGTCCGATAGGTAGGCGAACCGGCCGCTGCCCAGCAGGTCCCACCAGTCGCGCACCCGCCAGACGCCCATTAGCGCCCCGCTGTGGTAGGTGACCAGGGAGTGCGCCGAGGGGATCACGTCGTGCTCGTAGCGCGCCGAGGCGTCCAGCGCCAGGGTCGGCTTCCACTGGCACTCGGCTGCCCAGCAGTATTCGGTACGGTTGCTGAGGTCGCCGGAAAACCGACGCGCGGTGAACTCGGCCAGGGCCAGCGCCCCGGTGCGGAAGCGCAGGTTGAGTTGCCCGGCCAGGTCGGTTTCCTCCGACTTGTAGACGTCGGTCTTGACGATGTTGGTCTGGACGGTCTGGGGCTCCCAGGTGGTGACGTCCTCGTCGGTCACCGTGGTCTGGCCGTCGGTGGTCGAGACGATCCGCTGGCGGGTGGTGGTTTCCTTGACGATCTCGATTTCCTTCCAGACATTGGTCTTGAGGGTCTGCCGGATGCGGCCGTAGCCGGCGCGGCCTTCGAGGCTCAGGGCCGGGTTGAGGTTCAGGCCGGCCTTGCCCAGGACGCCCCATTGTTCGAGCTGGACGTTGGCCCGCGTGGAATAGGCCTCGACGCCGAGGGCGGGCTGGCTCAACGCCACCAACGGCCGGGAGGCGCGGTCGCGCTCGCGGTCCCCGGTCTCGAGCCCGGCGACCTTGCGGGCGAGGTGATCCTTGACGTAACGGGCCAGGTCCTTGAGGAGGTCGTCGGGATACCCGTCGCGCTCCAACTCGTCGAGCATCTGCTGCGCCAGGTAGGGCTTGCCCTGCAGGGCGGCGATCTCGGCGCGCATGCGCCGCGCCAGGAACACGGGGTGGTGTTCAAAGGCGTGGTGCAGCACCTCGCGTCCGCTGGCCTGCTTGCCGGGCTCGTAGCGCGGCAGCAGCATCGGATTGTCGCTGGCGATGGCGTAGCCGTGCTCGCTCTGGATGAAGCCGTGGGTGTAGACCAGGGAGGCCTCGTTCAGGATGGACTTCATCGGGTGGGCGGCGTCTTGGATATTGCAGCGGTCTTCCTGTCCGATGTCGCCATAGGGATAGGCCACGAACCGGCAGTCGTTGCTGCCGAGGGCGAGTTCGCGCGCGATGACGGCGCGGCTCTCCTGGAACTCCCGGCGCACGCGCTGGTAGTAGGCCCGCAGGGTTTCCAGCCGGTTGCGGGCGGGCAGCCAGATGCGGTTGGGCAGGGGATAGGCCCGGGCGCCGTCGGCGGCGATCGGCTGCAGGAAATGGGCTTCCAGCAGGTGGCTGCCGAGCACCCATTGACCGCTCTCCTGGTATTGGCGCTGTTCTTCCCAGGAACAGAAGCCGATGTCGTGGCGCAGGATGTTGCCGACGGGGATATGCATGGCGAAGGCGGTGCCCAGTTCCTCGGCCACCGGCGTGCCGAGCGTGAACGAGGTGCGCAGGGTGTCGTCGAAGGTCACGCAGACCATCTTGTCGGGCGTCAGCTCGCGCAGCGTGGGCGGGTTGGTTTCGGCCAGGCCGGTGAAGGCGTAGTGGATCGCGCGCACCAGGCGGTGGGGCCAGGGCGGGGGCTCGACCGCGGGCGGCGGCGGGCGCGACGCGAAATACGCCGGGATGCGGTCGGCCGAGACGAAGCGGAAGCCGGCGCGCTGGAGGGCCAGGAGGTGCTCGCGAAACCGGCGGATCGAGGTCATCGGCAGCCATTCGCTCGGGGACAGCCCGTGATACAGCAGCACCAGCACGGCGCCGCGCGCCCCCTCGGCCTCGAGGCGGTCCAGCGATTGGAGCGCCCCGTAAAAATCGCCGCTGGCGAACTCGAGGCGCGCCTGCAGGAGATGCCGGAAAGGGTCGCGGGGATTGAAGCCGGAGATCATGGTCAGAAGCTGGCCTTCGGCTTCCTCGAGGCGTCCCTGCGCCATCTGGAGTTCGAAGAGGGTCTTCTGCGCCCGCAGGTTGTGGGCGTTGAAGTCCCGCAGAACCGTCCGGCAGAGGGCCTCGGATTCGCGGTAATCCCGGTTCAGCAGCAACAGTTCGGCCAAAAACAGATGCGCCGCCACGGAGCGCCGGTCGGCGTCCAGGGCCTCGCGGGCGCACGCGATGGCGTCGGCCAGCGGCCAGGCCTTGGCGTCCTCTTCGAACAGCAGGCGGCGGCGCCAGGCCAGGCGCTGCAGCACCGTGGACTTGATGGCCGGGTCGACGGTCAGGTCGGCCAGCCGCCGCAGCTCGGCCAGCGCCTGGCGCGGTTGCCGGGCGTATTCGGCGATGTCGGCCAGCAGGGCGACCGCGCGCGCATTGCCGCTGTCGAGCGCCAGGGCCTGGTTGGCGCGCTCGTCGGCCAGTTCCAAATCGCCCACATAGAGCAGTGCCTGGGCTTCGGCCAGCAGGAACTCGAGGTTGTCGGGGGCGGCTGCCCGGATGCGCGCCCAGTGGTCGAGCGATTCCTCGTAGTGCTGGTCGGCGAACAGCGCGCGCGCCAGTTCGATGCGCACGTCGAGCCGGTCCGGGTCTTCCTTCAGCAGGTCCCGGAGCCGGCCGATGGACTCCGCCAGGAACCCGCGCCAGAGCAGGTTCTGGGCGTAGTAGAATCGGATTTCGTACTGCTTCGGATTCAGCTCCAGGCTTTTGCGGAAATAGCCGGCCGCCCGGCGCAGAGACTCCACCCCGGGCTCGGCGGTCGCCAGTTGCGCCAGCAGGTTGTAGGGCATCGGCCGGTCGGCGGCCAGCACCGCCAGGCGTTCCCAGAGCGCCCGGGTCTTGTCTTTCTGGCCGAGGTGGAAATACGACCAGCCGAGCGCTTCCCAGGCCTCGAGCAGCGTCGGGTCTTCCTCGATCACCCATTCCAGTTTCGGGATGGCCTTGGCGTAGTTCTTGTCCTGGACGTCGACCAGGCCCTCGTACATTCGTTCGCGCGCCGCCGACTGCGCGATGACGTTGGCGGCCTCGGCGGGCGCCGCGGCCGTCGCGCCCGGAGCGCCGGTGGCGCCGGGCAGCCATGGGCCCGCGCTGGCGGCGGCGGGCGGAGCGGCCGTGAGCGGGCCGACGCCCAGGTCCAGGATCGCCTGGCGATCGGTGCCGGGCTCGGCCTTGGAATCCGGCCGGGCGGCGGGAGTGAAGGGCACCTGGATCGCGCGCCAGGGGGTTGCCGGCCGCAGGGCGTCGACCGCGTCGCCCGCCGGCGCCGCGAGCGACGGTCCGGCGGCGTGCCCGGCGACCGCGGCGGCGCAGAGGGCGGCGCAGCACCAGGCGGGCGACCGGGGAAGCGCGCCGCGCCCTTGTGGTTGCCGGGCGGTCTGCAAGGTCACGCTCCCCCTGGCGCCGGGGTCCTCACGAGCCGGCCGCCGCGGCGGGCGCGGCGAAGACGTGGTGTTCGTCGAGCGCGCGCAGGACCTCGCGGGCCAGCCGATCGGCCCCGGCGCGGTTGAGGTGGATGCCGTCCGAAGACCGGACGGTGACGGGCATGCCGTCGGGACCGATCAGGTACATGGTGAAGGTGCCCGGCGAGCGGCTGAACACGCGCGGGGTATCGAAATACACGGCATGGGCGTCCGCGCGCACCTGCTCCGCGAAGAGCGGGTTGAGCAGGTTGACGTGTTGCTGGAGCGCCGGATCGCGCATGTCGGGCAGCCCCATCCAGAGCACCGTGCGCACGCCGCTTTCCCGGAAGGCCGCCAGCACGGCCTGCACGCGGGTCGTATAGTCTGCGACCCAAGCCGGCGACCGTTCCGCCAGGGGGGCGCCGGCGGGCGTCTGCATGGGCTGGTTGTCGTTCGATCCGAGCAGGATCACCGCCGCCCGCGGCCGCTCCTTGGCGGCCAGCGCCCGGACCTGGCCGATCCAGTCAAAAAGGTCCAGGCGCGCCAGGCCCGAGCCGATCGACGTGAAGGTCACGACGCGCACGCCGCCACGGGCGTTCAGGGCGCGTTCGAGCGACATGCCCAGGAGTTTCATGACCGAGTCGCCGCAGATCAGCACGCAAGGCGGCGCTCCCGCGGGCGCATCGGCGGCGGCGGCGACGTCGGCGGTCTGCGCCGGGCCGGCCAGGCGCGCGGCCAGCAGCATGGCGAGCCCCGCGGTGGCGATCGAGAGGGGGTTATGGGTCATGGCGAATCCAGGCTCCGAGGGTGGTTTCGAGGTAGCGGCGCGGGACGCCGAGGCGCAGGGCGCGGCTGAAGGCGGCCGGCGGCCGGATCAGCGCCAGGCCGGCGTCGCGCGCCTGGCCGTAGGGCATCAGGCTGATGGATTGGTCCAGGGCTTCGGCATTCAGCAGCAACGCGGCCAGGGCGAACGCCAACAGCCCCGCCAGGGCGGGACGCACCGGGAACTCCCGCGGGGGCGGTTCGCCCAGGTCGGTGCGGGGGAACCCGGCCGAACGGCTGTCCGGTGGGGGGATGGTCATGCGATAGGCACCCTGTGGATTGCTGTTGTCATCCGCGGCCGGGCAAGATTTACCCGGCCCGGCTCGGAAGTCCGGCTCCTAAAACTGGAAATAGATGAACGGCGCCACGCCCTGCGGCCCGAGCGCCTGGATGATCGTCAGCCCGGCCGCCGCCGCCAGCCCCTGCCAGACAGGGTGCAGCCGGCCGAGCGCCGTCCAGAAGCGGCGCAGGCGCCAGCCGTCGAGGAAGTGCGTGGCGAATCCGGCGGCGATCACGGCCAGCATCATAAGCGGCATTTGCGGCGCTGTCCAGACGCGAAAACGGCCGAGCAACGTCAGGGCGTCCTGGAACGTTTGGGCGCGGAAGAAGAACCAGGTCAGGCACACGAAATGGAACAGCCACACCCCGAGCGCCAGGCGCCGCAGGCGGTCCAGCCAGGGCCAGGCATAGATCGGGTGCCGCGGGCCGAAGAGCTTGCCGAACCCGATCTCGAGCGCCCGTTCGAGGCTGCGGTAGGCGCCGTGCATGACGCCCCAGAACACGAAGGTCCAGTTAGCCCCGTGCCAGAGGCCGCCCAGCAGGAACGTCAGGAAGAGATTGCGGTAGGTCGTCCATTCGCCGTGCCGCGAGCCGCCGAGGGGGATGTAGAGGTAATCGCGCAGCCAGGTCGAGAGCGAGATGTGCCAGCGCTGCCAGAAGTCGCGCAGGGTGGTGGCGAAGTAGGGAGCGTTGAAGTTGAGCGGCAGTTCGAGTCCGAGCAGCAGCCCGACCCCGATGGCGATGTCGGAATAGGCCGAGAAGTCGCAGTAGATCTGGAAGGCATAGCCGTAGATCGCCAGCAGGACGTCGAGGGCGTTGTAGGCCGCCGGTTGCGCAAAGACCGGGTCCACGAGCACGCTGGCGAGGGTATTGGCGACCACCGTCTTCTTGAACAGGCCGCCCAGGATCAGGCAGACGGCCCGGCCGGTGTCGAGCGGGCCGCGCGCTGCCAGGCGGGTGACCTGCGGCAGGAGCTGCCGGGCGCGCACGATCGGGCCGGCGACGAGTTGCGGGAAGAAGGCGATGAAGACCGCGCAGTCCAGGAGATCGACGGTCGCGGGCATGTCGCGGCGGTAGACGTCCACCACGTAGCTCATCAGTTGGAAGGCGAAGAACGAGATGCCGATCGGCAACACGACGTCGAGCAGCGGCAGCGAACAGGGGAGCTGCAGAACGCCGCACAGCCGGTACATCGAGACCGTGAAAAAGCCGTAGTACTTGAAGAATCCCAGCAGCCCCAAGTCGAAAACCACGGCGGCCGCCAGCCAGACGCGCCGGCCGGCCGGCCGGCGGCTGCGGGCGATGCCCAGCGCGGCGCCGTAGTTCACCAGGGTATAGGCGATCAGCAGCCAGAGAAAGCGCCAGTCCCACCAGCCGTAAAACACGTAACTGGCCGCCAGCATGAACAGCTTCCAGGCCAGCGGGCGGCGCGCCAGGAGCCAGTTGAGGGGGAAGACGATCAGGAAGAAGATCGCGAAGGTCAGCGTCGGAAACAGCATAAGCGCATCCTTGCCGTCCTCTTCCCGGGCGCCCTGTGGGTCAGGTTCATATCCGGTTCCCCAAGGGGATTCAAGCGAAATATGCGGCGGCCGGACGACCGCACGGCCGCACACGGAACGGCTCCGCCGGAGGCGTCGCCCCGCCTACCCGGGCCGCGCCGGCGGGGCGAGCTCTCCGAGCGAGCCGCGGCAACCGGATCGGCGCCGCAGTACCCGAGAAGGCTGGCGAGCCGGCGCCCCGCCGGCCATGGAGTTAGCCCTTGGCGGCCCGTGGGGTCGAAGACCCGCACGATGTCGCGGTGGCGTCCGCCCCCGCCCGTCAGAGCTTGTCGGCCGCCAGCGCCGCGAGCGCGCTGCGCTCGCTTTGCTGGAGGGTCACGTGCCCGTGCAACGGATCGTCCTTGAGACGCTCCGCGGTATAGGAGAGCCCGTTGCTGTTGGAGTCCAGGTAGGGATTGTCGATCTGGGACGGGTCGCCGGTCAGGACCATCTTGGTGCCGTCGCCGGCGCGGCTGACGATCGTCTTGACTTCGTGGGGCGTCAGGTTCTGGGCCTCGTCGATCACCACGTACTGGCGCGGGATCGAACGCCCCCGGATGTAGGTCAGGGCCTCGAGTTCCACGACGTGCTCGCGCTGCAGGCGCTCGATCTTCTCGCGCACCGGGCGTTTCGCATCGTTGCCGTCGCGCATCAGGAAGGCCAGGTTGTCGAAAATCGGCTGCATCCAGCTCATCAGCTTGCTCTCCTTGTCGCCGGGCAGGAAGCCGATGTCCTTGCCGAGCGGCATGATCGGGCGGCTGACCAGCAGCTTGTCGTAGCGCTTGGCCTTGACGACCATCTCCAGGCCAACGGCCAGCGCCAGCAGCGTCTTGCCCGTCCCGGCCGGCCCCACCAAGGTGACCAGCGGCACGGCCGGATCGGCCAGCAGTTCGAACGCCATGCGCTGCGGCGGGCTGCGCGGCGTGATGTTCCAGGCCCCCTCGGCGCGCGCGGAGAGCGCTTCGAGGCGGTCGTCCGGCCGCGCCCGTCCCACGGCAACGCGCGTTCCGGGCGCCGTCTCGTTCAGCACCACGAATTCGTTCGGCGCCAGGGCGGCGCCCGGCAGGGCGAGGCGGCCGTCGCGCAGAAACATGTCCAGGCGCGCCGCGGGCACGGCCAGCGTCCGGAAGCCCGGGAACAGCTCCTCGTAGTTCACTTTCTGTTTCTCGAAGTCCATCGTCCGGATGCCGAGGGCGTCCGACTTGATGCGCGCGTTAATGTCCTTCGAGACGAACACCACCTGCTCTCCGGACTGCCGCAGGTGATAGGCCACGCGGATGATCTTGTTGTCGGTGACCTGGGCGTCGAGACCGCCCGCGTCCGGCAGTTGGCGGTCGATGAAAATCCGCAGACGCCCGCCGTTGGGCAGGGGCACCCCGTCGCCCAGCCGCCCTTGCAGGCGCAGGCGGTCCAGTTGACGGATCACCTGGCGGGCGGCGCGGCCGAGCTCGTCGTTGTTGCCCTTGAACTTATCGAGCTCCTCGATCACGGCCATCGGCAGCACGACGGTGTTGTCGGCAAAGGCTTCGATCGAGGCGGCGTTGTGCAGCAGCACGTTGGTGTCCAGGACGAACGTCTTGTTCATGGCCGTTCTCCGGCGGAAAGAAAACGGCGTTCCGGGAGCCGTCTCCCGGAACGCCGTCGCGGTCGTTAGCGGTATCGTTGCGGGCTGCTTAACGGAAATCGCGCTTGCCGCCGCGGTCGCCGCCGAAGCCGCCGCCGCCCCGGGGCCGGTCTTCGCGCGGCTTGGCTTCGTTGACGGTCAACGTGCGGCCCTGGAACTCCTGGCCGTTGAACTCAGCGATCGCCTTGTTGGCTTCGTCCTGCGTCCCCATTTCCACGAACGCGAACCCGCGGGACTTGTTCGTGTACTTGTCCATGATCACGTTGCAGCTCATCACCGAGCCGGTCTTGGCAAACAAATCCTTCAGATCCCCTTCGGTGGTCGTGAAGGACAGGTTGCCCACATACAGCTTCGTCGCCATACTACCTCCTCATGCCGCGGCGCCAGCATCAGCGACTGTCCCCGATTCATTCGGGTTTCGGATCGCAATCGAACGCAAACACGTCGACAGACAATCTGCCAACTCACTGACGATACGAACCCGCGCCACAGGCAATCGGGCAGCACCCTAACAGGTTGTCTGCGCGACGCAAGCAAAAAAATAGATTTTTTTTGGGGGCGGACAGGGGGGTGGGGAGCCTTGCCGCGGGAGGCCGCCCGTGATTCGCGCGGCGGGTCCGTGCAGGTCCCGCCCGTCGGCAGCCGGTCTGCTCGGATGCGCGGCGGGCCATCAGCCGCGACGAGGCGGGGCATTGGCAACGGCTCGGTCAGAGACCTCGCCCCACCCATCATGCCGGCATCCGGGGTAGGGCGACCTCTCCGAGGGAGCCGTAGCCCGGCGTATGCCCAAATTCGCGCGTAAGCACATCCTTTTCGTATTCACGTTCAACCGGTGATGCTGTGCTCCCGATCACGCGCAGCGTGATCCGTATGATTGGCGCGGTCTTACGGCCCGCGCCGCTGGGCGTTGTCATATCGACCGCGGCGCAGGTCCAACCGTGGCTTACGCGCCAATCATGGGCATATGCTTTCCTGCTTTCCAAGCCGGGGCCGGGCGGGTAGGATGCGCCTGTTGCCAAGGAGTCCCCGCCATGCCCCTGCCGCAGTTCGACCGGTCGCGGCTCTGGATCCGGCCGCTGGCCGAGCGGGTCAACAAACACGCCATCGAGCACGACGCCGTGCGGCCGGGAACGCCGCCCGGTCCGCTGGCGCCGGGCGCGGAGGCGCTGATCGCGGACACGGCGGCGCGCCTGCGCGACGCGCGGCGCGCCGGACGCGCGCGCATCCTGGCCTTTGGCGCCCATACGATCAAGAACGGCCTGGGCCCGGTGCTGATCCGGCTGCTCGAGCGCGGCTGGCTGACGCACCTGGCCACCAATGGGGCCGGCATCATCCATGACTGGGAGTTCGCCTACCAGGGGCGTACGGGCGAGGACGTGCGCCGTTACGCGGCGGCCGGGCAGTTCGGGCTCTGGCAGGAAACCGGGTTTTATCTCAACCTGGCGCTGCGCCTGGGCGCCTACGAGGGGCGCGGCTACGGGGAATCCGTCGGCGCCCTGATCGACCACGAGCGCCTGGCGATCCCGTCGGCCGAGACCCTGCGCCGCGCCGCCCGCGAGGCGCTTGACCGCGATCCGGCGCGCGCGGCCGCCGCCGCCGACCTGCTCGACGCGCTGCGCGCCTTCGAACTCCCCCCCGGGCCGTTGCCGGTGCCGCATCCGTTCAAGGCCTACAGCGTCCAGGCGGCCGCCTTTCGGCTCGGGATTCCCCTGACCGGCCACCCGATGATCGGCCACGACATCATCTATGCCCATCCCATGAACCAGGGCGCGGCCGTCGGCCGCACGGCCGAGCGCGATTTTCTGGCCTTCGCCGACGCGGTCCGCCGGCTGGACGGCGGGGTCTACCTTTCGGTGGGCTCGGCGGTCATGTCGCCGATGATCTTCGAAAAGGCGTTTTCCATGGCCCAGAACCTGCGGCGCCAGGAGGGCGGCGCGATCCGCGACCATTTCATCCTGGTCGTCGACCTCGCCGCCTCGGACTGGGACTGGCAGGCCCGCGGCGAGCCGCCCGTCGACCACCCTGCCTATTACCTGCGGTTCTGCAAGACGTTTCACCGCATGGGCGGCACGCTGCGCTATCTGTGCGCCGATAACCGCGCCTTTTTCCTGGCCCTCGACCGCGCCCTGGAGGCCGCGCCCGCCGGCCGCGAGGGGAGTGCGACATGAAGTCGTCGGTCATCTCCATGGCGGTGCTGCTGTTCCTGGTGATGGACCCGGTCGGCAATGTGCCGCTCTTTCTCGCCATCCTGCGCCCGCTGCCACCGCGGCGGCGCGCCCGGGTGATCCTGCGCGAGTCGCTCATCGGGCTGGGGGTGCTGGCGCTCTTCCTGCTCGTGGGCCGCCAGGCGCTGGCCCTGCTGCAAGTGTCGATGTCCTCGCTCAGCCTGGCCGGCGGGGTGATCCTCTTCCTGATCGCGCTCTCGATGGTGTTCAAGGGCGGCGACACCCTGATCCAGGGCGAGAGCGGGACCGACCCGCTGATCGTTCCGCTGGCCGTTCCCCTGATCGCCGGGCCCTCGGCCATCAGCACCGTCATGCTGGTCGCCGGGCGCGCCCCGGGACATCCCGGCGCGCCGCTGGTTGCCCTGGCGTTGGCCTGGTCCGCCGGCACGGTCCTGCTGCTGGCCTCGGGCGCCCTCTATCGCCTGCTGGGCGACAAGGTCCTCCAGGCCTGCGAGCGCCTGATGGGATTGCTGCTGGCGATGATCTCCGTCGAAATGGTCACCGCCGGACTGCGCGCCCTGCTGGCCGCCGGCCGCGGACCGGGATGAGGCGCACGCGGAGGCGTCGCGCGAAAGGGGCGATGCCGATCCCCTCAGCGATGACGACAACGATGGCGACCCCGATAGCGATTCCGACCCCGATGCCCAAGGCCCTTGTCAAAAGCATTCACCCCCCAGCGCCATAGGAGACCCGCCATGCCGGACGCCGATGCCGCCCGCGAGACCAAGCAGTTTTTCCAGGACGTCCCGGCGAAAACGCCGGGGTTCTTCCTCAAAGGGGCGGGCCACCTCGACTGGGGCATGCAGAACCGGCTGGCCCGCATCTTCCACCCGCGCGACGGCCGCACGGTCATGCTGGCCATTGACCACGGCTACTTCCAGGGGCCGACCACCGGCCTCGAACGCGTGGACCTCGCGATCGTCCCGCTGGTGCCGCAGTGCGACGCCCTGATGCTGACCCGCGGCATCCTGCGCAGCACGGTCCCGCCCGAGATCGGACGGCCGGTGGTCCTGCGCGCCAGCGGCGGCCCCAGCATCCTCAAGGAACTCTCGAACGAAGACCTGGCCCTGGACATCGAGGACGCCGTGCGTCTCAACGCCGCCGCCGTCGCCATCCAGGTCTTCATCGGCGGCGAGCACGAGACCCGCTCGGTCCACAACATGACCCGCCTCGTCGACCTCGGCCTGCGCGCCGGCATCCCGGTCATGGCGGTCACGGCTGTCGGCAAGGACATGGTGCGCGACGCCCGGTATTTCCGGCTGGCCTGCCGCATCTGCGCCGAGCTCGGCGCCCAGGTGGTCAAGACCTATTACGTGGCCGAGGGGTTCGACACCGTCACGGCCTCCTGCCCGGTCCCGATCGTCATGGCGGGCGGCAAGAAACTGCCGGAACTCGAGGCCCTGACCATGGCGGCCAATGCCGTGCGCGAGGGCGCCGCCGGCGTGGACATGGGCCGCAACATCTTCCAGAGCGATTGCCCGCCGGCCATGATCCGCGCCATCCGCAAGGTGGTCCACGACGGCATGCCCCCCAAAGAGGCGCTGGCGTATTTCCGGGCGCAGAAAGCCCGGCGGAACCCAGCGCAGACCACGGCGGATAGATAGGCTCTAATCGGCATCGCTATCGGCGGTCTACCGTTCGTTCGACCCCGATAGCGACTCCGACCCCGATCGAAGAGCGGACGTATAATGCGACGCGGCCGGACGTGCCGGCCGGGGAGATGTCCCTCATGTCCGACGCAATGCCTACCGCTGACACCCCGGCCCTGGCCCGTCTGCTGATCCTCCTGCGCGGGCTGCTGGCCGAGCCGTCCGGCTGCCCGGACGATCCCTGGCGGCGGGTGGTCCTGGCGCCCGCGCCCGACGCCGCGCCGCCGCCGCCGACACCCGTCGAACTCGCAGCCTGGACGCCCGGCGATAGTAGGACGGCGCATGGCGGTCTGGTCCTCGGGCAGAACGCCATGGCCGAGGACGAGACCCTGCGCCAGGCCGTGCGCGCGTGCCTGGCGCCGGGCGGCCGGCGTCCGGACTGGGTGCGGCTGCCCGGCGGCCAGCCTTACGCGGTCACGCGCGCGGCGGTCTCGCCCGCCGCGCCGCTGGACGGCAAGATCGCCCTGGTGACCGGCGCGGCCGGCGCCATCGGCGCCGGGCTCTGCCGCGCGTTGCTCGAGCGCGGCGCGCGGGTCGCCGCCGCCGACCTGGCCGCCGACCGCTTGGCGGAACTCGTCCGCGACCTTGACCCGGCCTCGCCCGGCCGCGTGATGGCGGCGCCGATGGACGTGAGCGATCCCGCCTCCGTGGCGGCGGGGTTCGACGCGGCGGCGCTGGCCTGGGGCGGGGTGGACCTGGTCGTGGCCAACGCCGGCATCGCCGCCGTGGCCGGGCTGACCGACCTCGACCTCGAAATATTCCGCCGCTTGGAACGGGTCAACGCCGAGGGCACGCTGCTGACGCTGGCGGAGGCCGGCCGGCGCCTGCGGCGGCAGGGGACCGGCGGCGACATCGTGCTGGTGTCCACCAAAAACGTCTTTGCGCCCGGGGCCCAGTTCGGGGCCTACAGCGCCACCAAGGCCGCCGCGCACCAACTGGCGCGCATTGCCAGCCTCGAGTTCGCGCCGTTCGATGTCCGTGTCAACATGGTTGCCCCCGACGCCGTCTTCGGCGAGGGACGCCACCGCTCGGGGCTCTGGGCGGACGTCGGCCCCTCGCGCATGCAGGCCCGCGGCCTCGACCAGC
>CAZEVX010000028.1:0-7286 GCA_964515705.1 uncultured Verrucomicrobiota bacterium | reverse complement strand
CGAGGACTACTACCGCAACCGCACCCTGCTCAAGGCGCGGGTCACCCCGGAGCACGTCGCCCGCGCGGTCCTCTTTTTCGCCACGCGCCAGACGCCGACCACCGGCGCCACGCTGCCCGTGGACGGCGGACTGCCCGACGCCACCCCGCGTTGAGCCGGTCCGCCGGCGCGGTATTTCCGCTGCCATCCCGTTGGTGGTGCTTTCGGACGAGCACCGGTGGGATGTCCTGGCTCCGATCGACCGGTTTCTTCGAGAGCGGGGGCACGAGCCGGACGGCGAGGCCGTCCGTGTGGGGCGCTGGCCGGTGCAATTCATAAGCGAGGTTCCTCCATGCCAGACACCATGTCCTTACTAGCCCGCCAGGCCCGCTGGCAGGCAGACCGCCGGCGTCTATCTCGGCCCAAAAAATCCGACAGGCCGAGGCATGGATCGATACCGCGGCGGCCTTCGCCCGGTTGCGCGCGGCGGGAAAGTTGCCGCCGCAGCCGCGTGTAGCTGGACCGCGGGTTCGCCACGAAAGACACCAAGGGCACGAAGAAAGCAGGCAAGGGTAGGGCCGCACCGCCTGTGCGGCCGCTGGAGTTCGGCTTTTCGCCAGCGGCGCGCGGTGTCCGGAGACCCTCAGTCCCGTCCCCGGCGATAGGCGCCGGGGGGATGGCCGAACCGGTGCCGGAACGCGTGCGAAAGGGTCTGTTCGTCGCCCAGCCCGACGTGCGCCGCGATGGCTTTCAGGGGCCAGTCGGTGGTGAGGAGCCGGGTGCGCGCCTGCTCGGCGCGCAGCCGCTGCAGGTCCTCGACCGGCGTCTGTCCGGTCAGCCGCTTGTAGACGCGCACGAAATGGAACCGGCTCAGTCCGGCTTCGCGCGCCAGCATGTCGAGGGTAATCGGTTCGGCCAGGCGGCGCAGCATGAAGTCCCGCACGCGCACCGCCAACGCGTGTTCGCGGTCGCGGGGGCCCCGGCCGAGTTCCGCGAGGATCACCCCCAGCAGCAGGTCGCGTTCCGCGGTGTGCCGTTGCATGTGCAGGTCGCGCGGATTATAGAGCCATTCCGCCAGCAGCCGGATGCGCCCCTCGTGGTCCCGGAACACCAACGCCTTGGCCGGCGGGCGCCGTGCGCGGAAGGTCAGGTAATAGGACGCCACCGGGTCGGAAGAGTCGGTCCACTCGGTGTGATCCGTGCGTGGCGGGTACAGCAGGACATGGCCGGTGGTCGCGGTGTGGCGTTGCCCCCCGATGCGGACATGCAGGCAGCCCGCCGTGACCACGATCAGTTCGTAGTCCGCGTGATGATGGCGCGCCATCCGCCAGCCCGGGTCGGGCCGCAGCGTGCCGACGTGCGTCAAGCGGGCGGTGGCCATGGCAAGACAATCCATCGCTTTCCCGGTAGTGTAGCGCGGCAGTGGTTCGCGGCAAGGGGATAGTTGCCTGCCCGTGATTCGCGCATAGGACACGGCTGAACTCCGCGGGAGGCGCGATGGAGTCGGACGCGCCGCCTGCCAACTGGCAGACCGCGCGAATCAGGATGCCCTGCTGCGCCGGCCGGCGCCGATCCGCCATCGCAATCCCGGACAACAAGAGGGCAATCGCCGCCATTGCGCCGCCGCCCGAATTGGGTATTCTGTCAACACCCGAGGCAGGCCCTAGTGCCTGGTCCCCGACCTCCGCGGCATGAGAAAGGCCACCCGATGACAGCCAAACCGTCCGCAAACGTCCGGCGCGGCGCTCCGGCCGCCTTCGATTGGCCGCGGTTGAACGCGCAGGCTCTCGAGGAATCCGCGCAGCCGATCCGGCCGGGCATCCCCGGCCGCGCGCCGTTCTGGAACGCCTACGCCAAGCAGTTCATCTATGCGCCGGCCTTCGATTTCAAGACCTTCGATGAGGCGGACCATTACCAGTTCGAGGTTCGCTGTCAGGACGGGACCTGCCACGAGTTCCAGGCCGCGGCGCCCTGGGCCGACCTGGGGCCCGTCTGGCGGCAAATCCCAGTCGGCTTCGCGGGGGTGAAAGTCACGGCGCGCAAGGTGTCCGGGGAACCGCTGGCCATCGCCGGCCTGCGCGAGTTTTACAAGGCCGCGCCGTTCTCCGGGCCGACGACGCCGCCGGCCTGCGGGTTCCGAGAATGCGCGGCGCGGGCGTTCGACTGGCTATATCGCCTGCCGGCCATCCAGCACTGGGAACACAAGCAGCCGGACCCCGGCTACCAGGTCTATCATTTTCCGGCCAAAATGATCGGCGCCGTGATGGACGCCATGCTGGCCTGCGCAGCGCTGTTTCCGGAGCGCCAGGAGCGGGCCCTGGCGCTGGCGATGAACGCGGCCGATTACCTGATCGCGGCCAGTTATCCGGCCGGCCATCCACTTGCGCATTTGCCGCCGGTATACGATTTCCAGCGGCTAGGCCCGCGGAACAAATTCTACGGCAAACTGATGCTGACGGAGGCCTGCCTGCCGTTCGGCGCCTACCTGCGCCTGGCCGCGGCCACGGGCCAGCGCCGGTTCCGCGAGGCGGCGGTGCGGATCGCCGACGCCTATGCGCGGCTGCAGTTGCCGGCCGGCACCTGGCCGCTGATGGTCGGCAGCGACACCGGCGAGCCGCTCATGGCCAATCTCTGCATGCCGCTGACCATGATCCGGATGTTCGACACGCTGCTGGCGGAAGGGGAACGGGAGCCTTACCGCCGGGCGCGCGACCGGGCGCTGGCCTGGCTGCTGGACCATCCGGTGCGCGACTTCCACTGGGAAAGCCAGTTCGAGGACATCATGCCCGAATCGGAATCCTACAAGAGCATGACGGGGCTGTATGCGGCTCAGACGGCGCAGTACCTCATGGACCATGCGGACGAGGTTCCCGGGCGCGACGCGGACGTGCGCGACCTGATGCGCTATGCCGAGGACCAGTTCGTGGTCTGGTCCAAGCCCATGCCCCGTCCCGGCAAGGAGGCCTGGCCGATCCTGACGGCGTCCTGGCCGTTGCCCAGCGTCCTGGAGCAATACCACTGGTACTATCCGATCGACGGGTCCGCGATCACGATGATGCGGATGTACCTGGCGGCGCACGCCCGGACAGGCCAGGACCTGTTCCTGGCCAAAACCCTGGCGCTGGGCGCCGCGGTGACCGCCAGCCAAGACCCGGACACGGGGCGGTTGTCCGGAATGTGGGGGGATGTCGTCGGCTACGCTTCGAAGCTGATCCCCTGGCTGAACTGCACGACGTATACCGCCCAGGCGATGCTCGACCTGGAGGCCGCCCTCCGCCCCGCAACGGTGCGTGAACCCTCATGATTCGCGTTCGCGGATGGTGAATCCGGGCGACCAGGAGACCAGGGCCATGAAGACCCGCGGCGTCTATGAGTACCGGGACGCATTTGCCGCCGGCGGCGATCGCGAGCAACCGGACGGCTGGGTCGTGGACCGGCATACCAGTCGCGCCCATCGGCACGGCTGGGTGGAAGCGGGCGCCTACCACATCCTCTGCCGGGGCAACAAGCACCGGCCGCTGACCCCACCCCTAAAGGATTTTGTTCTGACGGTCGAGTGCCGGGGCGACGCCGGGGCGTCCGGCGCGGGTGTCTACGTGTTCCTGCGGTATGATCCGGAGACTGGCGCGGGCTATTACGTCAAGCGCCTGTGGGGCGCGGCCGGCGCCGAAACCCACTGGGGTTCATGCCGCCGGGAGGGCGACCGCCTGCTGGCCGTCCGCAAGGACGCGCGGCCGCCGGCCGGCCGGCCGCTGGAGGACTGGACCGCACTGCGGATCGAGGTGCGTGGCAAGACCGTGACCGTGTGTCAGGACGGGGTCGAAGTCGCGGTCTTCCAGGAGCCCGGCCTGCGCCGGGCGCCCGCGGGCGCGGTGGCGTTCGATCGCGACCGCCCGACGCTGGCCGGCGCCCGCGGCCCGTTTTTCCTGCGGAACGTGTGCCTGCGCGCCGAGGGGGCGCCCCCGCCGAAGCGGCTCTGGGCGCCCTGCCGGATCGCGTTTCCCGCCGAGCATAACGGGATCGTCTCGCCGATCTATTACCACCTCGAGGCCGTCGCGTATGCCGGCCATTGCGAGATCACGGCGCGCTTGACCGGCGGGCCCGCCGATCGGCGCGACCCGGCATTGCTGCCGGATTCCGTCAAGACGAATCTGCGCTGGCAGAACGAGCGCCTGGTCAACCCGTATGTGCGATTCGAGCGGCCGGGCGGCGGCGAGCTCGGAACTTTTTACCTGTGTCGCGGCGCCGTCGGGCTGAAAACCCAATGGAATCGTTTCGCTCCCGGCCTGCCTCCGGCGGACGCCGACTTCCCGCTGGAGCGCGTCATCCGCCTGCCGCCGCTGCCCGCCAGCGTCAACGTGTTTGTCGGCTATGACGATTACGAGGCCGAGGAACGGCAATGGATGAAAGGCGGGCCGACGGAAGCCTGGATCGTTCCAAAGCGCGGGACCGTGCTGGCCTCCGGCGCGCGCCTGGCGCCGGGCGACCTGGACTTGGACATCCAATCGCCGCCGGACAAGGCGATGGTCCGCCGCATTCCCGCCAATGAGCCGCGCCGCGCGCAGGCGGTGGCCTTTGCGCGCGCCAACCATTATTTCCTGGACCGCGAACGCGTCCGGTTCTCGATTCGACTGCGCCATCGCCTGGCGGACACCGCGGCTGGGGACCTTGCGGTGGACTGGACGCTCGAGGATGCCTTTCGGCAGCCCATGGCGCGCGCCCGCGCCTGTCCCCTGCGCGAAGCCCGGGATGCCGAGGCGCGCCGCTGGGCGCAACGGCGTGGCGTGCCGACGCTGCTCGGCGGCGCGCTGCCCGGGCCCCTGCCGGTCGGCGTCTATCACCTCGCGGCGCGCCTGCGGCGCAACGGCCGCCTGCTGGCGGAAACCCGCCGCGCCTTCGAGGTCCTGTCGCCGGACCCGGCGGTCCCGGCGCCCCCGCGGGCCTCCGGCCTGCCGGACCTCCTGTTTTACGAGTCCAGCGATTTCCACTCGGCGGCCGACGTCTTCGATCCCTGGACTGGCCGGAACGTGGACGAGGGCCATTACGTCTCCCATGCCGGGTTTCCGGCGGGCTTCGCCGCGAGGCACCGCGCCTGGTCCCTCGTGCGGCGCTATCGCCGCCGGTGGTGGTGCTGGCTGATCTGCGGCGGCGCCGACCTGGAAACGCACCCGGAAGCCGTCCGCCAGGCAGACTTGATCTATAGCAGCACGCTGATCCAGCGCTTCGATTTGTGGCAGCCGCATGCCTATCGCCGGCCGCCGGCGCCGACGCGGGGGCCCGACGCGCTCGATGCGCTGCTGGCGTTCCTCGAACGCCCGGACAGCCCGGCCCGCGGGGACGCCCGGCTCGACGCCGAGGCCATCCGCCGCGATGGCGCGCTGTCGGAGGCTGGCTTCCGCGCGCTGACGGAACAGTATTGGAAACCGTGGCTGGAGTGGTTCAACCGCTGGTACGCGCGCACGTACATGCCGCAGGCCCAGGCCCGGTTGCGCGCGTTGAAGTTCAGGGGGCAATGGGGCTGGTTCGGGCCCTATCCGCCCTATGGGTCGGTCTATAAGTCGGCCTGGTTCCCGCACCTCATGGGCCGCGATCTGCGCAGCGGCTGGACGCGCTACGTCAACGGCCCGATGCGGTTCGAGAGCTATCCGATCGTCTGCGGCTATCCCATCCAGCGCGATGTGTTCCAGTTGGCCGCCATGAAGATGGAGGCGCCGGACCTGCGCCTCTATCCCGAGGTCTACGGCCTGACCGGCATTCCCGCCGATCTCCATGTCGTGCTGGGGTCGCCGCCCTTTGCCCGGGCGGCGCCGCCGCCGGCCTGCTACCGGAAGCGCTTTTTCGAATACGCCTACGCGGCCGCCTGGTTCGACGGCGCCGGGTTCCGGTTCTGGAACGACAACGGGTTCCAGCCGAAACACTGGGGGCGCGACGAGTTTTCCGAGTTCCTCTCGGCCTGGTCGGTGATCCGCCGCGTGCGCCCGCGCCGGCCGCTGCGGACGGCCGCCTTCGTCTACAGCCGCGAGGCCTGCCGGCGCCACCCGGACACGATCGAGCGCTATGCGCCGCGCTATTACCAGGACGGCAAGCGGCCCGTCTTCGGGGGCGATATTGTAAATACCGCCGAGGAAGGCGTGGCCTTCGCCTACGAACAGGCGCGCGCCGACGGCCAGGCGGCCGGGTTCCTGGTGGACTGGGCGCACCTGGCCCGGCTCTCGCCCGGGGATTGCCACACGCTCGTGCTGCCGCCCTTGACGGGCTTGACCGAGGCCGAGCGGCGGCTGTTGCGGCGCCTGCACGCGCGCGGGGTCAACCTGCTGGCCCTGGAACGCGCGGACGGCCTCGAGGACCTCTTCGGCGTGGCGCCGCTGGCCGCGCCGCTGACCCTGCGCGCTCTGCGGGTGCATGCCGCGGCCGCGCGGCGCGTTCCGTGGTCTGAACTTCAGAACAATCCCGAGTCCATTTCCCATGATCTCTGCCGCGCGGCTTATGGCTGCCGGGGCGCCGTGCCGATTCTCGAGGGGCTCGACGCGCGCGGCCGCCGGGCGCCCGCCTTGACCCTGCATCGGACGCGCTGGGGCTGGACGGCCTTGTTCGCGATCGCCCCGACGCTGGTGCGCCGCGAATCGGGCGACGCCACGATCACCTACGGCAAGGCCAGCCTGAGCCGCCTGGTCAACCGCGCCATGGCGCTGGTCTTGCGCGCGATCGGCAAGCCGCCGGTCGAGACGACCGCCGGCAAGCTGATCACCTTCGAGGATACCCGCGGGACTGTCCGGATCGTGATCATGGAGGACCATCATCCCGAGCCCGCCGTCCCGATCGAGCCGGTGATCACCCTGCGCCTGCCGGGGCTGACCCCCGACCGCGTGGCCTGCGACCGGCCCTTCGAGGTGGTCGCCTGCCGGCCGTCCGGGCTGCGCCTGCGCGTGCCGTTGCCGCCGCACGCCTGCGCGATGCTGGCTGTCCGGCGGCCCCGGCGCTAAAGCACGGCCGCTTGAAAGGGGCGGATGCCGCCACGAAGAACCGGGAGCGCAGGGAGGGCGCGGCGAGTCCGTAGGAAAGGCAAGTCTGCCGACGGCGTCCCAATCGGACATGCGACCTGACGTGTGCCCCGCAATTTCCAACACAACAACGGCAATCCCAACCATTGTGCCCGCGCGGCGACGCTGGTATGCTTTGCCATAAATGCAGGGTATCTGCTCAGGTAGGTGCTGGTTTTCGGGGTCGGGGTCGGTATCGGCGGTCTACCGTTCTTTCGACCCCGATAGCGACTCCGACCCCGATGCCATGGACAGACGGAGATCGCT
>CAZEVX010000027.1:13656-21314 GCA_964515705.1 uncultured Verrucomicrobiota bacterium | reverse complement strand
GCACAAGAAGGGCGCGGCCGACGCCAAGCGCGGGCGCATCTTCAGCAAGTTGAGCAAGGAAATCTCGATCGCGGCGCGCGCCGGCGGCGGCGACCCGCTGATGAACCCGGCGCTGCGGACCCTGGTCGCCAAGGCCAAGGCCAACAACATGCCGGCCGACAACGTCGATCGCGCCATCAAGAAGGGAACCGGGGAACTCGAGGGCGGCCAGCTCGAGGACATCACCTACGAGGGGTATGCCGGCGGCGGCGTGGCCCTGGTGGTCAAGGTGCTGACCGACAACCGCAACCGGGCGGCCTCGGAGATCCGGCACATTTTCACCAAGTTCGGCTGCAACCTGGCGGCGCAGGGGGCGGTCTCGCGCAACTTCAAGCGCAAGGGGCAGATCCTGGTGGACGTCACCGGCCAGGACGAAGATCGCCTGATGGGCATCGTCCTCGATGCCGGGGCCGAGGACATGACGCAGGCGGACGGCATGTTCGAGATCGTCACGGATCCCGCCGCCTTCCAGGCGGTCGTGGACGCCCTCGACAAGGCCGGCATCAAAACCGCCAGCGCCGAAATCACGCTGATCCCGGACACCTACGTGCCGGTGTCCGACAAAACCCTGGCCGGCAGCATTATCAAGTTCGTCGATACGCTCGAAGACAACGAGGATGTCCAGAACGTCTATTCCAACATGGACGTGGACGAGGCGATCCTCAAGCAGTTGGACGAGAAGTAGGCCGCGCCCCGGCCACCGGCGCGAGCGCCGGGCCCTTGGAGCCGTATGCCCATGGCGGCGGACGCATCCCTTCAGGCCGCGGCGGCGCCGCTCTGCATCCTGGGCGTGGATACCTCCCTGCGCTCGACGGGCGTCGGCCTGATCCGGGCGGCCGGCAGCCGGCTGGAAGCGCTGGAGTTCGGCCGGGTGCGGCATCCGGACGCCTGGCCGCGCTCGCGCTGCCTGGCGCATCTCTACGAGGCGGTTGGCGCCCTGCTGGCCCGCGGACGTCCTCAGGCGGTGGCGATCGAGGGCGTGTTTTTCTGCAAGAACGTCAAGACCGCCGTGATCCTCGGCGAGGCGCGCGGCGCGGTCATTGCCGCCGTTGCCACCGCCGGCATCCCCGTGTTCGAATACCCGCCGCGCCGCGTCAAACAGGCGGTCAGCGGGATCGGCAGGGCTGGGAAGGGGCAGGTCGGCCGGATGGTAATGGCGCTCCTGGGATTGCGCGAGGCGCCGCCCGAAGACGCGGCCGACGCCCTGGCGATCGCCATCTGCCACGCCCATGCCGCCCGGCCGGCCGCCGGGATCGCGCCGCGGAGCCTGTGATGATCACCTTCCTGGAAGGCTTGCTGGTGTCCAAGGCGCCCGGCCGCGCCGTGCTCAACGTCGGGGGCGTCGGGTACGAGGTCTTCATTCCGCTCAGCAGCTTCGACCGGCTCGGACCGGAAGGCCGGCCTTGCCGCCTGCTGGTGTACGACTACATCCGCGAAGACCAGCACAGCCTCTTCGGCTTTGTCAGCGAGGCCGAGCGCCGCCTGTTCGTGCTGCTCCTGGGCGTGAGCGGGATCGGGCCGCGGCTGGCGATGACGGTCCTCAGCGGCCTCTCGGCGCGCGACCTGGTCGCCGCCGTGGGCGCCGGCGACGTCCAGCGCCTCAGCAGCATCACCGGCATCGGCAAAAAAACCGCCGAGCGCCTGGTGGTCGAACTGCGCGACAAGCTCTCCGCCGGCGAGGTCCTGGAGGCCGCGGCGCCGGCGTCGCCCGGCGGCGACCGCCGGCTGCGCGACGCCGTCCTGGCGCTAGTCTCCCTGGGGTACAAGCAGGCCGAGGCCCAGACCATGGCGGCCGCCGCCCTCGGCGGCGGCCCGCCCGACATCACCGTCGAAGCCATCGTCCGCAAGGCCCTGACCCGCTGACCGCCCGCGCCGCCGTCCGTTCAAAAAAAATCTCCGCGGGCATTGACGTGCCCGGAGGCATCCTCTATAGTGCCCCGCTCAAGGCGTTTTCCGGGAGGCCGCCGCGCGGGCCCGGGACAGCGCCCGGGCATCCCTTCGTAACCGCAAGGCAACAGGAGACACGGGTCATGGCGATCAAGGTGGGCATCAACGGATTCGGGCGGATCGGGCGCATGGTGTTCCAGGCGATCTGCGACCAGGGAATGCTGGGCAAGACCATCGACGTCGTGGCCGTGGTGGATGTGTCCACCGACGCCGATTACTTCGCTTACCAGATGAAGTACGACTCCGTGCACGGCAAGTTCAAGCACCCGGTCGCCACGGCCAAGAGCGATCCGGCCAAGCCGGAGAACGACATCCTGGTGGTCAACGGCCGCCAGATCCGTTGCCTGATGGCCACCAAGAGTCCGGCCGACCTGCCCTGGAAAGCCCTGGGGGTCGAGTACGTGATCGAATCCACCGGGCTGTTCACCGATTCCGAAAAGGCCAAGGGGCACCTGGCCGCCGGCGCCCGCAAGGTGCTGCTGTCGGCCCCCGGCAAGGGCGACGTCAAGTTCCTGCTGATGGGCGTCAACCAGCAGGACTACGAGCCCGCCAAGCACGCCATCGTCTCGAACGCCTCCTGCACGACCAACTGCCTGGCGCCGCTGGTGCACGTGCTGCTGAAAGAGGGCATCGGGATCGAGACCGGCCTGATGACCACGATCCACTCCTATACCGCCACCCAGAAGACCGTCGACGGCCCCTCGAAAAAGGACTGGCGCGGCGGGCGCGCGGCGGCCATCAACATCATCCCCAGCACCACCGGCGCCGCCAAGGCGGTCGGCGAGGTCCTGCCGGCGGTCAAGGGCAAGATGACCGGCATGTCCTTCCGCGTGCCGACGCCGAACGTCTCGGTGGTGGACCTGACCTTCCGGGCCGCCCGCGACACGTCCATCGAGGAGATCGATGCCGCCCTCAAGAAGGCCTCGACGAGCTATCTCCGGGGCATCCTGGGCGTGACGGACGAGGAACTCGTCTCGACCGATTTCATCCACGACGCGCGCTCCTCGATCTATGATTCGCTGGCGACGCTCCAGAACAACCTGAAGGGCGAGAAACGCTTTTTCAAGATCGTGTCCTGGTACGACAACGAGTGGGGCTATTCCAACCGCATGGTGGACCTGCTGCTCCACATGGCGCGCAAGGACGGGACGCTGGTGTGAACAAGCTGACCGTTCGCGACGTGGCGTTCCAGGGGCGGCGCGCCCTGGTGCGCGTGGATTTCAACGTGCCGCTCAAGGACGGCGCGGTGGCCGACGACACCCGCATCGCGGCGGCGCTGCCGACGATCCGCTACATCCTCGACCAGGGCGGCGCGGCCGTGCTCCTGAGCCACCTCGGCCGCCCCAAAGGCGGGAAGCCCGAGCCGGCCTTCAGCCTGCGACCCGCGGCCGCCCGGCTGCAGGACCTGCTGGGGCGCCCGGTGCGCTTCGCCCCCGATTGCCTCGGCGCCGAGACTCTCGCCATGGCCCGGTCGCTCAAGCCCGGCGAAGTGCTGCTGGCCGAGAATACCCGCTTCTACAAGGAGGAGGAGGGCAAGGTCAAGCTGCCCGACGACGCCAGGGAGGAGCAGAAGCAGGCCGCCAAGGCCGAGATGAAGGCCCGGCAACTCGACTTCGCCCGGCAACTCGCCCAGCTCGGCGACGGCGAGATCTTCGTCAATGACGCCTTTGGCTCGGCGCACCGCGCCCATGGCTCGACGGCGGTCGTCTGCCGGTTCACCAAGAAGAACGTCGCCGGGTTCCTCATGGAGAAGGAGATCGATTACCTCGGCCGCGCGCTCTCGAACCCCGATCGCCCCTTCGTCGCCATCCTCGGCGGCGCCAAGGTCAGCGACAAGGTCAACGTCATCACCAACCTGCTCGGGAAGGTTGACAGCCTGATCGTCGGCGGGGCGATGGCCTATACCTTCTACCGGGCCAAGGGACTGCCGACCGGCAAGTCCCTGGTCGAGGAGGACAAGGTCGGCCTGGCGCGCGAGCTGCTCGAAACCGCCCAGGCCCGCGGCGTCCCGGTGCTGCTGCCGGTCGACCATGTGATTGCCGACGCCTTCGACGCCGCCGCGCGCACGGAGACGGTCGGCGAGGACGGCATCCGCGACGGCTGGATGGCGCTCGACATCGGGCCCCGGTCGGCCGCGCGCTTCGCGGCCGAGATCGCCAAGGCCAAAACCGTCGTCTGGAACGGCCCGATGGGGTGCTTCGAAATGGCGCCCTTCGCCGCCGGCACCCTGGCCGTCGCCCGCGCCGTGGCGGCCGCCGAGTGCCTGAGCATTATCGGCGGCGGGGACAGCGTCAGCGCCGTAAACCAGAGCGGCCTGGCCGGCCGTATGACCCACATCAGCACCGGCGGCGGCGCCTCGCTCGAATTCCTGGAGGGCAAGACGCTCCCGGGCGTGGCCGCGCTGACGGATAAAGGATCACGCGCGTGAACCCGAACCGCAAGCCAATCGTGGCCGGGAACTGGAAGATGAACACGACGGTGGCCGAGGCCGCCGCCCTGGCCGCGGCGGTCAAACGGTTGACGGCCGACTGCAAGGGCGTGGACATCGTGCTCTGCCCGCCGTTCACGGCCCTGGCGGCGGTCGGCAACCAGATCGCCGGATCCCCGATCGGGCTCGGCGCGCAAACGATGCACTGGGAAAAGGCCGGCGCCTTCACGGGCGAGATTTCCGCCGCGATGCTGCGCGATCTCTATTGCCATTACGTGATCCTGGGCCACAGCGAACGACGCGCGCTCTTCGGCGAGAGCGACGAGGCCGTCCACCGCAAGGTCCTCGCCGCCCTCGCCGGCAACCTCCACCCGATCGTGTGCGTCGGCGAAACCCTCGCCCAGCGCCAGGCCGGCGAGACGGACGCGGTGGTCGGCGCCCAGATCCGGCGGGGGCTCGCCGGCCTGGGCCCCGAGCAATGGGCCGGATTGGTGATCGCCTACGAGCCGGTCTGGGCGATCGGCACCGGCGTCACGGCCACTCCCGATCAGGCCCAGGCTGTCCATCGTTTCATCCGCGAACAGCTCCGCGCGCTCGCCGGCGATCGCGTCGCGCAGTCAGCGCGCATCCAGTACGGCGGCAGCGTCAAGGCCTCCAATGCCGCCGACCTGTTCCGCCAGGCCGATATCGACGGGGGACTGATCGGCGGCGCGGCGCTCGAGGCGGAGTCATTCGCGGCCATCGTCAAGGCCGCTGTCCAGGCCTGACCCGACGAGGCGCACCGGGGAGATCGTCATGCCGTTTTTTAAAGCGTTGCTGATCCTGATCGAAGTCCTCTGCGGTCTGCTGCTGGTCGGCGTCATTCTCCTGCAGCGCTCGAAGGGCGAAGGGTTGGGCATGGCCTTCGGGGCCGAGATGGGGGAATCGCTCTTCGGCGCCCAGGCCAGCAATGTCCTCGTCAAGATCACCATCTGGCTGGGCGTGATCTTCCTCGTCAATACGACCCTGCTGGCCCGCATCTATTCCCGCGCCCAGGTGGGCCCGGCGTCGCTCCTGGAGGGCGCGCCGGCCGCGGTCGAACGTACGGCCACGCCGGCCCCGGGCTCCGCCACGGCCCCGGCGGCCGTCCCGACGCCGCCCGCTGCCGCGCCCGTTCTTCCGGCGCCGTCGCTGCCGGCGGTTCCGGCGCCCGTCGCCGTCCCGTGAGGCTCCGCACCCGGGGCGTGGGAGCGGAATCGGCGGCTGGCGCCCGGCGCGGACGGTGGACCCGATGCCAAGACAGCGTCCAGTCGCGCCGTGGTTTCGGACGGCCCTGTCGGGCGGCCTGGCGCTGTGGTCGGCCGCGGCCGCCGCGGCGGCGACGGCGCCGCCGGACGGGCCGCTGCCGTTCCGCGGCGTCGTGGCGCGCATCCGCGGGTTCGATCCGGTCAAGGCCGGCGATGTCGCCTCGGCCCTCGCCATCAGCCGCATCTACGAGGGCCTGCTCCAGTACGCCTATCTCCGGCGCCCGTATGCCGTCGAGCCCTGCCTGGCGGACGCCCTGCCGGAGGTCTCGCCGGACGGCCTGACGTATACCTTTAGGATCCGGCGCGGCATCCGCTTCCAGGACGACCCCTGTTTCGCCGCCAGCGGCGGGCGCGGCCGGGAACTGACGGCCGAAGACTTCGTCTACGCCATCAAGCGCGTGGCCGACCCAAAGAACGCCTCCACCGGCTGGTGGGCCTTCCAGGACCGCGTCGTGGGCCTCGACGCGTTCCGCGACGCCGGCGCCGGCGAGGCGCCGGCCGATTACGACCGCCCGGTCGAGGGCCTGGCAGCCCCGGACCGCTATACCCTGCGCCTGCGCCTGAAACGGCCGTATCCCCAGGTGCTCTGGGTCCTGACCATGCAGTACGCCTTCGCCGTGCCGCGCGAAGCGGTCGAGCATTACGGCGCCGACTTCATCAACCACCCCGTCGGCACCGGCCCCTACGTGCTGGCCTCCTGGCGCCGCAACTACCGGCTGGAATACCGCCGCAATCCCCAGTGGGACCGTGCCGGGCGCGCGGACCGCTACCCGGCCGCGGGCGAGCCCGGCGACGCCGCCGCGGGCCTGCTGGCCGACGCCGGCTTGCCCCTGCCGCGGCTCGACCGCGTGCGGCAGTATGTCATCGGAGATTCCTCGACGCTGTGGTTCCTCTTCCTGCGGGGCGACCTCGAACTGTCCGGTATTTCGCGCGACAACTGGAACGCCGTGGTCACGGCCGAGAAGACCCTCCACCGCAACCTGGCCGCCCGCGGCATCCGCATGTATGCCGCCCCGGTGATGGAGACCTACTACGTCGGCTTCAACATGAACGACCCGGTGGTCGGGCCCAACCTCAAACTGCGCCAGGCGCTCTCCTGTGCCTTCGACACCGACACCTACGTGCGCTTCTACAATCACCGCGTGATCCGCGCCCTCGGGCCGATCCCGCCGGGCCTGGCCGGGTTCGAGCGCCAGCAGAATCCCTTCCCCTATGATCCTGGCCGCGCCCGGCGCCTGCTGGCCGAGGCCGGCTACCCCGGCGGACGCGATCCGGCCACCGGGCGGCGCCTCAAGCTGGCCATGGACCTCGGCAACGCCAATGATCCCGAGGTCCGCGCGGCCGTCGAACTGTTTGCCGATTTCATGAACCGCATCGGGATCGTCATCGAGCCAATCTACAACAACTGGCCGACCTTCCTCGACCGCCTCGACCGCGGCCAGGCGCAAATGTTCCGCCTCGGCTGGGTGGCCGATTATCCCGACGCCGAAAACTTCCTCCAGCTCTTCTACGGACCTAACCGCTCGCCGGGGCCTAACCACTGCAACTACCGCAACCCGGAGTTCGACACCCTCTACGAGCGCGTCCGCGACCTGCCCGATTCTCCCGAGCGTACCGCCCTCTACCGCCGCATGGCCGACCTCGTGATTGCGGATTGTCCCTGGATCTTCGAGCAGCACCCCCTGTCTTACGGCCTCGCTCAGCCCTGGCTGCGTAACTACAAGCCCCACGATTTTCCCTACGGCATGGGCAAGTATTACGCCATTGACGAGCCCGCCCGCCGCGCGCACTCCCGGGACTAGAGGTCAGACACCAGACGCCAGACACCAGACGCCAGACACCAGACGCCAGACGCCAGAGGTCAGACGCCAGACACCAGACACCAGACGCCAGACGCCAGACACCAGACACCAGACGCCAGACGCCAGAGGTCAGACGCCAGACACCAGACACCAGAC
>CAZEVX010000027.1:7330-13556 GCA_964515705.1 uncultured Verrucomicrobiota bacterium | reverse complement strand
CCAGACACCAGACGCCAGACGCCAGAGGTCAGACGCCAGACACCAGACACCAGACGCCAGACCCTCAGCCCTCAACCTTCAACCATCCGCCTTCCGGAACCTTCCCGAGGCTTCCCATGAAAACCGCCGACCAACACCCGGTGATCGAACTCTTCCGCGACCTGGTGGCCGTGCCTTCGCCCGCGGGCCGTGAAGATGCCATGGCCTGCCTGCTGACACGCAAAATCAAGGCCCTCGGCTATGCCGTCGAGGGGGACCCGGCCGGAAACCTGCTGGTGCGCATCCCCGGCCGCGCGCGCGGGCCGCGCGTCATGCTGGCGGCGCACATGGACGAGATCGGCCTGGTCGTCAGCCGCCTGCTGCCGGACGGCAAGTTGGGCGTCGAACCCTCCGGCGGCTTGTTCCCCCAAAAGATCGGCGAGCGCCTGGTGACGATCCTCGGCGACGAGCGGCCGGTGACCGGCGTGGTGTCCGTCGGCCCGGCGGGTCACGCCGGGCCCGCCGAGCGGGCGCTTTCCTGGGACGACTGCCACATCGCCACCGGGCTTTCGCCGAAAGCCCTGGCGGCGGCCGGCGTGCGCCCGGGATCGCCGGCGGTGCCGGTGCCCGAGGGGCGCGGCCCGGTGCTGCTCGGCGACCCGGCCGATCCGCTCGTGGCGGGCTGGACGTTCGACGACCGCATGGGTTGCATCGCCCTGCTGCGCCTGCTCGAAGCCCTGCGCCGCCGCAAGCTGACGCCCAAACTCCCCCTGCTGGTGGCTTTCTCGGTCCACGAGGAGGGCGGCTGCCACGGCGCCAAGGTCCTGGCCCACCGCGAGCGCCCCGAGGTGTTCGTGGCGGTGGACGGCTGCCCGATCACCCCGGACACCCCGTTGGCCCTCGACGGCCGGCCGGGCGTCTGGAGCAAGGACAAAATCGCCGTCTACGACCAGCGCCTGGTGCGCGATCTCTGCCGCCTGGCGCGCCGCTCTGGCACCGAACTCCAGCCGGCGGTCTACCGCCTGGCCTCGTCCGACGCCAGCCACGTCTATGCCGCCGGCGGCGCCCCGCGCGTCGCCTTCGTCGGGCACGTCCGCGAGAACAGCCATGGCTTCGAGGTCGCCCGGCTGTCGGTCTTCGACAACGTCCTCAAGGTCCTGACGCAGTTCGCGGCGGAGTGGGAGGGGTAGCCGCCATGGCGTTGACCGCGCTGCGCCTCGGCATCATCGGCATGGGCGGGGTCGCCGCCGTCCATCACCGCGCCTATTATGCCTACTGGCGCGGCGAAGTCCCGCACCCGGCGCGCGCCTGAACCGTCGCCCGCTATCGTCAACCGGCGGTTCCGCGTTCGGCGGCCTATTTGAAACGCGGGCACTTGCCAGCCGCGGCTGGTCTTGCCCGTTTCCTCACGTCGCATTTGGGCTTGCGCGCGGCCTGCCGGGCGGATAGAGTCTTGGCGTCATGGCGGCTGGTCTGCGGCCATGACCGCGCGCGGCGCGGGGAGTCAGCGGTGCCGGACATTGACAAACTGGGCGTCTTTTACCTCGGCCGGGAACTCGACGCGGCCGGCCGCCCGGCGGACGGGCAGCCGGTATTGTACGACGCGCGGGACCTGACCACCCACGGCGTGATCGTGGGCATGACCGGCAGCGGCAAGACCGGCCTGGCCATGGCCCTCGTGGAAGAGGCCGCCCTCGACGGCATCCCGTCGATCCTGATCGATCCCAAGGGCGACCTCGGCAACCTGCTCCTGGCGTTTCCGGACCTGCAGCCGTCGGATTTCCGGCCCTGGATGGACGAGGCGCAGGCGGCACGCGAGGGCGTGACCCCCGACGCCCTCGCGGCCCGCACGGCGGAGACCTGGCGCCGGGGCCTGGCGGACTGGGGCCAGGACGGCGCCCGCGTCCGCCGCTTTTGCGAAGCCGCCGAGCGCGCGATCTACACCCCGGGCAGCGCCGCCGGGCGCCCGCTGTGCGTCTTGCGCTCGCTGACCGCGCCGCGCGACGCGGTCGCGGACGGCGACGACAGCGCCCTGCGGGACCGTATTCTCTCCACCGTCTCCGGCCTGCTGGGCCTGCTGGGCATCGCCGCCGACCCGATCCGCAGCCGCGACCACATCCTGCTCTCCAGCCTGCTGGAGCGCGCCTGGCGCGAGGGCCGCGACCTCGATCTCGAGACGCTCATCGCCGCCATCCAGAAGCCGCCGTTCGAGAAGGTCGGCGTCTTCGATCTCGAATCCTTTTACCCGGCCAAGGATCGCTTCGGGCTGGCGATGGCGCTCAACAACCTCGTCGCGTCCCCCGGGTTCGCCGCCTGGCGCGCAGGCGAGCCGCTCGACGTCCAGCGCCTGCTGTTCACGGCCGACGGCCGGCCGCGCCTCTCGGTGATCTCGATCGCCCACCTCTCCGATCCCGAGCGCATGTTTTTCGTGACGCTGCTGCTCGGCGAAGTGCTGGCCTGGGCGCGCCGCCAGCCGGGCACCGGCAGCCTGCGGGCGCTGCTCTACATGGACGAAATCTTCGGCTATTTCCCGCCCACCGCCAACCCGCCCTCCAAGGTCCCGATGCTGACCCTGCTCAAGCAGGCGCGCGCCTTCGGCCTCGGCGTGGTGCTCTCCACCCAGAACCCCGTGGACCTCGATTACAAGGGATTGGCCAACGCCGGCACCTGGTGGATCGGACGGCTGCTGACCGACCGCGACCGCCTGCGCGTGCTGGACGGCCTGGAAGGCGCCCAGCAGGCGAGCGGCGCGGCCTTCGACCGCGCCAGCATCGAGCCGTTGCTCGCCGGCCTGGGGAACCGCGTCTTCCTGATGCGCAATGTGAACGACGACCGGCCGACCGTCTTTCAGAGCCGCTGGGCGCTAACCTACTTGAGAGGGCCCATGACCCTCGCCCAGATTCGCCAGGCCGCCGGGAACGCTCCGGCCGCCCCGGCCGCCTCCCCGGCGCCGAGTTTCGCCCCGGCCGTTGCCCCGGCCCCCGCGCCCGCCGCCCCGGCCGCGACCCCGCCTCCGGCGGGCGGCGCGCGGCCGGCCGTGCCGCCGGACGTCCCGGAATATTTCCTGCGCCCGCGCGACCCCGCCGCGCCCGGTGTGTACCGGGCCTCCGTTGTGGGCGTGGCGCAACTGCACTTCGTGGACGCCAAGGCCGGCGTGGACCAGTGGGAAACCTATGGCCTGCTGGCCCCCCTGGGCGAGGACGGCTTCCCCGCCTGGGACCGGGCGGAACGCCTGGCCGACCCGAAGACCGAGCTTGGCGCGCAGCCCGCGCCCGGGATCGCGTTCGCGCCGCCGCTGGCGTCGATCCGCGCGCGGAACGCGGACGGCTGGAAAAAAACGTTTGCCGCTCACCTCTACCAGAACGTCGTCCTCGAAGGACTGCGCTGCCCGGCCCTGAAACTGGCCGCGCGCCCCGGCGAACGCGAAGGCGATTTCCGCGCCCGCGTCGCCCTGGCGGGACGCGAGGCGCGCGACGCCGAGGTCGCCCGGCTCCGCGCGAACTACGCCCCCAAACTGCAAACCCTGACCGACCAGTTGCGCCGCGCCCGCGAGCGGGAAGAACGCGAAAAATCCCAGGCCAGCCAGCAGAAACTCCACGCCGCGCTCGGCGTCGGGGCGACCCTGCTCGGCGCCCTGCTCGGGCGCCGCGCCGCCAGTGTCGGCACCATCACGCGCGCCACCACGACCCTGCGCAGCGCCAGCCGCATCGCCAAGGAATCGCGCGACGCCGCCGCGGCCGGACAGACGGTCGCCGTCCTGGAGGAGCGCCTGCACGGCCTGGAACAACAGTTCGAGCAGGACGCCGCCGCCCTGCAGCAGCGCGCCGACCCGGCGTCCGCGATCGACAAGATGCCGCTGCGCCCGCGGAAATCCGACATCACGATTGGCGCCGTCGGCCTGTGCTGGGCGCCGGGCGCCGGCGGCGCGGCTTGATCGAAACGACCGGCAACGAGAGCGGGTACCACCACGGGAGGAGCCGAATCATGAACGACCTGGTCGCGGCGTTGGTCAAGCAGTTGGGAATCCAGGAAGGCCAAGCCAAGGGCGGCGCCGGGCTGCTGCTCAAACTGGCCCAGAGCAAGTTGGGCGGCGATTTCTCCAAGGTCGCCCAGGCCGTGCCCGATGCCCAGTCCCTGATCGCCTCCGCGCCGGCGGCCGGCGGCGCCAGCAAGCTGCTCGGCGGGCTGGCCAGCGCCCTGGGCGGCGGCCAGGCCGGCACGCTGACCAGTCTGGCCTCCCTGGCCGGAGGCTTCGGCCAGCTCAAACTGGACCCCGCGATGATCGGGAAGTTCGTGCCCGTGATCCTGAACTTCGTCCAGAGCAAGGGCGGGCAGGACGTCGTCAAACTCCTGTCCGGCGTCCTCAAGGGCTGACCGCCGTCTGTCCCTAACCACAACCATGTTGCACGCCCGGTGGCGGCACCGGGCCTGCAAGCATCGAGGGGATTGTTGTAGGCCGCGTGCCCCACTTGAGGCGGGCAAGCCTCACGCGGCGGCTACGGCTGTGGTTGTGGTTAGTCCTTGGCCTGGTCCAGCGTGGCGATGAAGGCGTCCGCCTCGCGGATCGAGGACTCCATGTCGCGGACGAGGTCGTCCACCTTGCCCTCGATCGCGGCGACCTCGCTGGACAGCGCGCCGATGGCCTTGGCGTTCAGGTTGTGCTTGAGAAAGAGCACCTGGTCGCGCAGGGGCTGCAGCACCGGGTCGAGGCGCGATTCCGCCTGCTTCATGGCCGCGACCAGATCCCGGTAACGGCCCTGGGCGTCCTGCCACTGCCGCTCGCTGGCGCGCCGCAGCTCGGCGTTGTGGTATTGGCCCAGCTCGGTCTTCCATTCCCGGAACAGCGCCTCGGACACGGATTCCACCCCCGCAATCCGGTTGCGTACATCCTGCGCCCGCGCCTCGCTGCGTTCGAGGGCCGTCTTTAATTTCTTGTACTTGGCCTCCAGGTCGCCGCCCTTGACGCTCACCACGCTCTTGAACTGTTCGAGGGCGTCGGCAAATTGCTGCTTGGCCGCCGCCTGCGAGTCCCGCGCCCCCTTGACGCGGTCCACCATGATGTCGCGCTTGTGCACCCCGATCTTTTCCATGGCGCCGTAATACACCGTGCTGCAGCCGGCCAACCCGAGCGCAAGGACGGGCAACAGAATCAGACGCGCATGCATGGAACATCCTCCCAAAACAGAACAGGGTGCCGCTTGCAATCAGCCGGCATTCTAGGCAACGGCCGGCCGTCTGTCAAGGCGGCGCCGGCCGTCTGCACATATGTACGGACTGACCCCTTTTGCTTTTCTTTGCGGATTGTGTCGGCGGGCGAAGCGGTGTACCTTTTGCAAAAGCGCATTGCCGGGAGGACCCCATGGCCATCAATATCGTGGAACAAATCGACGATGCCGTGCCGATCCGGCACGCGCTGGTGAGCGTGTCCGACAAGGCCGGCCTGGAAGACTTCGTCGCCGGCCTGCTCCGCCTCCGGCCGGACCTGCAACTCTACTCGACCGGCGGCACCTACCGGGCGCTGGCCGCCTGCCGGGGGGCGGGCGGCGCCTTGCGCCAGGTGTCCGACTACACCGGCCAGCCCGAAATGCAGGGCGGCCTGGTCAAGACCCTGGATTTCAAAATCTACCTCGGGTTGTTGAGCGAGACCTACAACCCGGCCCACGCCGCCGATCTCGCCCGCGTCCGCGGCGTGGCCTTCGACCTGGTGGTCGTCAACCTCTATCCCTTCGTTCGCACGGTGGCGCAGCCCGGGGTGACGCCCGAACAGGCGCGGGCCAATATCGATATCGGCGGGCCCTGCATGGTGCGCGCGGCGGCCAAGAACTTTCTGCGGGTGGCCGCGGTGACCGACCCGGCGGACTACCCGGCGGTACTGGCCGAGCTGGAGCGCCGCGGCGGCACCCTGTCCCTCGACACGCGCTTCGCGCTGGCCCGCAAGGCCTTCGCGCACACCGCCGCCTACGACACGGCGATCGCCGCCTACCTGGCCGACTGCCCGGCGGCGGCCGTGCGCGCCGCCTACCGCTTTCCGGCCGGCTGAGCGGCGCCCGCGCCGGCGCCCCCGATCGGCGGCGCGCCCGCGCTCGCACGCCGCTCCGACCGACACCGCGAGCGACGCAGGGACACGCGCCGTCGCGTCCGACCATCGGGCCAGCGCCGCGCGCGATTGGGCGTGACGGGGCGCCGCGGGTGTGGCATGCTGCCGCCGCTGCGCACGACGGCGCGGGCGACACGCGACCGCGCGCCG
>CAZEVX010000027.1:0-7320 GCA_964515705.1 uncultured Verrucomicrobiota bacterium | reverse complement strand
TACAAGACCATGATGGACGATCATTTTCCGCCGCGCCTCGAGATCGCCTTCGGGGAGGGGGCGGCGCGCCAGGTGCTGGTCTACGAGAAGGCGCAGTGGGTCATTGGCGGGGTCGCCAAGGGGCTGCGCTACGGGGAAAACCCCGGCCAGGAGGCGGCGCTCTACCGGCTGATCAACGGGAACCTCGTGCTGGGCGGGGTGGCGAGCATCCAGCCGGGCCAATCCCTGGCGTCGGATGTCGAGTTGCTGCAGTCGGGCAAGCACCCGGGCAAGACCAACATCACCGACGTGGACAACGCCCTCAACATCCTGCGCTACCTGATGGACACGCCCTGCGCGGCGATCGTCAAGCACAACAATCCCTGCGGCGTGGCCAGGGCGGGGACGCTGGCCGAGGCCTACCAGCGCGCCAACGCCGCCGACCGCATCGCGGCCTTTGGCGGCGCGATCGTGCTCAACCGGACGGTCGACCGCGACACGGCCGACCTGATCCTCCGGCAGTATGCCGAGGTCGTGGCGGCGCCCGGATTCGCCCCCGGCGTGCTCGAGCGCTTCGCCGCCAAGAAGAACCTGCGGGTCATGCGCATTGCCGCCATCGAGCGCCTGGCCGAGTTCGCCGCGCAGCGCGTCGTGGAGTTCAAGGCGCTGGTGGACGGCGGGCTGGTGGCCCAGTGGTCGTTCGTGCCCGAAACCCGCTCCAAGGCGCAGTTGCTCCCCGCCCAGGCCCTGCACCAGGGCCGGGAATACCGCAGCGCCCGCCCGCCCACCGACCGCGAAACCGACGACCTGCTGTTCGGTTGGCTGGTGGAATGCGGGGTGACCAGCAACTCCGTGCTCTACGTCAAGGATGGCGTCACGGTCAGCATCGGGGCCGGCGGCCAGGATCGGGTGGGGATGGCCCAGGTCGCGCGCGACAAGGCCTATCGCAACCTGGCCGAACGCCTCGCCTGGGAACGGCACCAGTGCGGGTTCGCCGCGCTGGCGGACACCGGACGCCGGGCCGAGATCGAGCAGGAGGTCGCCCGGCAGCGGGGCGGGCTGCCGGGCAGCGCGATGGTCTCGGACGCCTTTTTCCCGTTCCGCGACGGGGTGGACGTCGGGCTGCGCGAAGGGGTGACGGCGGTGATCCAGCCGGGCGGCTCGGAGCGCGACTTTGAGGTCATCGAGGCCTGCAACCAGGCCGGGGCGGCGATGGTCTTCACCGGCCAGCGGTGTTTCAAGCATTGACGTGACCCCATGCAGACCGCCCGATTCGCCGACCTGACGCTCTCGCGCCTGATGCTGGGCACGGTGCAGTTCGGCATGCCCTACGGCATCGCCAACACCCAGGGCCGGCCGGACTATGCCGCCGTGCGCGGCATGCTGGCAGCGGCCGCGGCCGCGGGGGTCAACGCGCTCGACACCGCGGCGGCCTACGGCGCCAGCGAGGAGGTGCTCGGTCGCGCCCTGGCGGACCTCGGGCTGGCCGACCGCATGGTGGTGGTCACCAAGGTGCGCGCCCTGACGCCGGCGGACAGCGCCACGCCGGAGGCGGCTAGCCGCGCCGTGCGCGCCTCGGTCGAGCAATCCCTGCGGCGGCTGCGCCTCGAGGCGCTGCCGGTCGTGCTGTTCCACCGCGAGTCGGACGCCGTCTTCCTCGACGCCCTGCTCGACCTCAAGCGCCGCGGCCTGGTGCGGCACGTCGGCGTCTCGTGCGATTACCGGCCGGGGGTCGCGGAGCGCCTGGCGGCCGGCGGACGGGCGGAGGCGCTCCAGGTGCAGGCCAGCCTGCTCGACCGGCGCCACCTGCGGTCCGGGCTGCCGGCGGCCGCCGCCGCGCGCGGCGTGGCGCTGTTCATTCGCAGCGTCTACCTGCAGGGGCTGCTGCTGATGCCGGCGGAACGCGTGCCGCCGGCGCTGGCGGCCGTGCTGCCGGTGCGCGCGCGGCTGGCGGCGCTGGCGGCCGGCGCGCAGATGGGCCTGCCGGAACTGGCGCTGCGCTACGTGCTGGGCCAGCCCGGGGTGACCTGCGTCCTGGCGGGCGTGGAAACCATTGCCCAGGTGCAGGAGAACATCCGCGTGGTGTGCCGCGGCCCGCTGCCGGCCGACCTGGCGCACGCCGTCGAGGCGGCGGTGCCGGACCTGCCCGACGCGATCCTGAGCCCCGCGCTGTGGCCCAAGGCGGGGCCGCCGCCCGCGGCCGCCGCCGCTCCCGCCGCGGAAGGCAGAACCGTATGAGCGCGCCCGTGCCCGTTCGCCACTGGACCTTCGAGGAGCAGGACGCGCAGGCGGCGGCCGCGCTGCAGGCCGGGTTGCCGGACCGCCGGCTGGACGCCCGCGCGCACCGCTACCGCCAAGGCGACCTGGTCCTCCTGCCCGGCGGCGTGATCGCCGGCCTGGCCGACCACGCCGTCGTGGCGCGCCTGGCCGGCCCGGTGGGGCACCGTGAGTCCCGGCATCTCCTCTGACCGCGGCTTCAGCGGGCCGGCGCGCCCCAGAACAGGAAGTCCAGACCCACCAGCAACAAGGGGTCCGGGCGCCAGCCGCGGGTCCGGTCCCACTTGATGCCCGGGGTGATCTCGACATAGATCCATTCCCGATGCACTGGGCGGCGCCAGGTCAGCATGGCGCGGTGCTCGGTCGAGCAGCGGTCGGACCCGAATAGCGTGTAGCGCGCGCTCAGGCCGCGCGCCAGGTCGTCGCTGCCGATGTCGTGCCCGCGGTCGCGTTCATCCAGCAGCGCGCGCACGTAGACCGCCTTGAGCGTGGCCTCCCATTCCAGGCCGTCGGTGGCCTGCGACCAGGTGGCGGCCGTGAGGCCGCCGGCCAGCCAGCGTTGTCCGGGCCCGAACCAGCGGTAGGCGGCGACCTGGGTCTGCTCGCCGAACTTGTCGTCGGTCTCGAAAAACGCCTTTTGCGAGGGCAGCAGGAACCAGGATGCCCACGTCCATTCCGGTCCCCACGCGAGTTCGGTGAAGGCCTCGGGAATCCAGGAGATGCGCAGGCCTGCCCGCGCCGACACCGGGAGGTGGCGCAGGAACGTGGACAGGCCGAGCCGCAACGAGTTGTCGACGGCGGTCGGGTCGGCCCCGGGCAGGGCGCCGGGCCGCTGAGTGTTGAGGAACACGTTCCAGCGCTTTTCGACGTTGGGCAGGCGGATGCGGGCCTCGAACGACGGCTGGAAGGCGAACTGGGTGGTGTCCTCCTGCGAGACCTCGAGAAACAGGCCGGCGCGGAAGCGCGACGGCACCGCCTGTTCCGGCTCGACCAGCGAGCGGCCGAAATACGCGTCGGTGCGCTCGGCCCGGGTGTTGTAGTCGTTGTAGAGGTTGTCGTGCACGTAATCCAGGCGCTGCTGGAACGTGTCGAACCGGTCCGGTTTTGGCGCCCGCTGGACCGGCGACAGCACGCTGCCGATCAGCGAGGCCCGGTTCGTCGCGAGCGCCGGGAACGGCGCCGGCGCCGCTCCGGCCGGGTCTGCCGCCGGCGCATCCGCCGCCAGGGGGCCGGCCGCCAGCAGGCCCAGGACCAGGAGCGCGCACGCGGGAAGCGGCGCGGTCGTGCGCCGGGCCGTCACAGGTCGTCTCCGCTGATGTCCGCCAGCAGCCAGCCGGCCAGGAAATCCCCCAGTTCGACCGGGTCCACGCCGACGTCCAGGCCGACCAGCGCGAGGTGGATGCCCGCCGTCACTTCGCTCTCGGTGTAATGGGGCGGATGCGGCGACGCGTCCGTGGCGTCCACGCCCATGACCATCAGGCCGGTCCAGGCTTCGCGGCCGGCGAGGCGCGGCAGGACCGGCGCCCGGCGCGGTCCTGGCAGGCCCAGGTAGAGGGAGCGGTAGGTTCCGACGAAATTGGCGGCGTAATACGTCAGGCGCGCCTCGGCGGCCAGCCCGGGACCGACCCGCGCGCGGAGCCTCAGGATGTCGGCCAGATCCAGCAGGCGGTTAGGGAGATACCACAGCAGGCGATGGCCGAGAGGGGCGGGGGCGGGGCCGCCCGGCCGGGCGGCCGCCGCGGGCGCCGGGAGCGGTGGGCCGGCGGCCGGGGGCGTGGCATCTGGGGCGGCCGCGGCGATCGCGGCGGCCGCCAGCAGCAGGAGCGCCGGCAGCCAGCGGGCGCCCCGATGCCGGCGGTGGCGGGGCTCGGGCGCGGCATGCATCACGGGTGGCGGCGGGCGATTCCCAGGATCCGTTCGGCGCGGGTGCGCCCGGAGCGGGTCGTGGCGGCCTGGAGGTGGGCAGGCTCGCGGGCACATCTCGCGGGTATACCGCAGGCGCAGGCCGCGGTTTTGCGGCATGCGGTAGGGGTTCATGCCCGGGTGCGCGCCGACGCGGTGCTGGAGCACCGGGTCCCAGTTCGAGTAGACGTGCTTGCCGCTGTCGATCGGCAGCCAGCCGCCGACGCCCTCGGCCTTGGCGAAGGCGCGGGCGCGGGCTTCGCTCTCGAACTGGAAGGCCGCGACCACGCCGCAGTCGCCCTCAGGATCGTTCGAGGGGGCGAACCGGATGCCGGGCTGTCCCGCGAGTTCGGCGACGAACCGGGCGCGGACGCGGCGCAGGTCGGCCAGCATGCCGTCCAGCCGCCGGAGTTGCATCCGCAGGATGGCGGCCATGACTTCCGTGGCGCGGAACTGGTAGCCCAGAAAGATCGGTTCCTTGAAGGTGGCGGCGTAGGGCCGGAAGGCCGCGCCGCTGTCGCAGAAGATTGCCGCGCGCTCGAACAGCCGGCGGTCGCTAGTCACCAGGGCGCCGCCTTCCCCGGCGCTCATGATCTTGAAGTCGTTGAAACTGTAGGCGCCGGCGTCGCCCCAGGCGCCGAGGCGCCGGCCGCGGAAACTGCCGCCGTCGGCCTGGCAGCAGTCCTCGATCACCTTCAGGCCGCGGCGGCGGGCGAGGGCGGTCAGGGCGCGCAGGTCGGCCGGGATGCCGCACATGTGGACGGGAATCAGCGCCCGGGTATGGCGCCCGATCTTGCGCTCGACGTCGCACGGGTCGAGCGTCATGGTCTCGTTGATGTCCGCCAGCACCGGGATGGCGCCGACCATCAGCACGGCGGCGGCCGTGGCCATGAAGGTGTAGGCCGGGACGATGACCTCGTCGCCGGGGCCGATGCCCATGCCGGCCAGCCCGGCCATCAGGCCCGCCGTCCCGCCGCCGGACAGCAGCAGGGCGTGGCGCACGCCGATGGTCTTGGCCCACTCGCGCTCGAAGCGGTCGGCTTCCTGCAGGTGGCCGGTCTTCGGGTCGCCGACCCGGAACATCTTGCGCGCGGCGATGACCTTGCGGACTTCGGCGATTTCCAGGCTGCCGAGACGGTACATAGGGCCTCCGTAGGGTACGGGGTGGGTATTAGGAGTGTGGAACGGGGCTGCGGGAATCGCGGGTGGCTCGAGATCGGTCGCGGGACTGCCTGGCGCGTCGGGTGCCGGGGAGCCGGGCGGCGCGGCCGGGTCTGGCTGCCGGCCAGTCGTCGCTGCAGACGCGGGCGTAGGCGTTGTGGTTATGGATGCTTTCGAGCGATTCGCACTCCACCTCGAACCCCAGGATGCGCGGGTCGCGCCGCAGGCGCAGCGCGACGCCGCGGGCCATATCCTCGGCGAAGCGCGGGCGGGCATAAGCCCGCTCGGTGACCCATTTTTCGTCCGCGCGTTTGAGGAGGGCGTAGAGGCCGGAACTGGCCTCGGCCTCGGCGAGGGCGATCAACTCCTCGATCCAGACCAGGGCGCGGCTGCGCGTGCGCAGCGTGATCCAGGCGCGCTGGTTGTGGGCGCCCTGGGCGCTGATGGCCTTGGAGCAGGGGCAGAGCGTGGAGACCGGCACGGTCACCTCGACGACCAGGTCCTCGGCGTGCGGCGTGCGCGAGCGGTCGATCGCCGCCAGGAAGGCGCAGGGATAGTCCATCAGCGAGCGGGTCTTGGACACCGGGGCGGTCTTCTCGATGAAATAGGGGAAGCGGATTTCGAGGTGGGCCGTCGTGCAGGCGAAGCGCTCGAGCATTCCCCGCAGCAGCACGCCGATGGTGCGGATCGAGAGGCGGCCGCGCTGGGCGTGGAGCAGGTCCACGAAGCGCGACATGTGCGTGCCCTTGAAGTGGTGCGGCAAGTCCACGTAGAGGTTCACGAGGGCGATCGTGGGCTGCACCTTGTTGGCACGGTCCAGCACGGAAATCGGGTAGCGCAGGTTGCGAATGCCAGCCTTGGAAATGGGAATCTGGCGATGGTCGGCCTGGTTCTGAACGTCCTTCAACATGCCGCGCCTTCTAGCACGCGCGGCGCCGGCCTGGCAAGGACGAAAAGTTGTGTCTGTCAAGTTCGGCAAATTGTCTGGTCTTGGTTCCCTCAGGGGGCGGGACGGCGGCGGCGGGACAAGGCTGTCCCGCCCTACCCGCGATGCCTGGAAGGGGTAGGGCCGCACAGCCTGTGCGGCCGCTGGGATACGAGACAACTCAGTGGATTGCGGCACCGCACGCCGGGAAAGCGTGAAAAATCCGCATCGGTGGAGATGAGTTCGCACCCATGTTCGACTGCCAAGGCGGCCACGTGCGCGTCGGTGACGAGGTTGGCCACAGCTTGCCCTTGGCGCAGCATCTGCTGGAACACCGTCCAATGTCGTTCCGTCGGGGTTACGATCCGAGTGCATGGCTGGTCCAGCCAACTCTGGATCCGCGACAGCGCCTGATCGAGAGAGAGGGGCTGCTCGAAGACACGCGGGTTGGTGCCGATGCGGATGAACGCGCCCAGGACCGTCCAGCACAGGCATACGGGGGAGTGCCCCGATAGAGCGGCGTCCCACCATGACCGCGCCTTGACATGATGCGGACTGAGTTGGTCCTCCGCGTAGAGCAGGATGTTGGCATCCACCAGGATCACCGGTGCTCCTCCCCCTCGACCTGCGCGATCAACTCCTGGATGTTGTCCAGGTTCCTTCCCGCTTTCAACCCGAGTTTGCTGGGCTGGGTATGATAGGGTCGCGAGCGTGCCGGTTCCTCCAACGCCTGCAAGCCGGCGCGGAGCGCTTCATTCACCACGCGACGGAACGGGCTGCGCAGTCGGTCGGCAATCCTTCTTGCCCTATCCAGAACGTCGTCATCTATGGTCAGTGTTGTTCTCATGAAGGCATATTGGCATCGCCATGCATGATGTCAAGGCATCATTCGTACTGCCTCGGTGACGCGGGGGTGCGGCTCGGCAGCATGCGCCGCGTAGGCGTGAGCCTCGCCCTCCAGGTGCGCGCGCCTCATCGGCACCCGTGGAGGGCGCGCGCGTGCCCGCCGTAGCTCAACGAGCGCAGGCTGGGTCCCCGCGAGCTGTCCTGGTATCCACCCCCGCGTCACTGAGAAG
>CAZEVX010000026.1:0-21411 GCA_964515705.1 uncultured Verrucomicrobiota bacterium | reverse complement strand
GTTGCGGAAGAGGTCGCGGAGGTCCGGTAAGGCCGGCTCCGCGGCCGTGCCAAACGCGCCCAGCGCCTTGGCCGCATACTGCCGCACCTGCGGGTGCGCATCGGCCAGCAGCGGACGGAGCAAGTCCACCGACGCCGCGGAGTCCGCTATGCCCGCCAACTTGCCCAGGGCCGAGGCCGCCAGGCGCCGCACGAGCGGCGAGGCCGACCGGGCGAGCGCGGCCAGGTCGGGCACGGCCGCTGCCGAGGCGCTTTCGCCCAGGGTCTTGGCCCGGGCCGCAAGACGGCGTTCGTTGGCAATATCCATGGGCGGTGTCTCAGGCGATGGGCACCAGCGCCAGCAGGCCGAATCCGAAGGCCTTGGCGGAGCCGATGCCCCGGGCGAAGGCGGCCTCGAAGGCCGCCCGGTCGGTGACCCGCAGCACGCCCTCGAACTCGACGGCATGGTGGACCCCGGAGCGCTGCGCTTTCTCAATGCGGAACCACGCGCGCCCCTCGGGCACGATCCGCAGGCTGTCCTCATCCACCGCGAACCCCGACTGCTCGCCCTTGCGTCGGAGCCAGGCGAGCTGTTCCGCGGGGGTCCGCAACGGCACGCGTTTGCGGCTCTGGTTCTCGCGCTTGGTGGGGTTGGCCCGCAACTGGAAGCGGTAGCGGTCGCGCGCCAGAAACGCGGCCTTGATCTCGCGCGTTTGCCAGGCTTCGGGATCGGCCGGCCACTCGGGCGGGCGGGCCGGCGGGCGGGCCGACACCATCAGCAACCGGAATTGCCGCTCGCGCTCGCGCCGGTCGAGGCGCGTCAGGTGGTCGCGGGGCTGGCCGTCGGCCCCCGGGAACGCGCGCCAGACAAGCTGGTGCCAATCGTAGACGTCGCGGAGCCGGAGACGCGCGGCGTCTTCGAAGTCCAGGAACGCTTGGGTCAGGTAGCTCATACGGTCTCCTCGACGGCTTCGTCTTCCGGAGCGCCCCAGAAGGCCTTAGCCCATGCGGTGCGCCGGTCGTCGTCCCAGTGCAGCAGATCGGAGAGGATCTGGGCGTAGTTGACGCGCACCCCCTTGGCCTGCGCGGCGCGCACGACGGGGGCCACGCGCGCGGGAAGCTCGTCCGGGTCGCACGCAAGCAGGCGTTTGAAGCGGCCCTCGAACGAGTTGTGTTCGCCAACCAGTGCCGCCAGGGTGTTGCCCAGATTGCCGGTCGCGCAGTTCCCCTCCGGGTCGGCGGCCCACAGCCCCGCCACGGTTTCGTAAGCCGGGTTGCCGATGGCGCCCGGGAATCCGCCCAGCAGCGGCCAGGCGTTCGGGCGGCGGGCTTCGGTAAGCGCGCCGCGCAGGTTGGCGAGGGCGCCGCGGTCTTTCTGGTAGCGCCGCAGGAACTCAAGGAACGCGGTGGCGCGCGGATCAATCCACGGAGTCTTCACGGGTCGCCTCCTCGGGGGTCTGCTCCTCTTCGGGTTCTGCTTCTTCCAGGGGCTTGAAGAGCGCGCTCAATCCGAGCGCGTAGGCCTTTAGCTGGCGTGGCGTGCCGCGCGGGCAGGCCAGTTCGTAGGCCTCGCGGGCGGCGACGGCCAGGGCCTTGCCCCACGCGGTGCCGCCCCATTGCTCTTTCGCGCTGCCAGCTTGGACCAGCGGGGCCGGGTTCTCCACCAGCGCCAGCAGCAGCGGCACTCTTTGCTCGATCGCCGTCCAGTAGTGGGCGGCGGCCTTCTGCTTGACGAGCATGCCGCGGTTGCGGAATTCCGCCTTGTCGAGCTCGTCGTGCAACTCGCGGTGGCAGGCGGAGATCGCCCGGTCGAGGCTACTGGCCCAAGTCTCCGCTTGCTGTACGCCTTTCTGGTAAAGGCGTTGGCCCGCATCGGCCACATCGGCCAACAAGGGCACGGGAACGTGCAGAACGGACTCCACGATATTCAAGATTGTTGTGGTTTTTCTCTTGGCATGGACTACAGCGCTTGCAGTGATGTCTATCGCTGTTGACTCCACGGCATTATACAGGGCGTAGGGACCGCCAAGCTGATTCTCGTCCGAATGGTCGAGCACCGCTATCGCGCCTAACTCACGCCACAGCGCCCGCTCGATAGACCCGGCCAGTTGCCTTCGCACCGGTTCGCCGTTCCGGCCACTGGCGAGAAAGACGGTTGCCGCAGGTTCTCGCCACCCGGAGCTTTCAAAGGTCGGATAGTCGATGGCGCACCCCCAAATCATGGTGATTCCATCTGGCGAGAGTCTCACCGCGCGGCACAGAGGCACCAACCGGCCCAGGTACGTACAGGAAGCCGTCTTGATCTCTTCGCGGTCGCGCGGTCCCGTCGGCATCCTCTCCCAAACCGGCCTGCCCCAAGGCTGTTTGCCCTCCAGTTGTTGTTTGTTCAAGAGGTTCAGCCAGACTGTACGCAGTAACGAGGCCCGGTCCACCAAGTAGGTATGCACCATTTTACCCGCCAGACAGGGGGCTGCAACATTGCCCGCTTTCTTGGTCTTGACGCCGTCCCAGAGGCACTCCGAAAGAAGACCACCGGGAGAAAAGCATTGGAACGCGAGTAGCATCAAGGCCATTTGCGGCGGCTCAAACCGCCTGGGCGCGCCACCCTCGTTGTCAAAAAGCGTTGAAGCTGTCCCCGTCGAAAGCGCAATGTCGAGCTTGCTGGCTAGCGGCGGATCCCTGTCTTCGCTGGTCCGGGTCGGCTGAAGGTTCGCCACCTGCAAAAACCTCTGCCCCTCGCCGAAGAGCTCGAACGCGCGGCGCCACTTGGCGAGGTAGTCGGCCGCGGCTTTGGGCAGACGGTCGCGGCAGCGTGTCCACTCCGCGCGGTCTCTGGGGCCGTCGAGGGCGGCCTGGGCCACGCAGAGGAGCAGGCGCATGAGGGCGATACGTTCGTGGGGCCGCACGGCGAGGTCGCGGATGCGGTCTCCCTGCCGGAACGCGTCCAGCAGGCTTACGCGGTCCGCCCGGCCGTCGTCCCAGACCACGGGGATCCACTTACCCGTCGTAAGATTCATCGTCGCCCTCCTCCGGGTCGCGTCCCGCCGACTCCGCCGATTGCCATGGCGGGAGCACCACGCCTAAATCCGCGCGGTACGCCAACCCCGTGTCGGCGCCGGCCGGGCACGCCAACACATGCCCGCCGCGCAACTCGCCAACCAAGACCGCGCCCGTCACGTACTCGCGCAGCCAGATGGGCGTTTCACGCAGCCACTGCCGCACCGCCCAACGCGGCACTTTGACGAGGTTACGGTGCAGCGCCTTGACCGTGGCGTAGTCGAACCCATTCGGCCGCATCTCGCAGGTCTCGCCGTTGAGGAGCGCCAGCCGGGCGCCGCGCCTCGAATCCCAGCGGACAACCTTGTCGGCAAGGACAAGCGCGGCCGTCGGGCAACCGCCCCAGCGGGTTTGGACGCCCTCTTCGTCCGGCAAGGCGATGTCCCAGACGTTGGCATTGGCCAGCGCCCTGGACCGCAACTTCTCCTTCTCGCGTTCCAGTTCGGCCCGCGGTTTGGCCCACGCCGGCGGTTCGCTCGCCGCCTCGGCATAGGTCGCCTCGATGAGCCCCCGAATATCCGCCGGCAGGGTCAGTGCGCCGCGCTCGCGCCAGACCGCCAGGGTGCGCAGGAGCACATACGGGGCGTAGACCCTGGCGCTCCGGCCGAGCGCGGCCTTGATTTCGCCGACCGACGCAACCCGCAGCGCCGCGAGATCGAGCGCCGGCAGCGCGATGGCCAACGCCGGCGCGCGGCAGCCCGGCGGCCGGGGGCGCGCATGCCGCCACAGCCGCCCCAGGCGCTGCAGGAGCATGTCGGTGGGCGCCAGGTCGGTGATGAGGAAGTCGGCGTCAATGTCCACGCTCTGCTCGGCCACCTGCGTGGCCACCAGGATACAGCCCTGCGCGGGCCGCCGGGCCTGCTCCTTGCCCAGGCGGTCGAGCCACAGACCTTCCAGTTCCTCCCGGCGGAACTGGGGAAAGCGCGCGTGCAACAACGCGATTTCCGGCCCGCCGCCGCGCCGGAGACCGCACAGCATCCGGTAGGTGTCCTGGGCATCGTGAACGGTATTGCGAATCCAGAGCACGCACGCGCCGCGCTCGGCGCGTTCCATGCAATGGTCGGGGAGCGCCGCTGCCGACTGGAACCCCACCCCAACGGTCTTGGGCTGTTCCGCCGGAACCGCTCTCTGGAGACACTCGCCGCTCACGGAGCCGGACACCAGGGGGTACTCGGCCGACCGTTCCACCGCGTCCGCCAGCCCGAGCAACTGCTGGCGGCGGGTCGCGGTGAGCGTGGCCGAGAGCACGATCGCCGTCGCGCCCAGGTCGCGCAGCCGCGCGACGAGACGGTCAATGAGCGTGCCCGTGTAGAGGTCGTAGGCATGCACCTCGTCCAGGATCACCACTTTCCCGGCCAGACCGTACTGGCGCACGAAGAAATGCTTCGCGGCGACAACGCCGAGCAGCGCCTGATCCACCGTCCCCACCCCGAACGGCGCCAGCAACGCGCGGCGGGTCGAGGCAAACCAGTCGCGGCCAGCGTGTTCGCTCTCCGGTCCGCAACGGGAGCCTGTCACGGACTCCGCCGGGTCCAGCATCCAGGAGGCCCCGTGAATCAGACGTGTGCCGGCGCCCGGCGAGAGCCGCTCGACGAACTCGGCCACGCGGGTGTGGATGCGGTTGCTCGTGGTCTGCGTGGGGAGCGCGAAGTAGAGGCCCGTGGCCTTCCCGGTTGTCAGCAGGTTGCTGGCCGCCATGAGCGCGGCCTCCGTCTTGCCGCTACCCATCGAAGCCTCGACGACGTAGACCCCGGGTTCGCGGATGGCAGCTTCCATAACCGTCTGCAAGGCGTTGGGTTCGAACGCGAACAGGTCGCGAAAACGCTTGGCCACCGGGGGCCTGGGCTGACGAAAGCCGATGCGGCCAAGCTGCGCTCGGGCGCGTTCCTCGATCTCCGCCGCGGTCAGTTCCTTGGACGGCGGGAAGGTGCGTTCATCGGAAGCCAGCCAGTCGGCGACGGCGATCAGGCCGGCGTTGAACCAGAGCGTACCGCAATCGAAGTCGATCGTATGCCCTGGCAGAGGGCCGAACTCCGCCAGCAGCGTAGCCGCCAGCCGGTCGCGCTCCGCTTGCCACGCCGGGCCGCCGTCACACAAAGGGCCAACGCGGTCGGCCTTGAGCGACCCGTGGTGCGCGCCCATGATCGCCGCCCAGAAGCGCAAGTCGTCGCGCGCGAGGAGTTCCTGACCCGTGCGCTGGCTGATCCTGGCGTGGTCTGCCTCCAGTCCCGCCAGCCGGGATGCGTCCACGGCGTGGGCCGCGAGCCAAGCGGGGCACTTCTTCTGGAAGCCGGGGGCGACCTTGCCGATATCGTGCAACGCCGCGAGCGTGACGCCGGCGGCGTTCTCAAGTCGGCCGGCCAACCAGGCCGGCTGCCGGGCGGCGAGCAACCGCGCCACGATGCCGGCCGTGCGGCAGTGCTGCTCCACGGAGATGCCGGGACGGCCCCCCGGCGTCGTCTTGGCCCAGCAATCCTCATGCCGCACGGGGGGACCCTCTCGCCCGGCACACGGTTTCCGCGGCAAAGGCATACGGTTGCTCCCGAAGCACGTCTTGCGGTTCTACCTACCGCAGCGCCACCGGCCCGGCGAGCGCATAGCCGGCACTCGACAACCACACGGTCCAGGTTCCGGTCCCCGGGCGGAAGACCGCCGGATCGGCCAGGCCGTCGCCGTCGTAATCCGCCGCCGCGGGCCAATCGCCCGCGGCGCCGAACGGCCCGCCGCCAGCCGGCTGGTACCCGTTGCCCGAGAGCCACACCGTCCAGACGCCGGCCCGCACGGCCGCCGGGTCGGCGCGGCGGTCGCCGTCGTAATCGCCCGGGGCGGGCCGGTCCCCGTCCGCGCCGAACGGCAGCGGCCCGACCGCAACATAGCCCGCGCCCGAGAGCCAGAAGGTCCAGGCGCCGCCGCGAACCACGGCGAAGTCGGCCAGCCCGTCGCCGTCGTAGTCCGCCGGGACGGGCCCGTCGCCGGCCGCGCCGAAGCGCAGCCCGCCGACGGGCGCGTAGCCGGCGGTCGAGAGCCACACGCGCCAGCGTCCGTTCCGCGCGGCGGCGGGGTCGGCCAGGCGGTCGCCGTCGTAATCGGCGGCCGCCGGCGTCTCGCCGGCCGCGCCCATGCCGGCGGCGTCGGCGCGGCTATAGCCGGCCGACGAGCGCCAGACGTGCCAGGCGCCGTCCGGCCCGGCGACGGCCGGATCGGCCAGGCGGTCCCCGTCATAATCGGCGGCGGGGCACGCGGCCGCCGGCAAGGCGCCGGCATAGCCGGCGTCGACGGCGCTAAACGGGCTGACGCCGGCGCCGCTGGCCGCCTTGAGCGAGTAGGCATAGACCGCGCCCGGGACGACGGCCAGGTCGTCATAGGGCGCGCCGGCAACCTCGGCCACCCGGAGGCGGGCGCCGCCGGCCGGGGCGCGCCAGACCTCGTAGGTGGCCGCGCCGGCGACCGCCGTCCAGGACACGCGCACGCGGTCGGCGAACGCGCCGTCGGAAGCCGAAACACCGGACGGCGCCGGGAGGTTGGTTCCCGGCCCGGCCCACCCGGCGAGGCGCGCCAGGAGCCACCAGAGCGCGCGGCCCTTGAGGTTGCAGTTGAGCGGCTGCGAGTGGGCGCAATCGCAGGCCGCGCCGCGCGGATCGCCGGGATGGGCGGCGCACCATTCCGCGGCCCAGTTCCCGCCGGCGTAGGCGCAGCCGTCGTCGGCAAACCGGCTCAAGAACTCGCGGCCGTCGGGATCGTAGCTCTCGATGTCGGCGAAATCGAAGAGAATTTTCCCCTGGGCGCGGCAGTACTGGCGGATCAGGTCGTTCATGCGGTTGAGGTTGCCGGCGACGCCCGACCCGTCAAGGTGCCCGGTCATGTAGACGAAGCGCACGGCGGGGAACATCACCTCGAGGTCGCTCATGGCCTGGAGATAAACGGCGATGCCGGCGGGCGTGTTGTCGGAGACCCCGCCGCACCACGACCAGATCACCAGGTTGCGGTCGTTGCCCGGCCGGTTGAGCATCTCGACGGTAGCATCGCGCCAGGCCAGGTCGCCATGGTGGCCGAGATCGGCGGCCCCGCCGTCGTTACCCCAGTAGTCGTTTAGAAAACGGCCGGGGACCAGCCCCCAGCCCGAGGCCGTGTAGTCGTAGGGCGCGCCCAGCGTGGCGGCGATGGTTTCGAGGCCGGTGACCAGTTGGCTGCCGTGCGAGGTGTGCCCGTAGCCGATGCGGAACAGGGCCTTGGCCTGGGCGATCCAGGCGGCGGGTACCTGGCCGAGGTCCGTGGCCTCGTGGCCGACGATCAGGCCCTGGGCGGAGCTGCCAACGGCCGCCAGCAGGGCGGCGGCCACCAGCCGGGCGGCCGGCGCGGAACCGAACGTCATGGTCTGTTTCTCCCAGCGGCTGGCGCGGGTCCGATTCCTTCAGCGGAGTTGCAGGGTGGTCGCCGCGTAACCCTCCCCAGATTTCCAAATCGTCCACAGCGTATCGGACGGCCAATAGACCGCCGGATCGCAGAGGCCGTCGCCATCGTAATCCGCCGGCACGGCGAACTGGACCGTAGCGGGCGTCCCGAGGAGCACCGGGCCGACCTTGGCGTACCCGCTGCCCGCCATCCAGATGACCCAGGCAGGGACGCCCTCCGACTCGAAGACTGCCGGGCTGGCGGCCGCGGCGCCGTCGAACCGGCCGGGCGCCGGCGCGTCCAGGGCGGCGTCCTCCTGGAACACCGCCGGCCCGACCCGCGCGTACCCGGCGCTCGAGAGCCACACATGCCAGCGCCCCGTGGCCGCCTGATAGACGGCCGGGTCCGCCAGGCCGTCCCCGTCGAAATCGGCCGGCGCGGCGATGTCCTCGCCGGCCGTGACCCCCATGGCGATCGGGCCAACCCGCGCGTACCCGGCGCTCGAAAGCCACACGTGCCAGCGCCCGGCCACGACGTCGAAGACCGCCGGGTCGCAGAGGCCGTCGCCGTCGTAATCGCCGGTCGCCGGGCTGTCGCCGGGGGTAACGCGGAATGGCGACTCCGGGCCGACGCGCTGGTAGCCGGCCGAACTCAGCCAGGCATAGAGCCGGCCGCTGGCCAGGTGCAGAACGGCGGGGTCGGCCTGGCCATCGCCATCGTAGTCGCCCGGCGCCGGCTGCCCACGGACCGCCAGCGGATCCGTCACGGCGCAGAAGCCGGAGGCCGCGGCGCTGAAGGCGCTCGTCACGCCGGCCTCGTTGACGGCCCGCACCCAGTAATAGAGGAATGTCCCGTTGTAAATCGTCCAGTGCGTGTCGTGGAATACCGTGTCGAGCGACGTCGCGCCTCCCCCGCCGGTGCCGCGGGCCGCCCCGGCCGCGTTATTGACCGTATGCCGATAGACTTCATACCAGGAGTCGCCCGGCCCGCCCGTCCAGGTCACGCGCACCTCGTTGGAAAAGGCGCCGCGCGTGGCCGTGACGCCTGTCGGCGCCGGCAGCGTCGCGTTCTGGGTATAGCGGAAGACATCCGGGCGGCCGTGTTCGCAGAGCCGGTCGGACGAGCCCGCCACCGCGCAGAGAGTTCCGTCGAGGACCCCGGCGCCGAGCGCCTGGCAGGCGATCCCGTTGGCGCGAGCCCAGCGTGCGCCATCGAACCGGTAGATGGCCGGGTGCACGTCGCCGGCCTCGTCCCGGCCGCCGATGGCATAGAGGCCGTTGCTCCAGACGGCGGCCGCCAGGGCGGCGCGCGCGGCGGGCAGCCCCGCCACCTCGGTCCACTGCGTGCCCTCGAAGCGATAGACATTGGTGCCGACGTTGATCTGCGCGTAATCGGGCGCCATCCCGCCGATCGCGTAGAGCGAGCCGTTATAGACCGCCGCCACCAGTCCCTGACGCGGGGCCGGCAGCCCGGCGACCTCAGTCCAGGCGTTCGGCCCCTCGTCGTAGCGGTAGACATTGGTGACCGGCGGCCAGGGATAATCGCCGGACGCCCCGCCGATGGCGTAGAGGTCGCCCTGATAGGCCGCCGCCGCCAGCCAGCTGCGGGGCGCCGGCAAGCCGGCCACTTCCACCCAGGACGTCCCGTCGAACCGGAATACATTCGTGGCGCCCATGACGGACGTCCCCCGCGCGCCGACCAGGTAGAGTCGGCCGTTCAAGACGGCGGCGTCTCCCAGGCCGCGCCCGCCGGGAATCCCGCGCCCTTCCGTCCAGGCCGCGCCGTCGAAGAAGAAGAGATTGGTCCGCGCGATATTGCCGTTATCGAGGCCGCCGGCGGCCACCAGCCGATGGCCCAAGACCGCCACCGCCGGAAACCGCCGCTCAGCCGGCAGGGGCGTGGTGCGTTCCCAGTAATCCGCCGCGGCCACCCCGGCCAAGGCCAGCAGCCACGCGCCCGCCAGCGCGCGCGTTCCGCACCGTCCCCGCTTCGCGTTCATGGCATGCCCTCCCCAAAAAGTATATTGAAAAGTATATTGAAGTATATTGTACCATATCACCTTTCATGATGCTACTGGTCTCCGCCCCAATGGTCAAGCACCGGGCATCACATGCTCTGTCCCCACAGGGGGAAAAGAAGATATGGGGACGACGGCGGGCAAGATGCCCGCGCTCCGGCAGACATCCGGCACGGAAACGGCATGGGGGCGGCATTGGGACAGTGATCGCCCGGCAGGGGCCGGGCTCCTACAAAATGATCGCCCGGCAGGGGCCGGGCTCCTACAGAATGATCGCCCGGCGGGGGCCGGGCTCCTACAGAATGATCGCCCGGCGGGGGCCGGGCTCCTACAGAAGAATTGGGCGGGAGCCGTGCGCCGCCGCGCGGTCAGCACACGAACCGTCCGCCGCGGAATCCGCGCACGACGGCGCGGCCGGCCGAGAGCGACACGAGGTGCGAGGGCTCCAGGGGCACCTTGCCGGCGCCGCCAGGCAAATCGGCGACATACTGCGGCAGGCACAGGCCGCCGAGCCGCGCGCGCAGCGCGGCGACCAGTTCGAGGCCGCGGGCCACCGGCACGCGGAAGCGCGCGGCGCCCCGCACGGGATCGCCGTGGAACAGGTAATAGGGCCGCACGGAGATTTCCTGGAGTCCGGCGCAGAGCGCGACCAGGGTATCGGGATCGTCGTTGACCCCGCGCAGCAGGACCGTCTGGTTGGAGACCGGCAGGCCGGCGCGCAGCAGGCGTTCGCAGGCGCGGGCGGCCGCGGGGGTGAGTTCGCGCGGGTGGTTGAACTGGGTGTTGATCCAGAGCGGCCGGTGACGCGCCAGCCGGGCGCAGAGCGCGGGCGTGACCCGCATCGGCAGCACCGCCGGCGCGCGCGTGCCCAGCCGCAGGACCTTGACCTGCGGCGCGGCGCGCAGGGCGCCAAGGAAGGCGTCGAGGCGGGTATCGTCCAGCAGCAGGGGCTCGCCGCCGGAGACGATCACCTCGCGCACGCCGGGCATCCGCGCCACGGCGCGCGCCAGCCGCCGCCAGCGCGCGGGGGATGGGGCCAGGCGGCGCCCCGCCCAGAAGTTCTTGCGGGTGCAGTGCCGGCAATAGACCGCGCAGTCGCTCGTCGCCAGGGCCAGGGCGCGGTCGGGATAGCGGCATACCAGGCCCGGGACCGTCTCGTGCCGGCGTTCGCCGAGCGGGTCGGCGGCGGCGGCCTCGAACTCGGCCAGGTCCGGCAGGCACTGGCGCAGGATCGGGTCGGCCGGGTCGCCGGGATCGGCCAGGGCCAGGTAATAGGGCGTGACGCGGGCGGGATAGCGGCGCAGGAGCGCCGCCCAGCGCGCGCGCGCGGCGGGGTCCGGCGCCCGCCCCAGGAACGCCAGCAGCGCCGGCCCGTCAAGGCTGCGGCGCACCTGCCAGCGCCAGTCATTCCAATCGCGGCCGGAGACGGCGCCCAGCGCCGCCCGCAGCCGGCGGCGCCGCACAAGGGGATTGCTTTCCATGGCAGGCGCCTGTAATAGTGGATAGCGATCGCCCGTGCGAGACCGCAACCCTGGAGGACACTATGCCACAGCCCCCCTGCGACGTCATGACAAAACTGGCCGCGGCGCTCCTGGTCGCGGGCCTGCTGCCGGCCGCGCGGCTGGCCGCCCAGGACCCCGCGCCCGAGGCCGCCCCCGCCGACACCAACGCCGCCGCGGCCGCACCCGCCGAACCGTTGCCGCCGGAGGATCCCGTCTCGAACCTGCTGGCCCGGTTTTCGTTCGACGCCGGCGTGGCGCCCGAGTTCCTGGCCCCGGGCGTCGTTCTGCCGGCGGTCTTCACCCGCGAGTCGCCCGCCTACGCCAACGGGCGCGAGGCGGCCGCCCAGGCGCCGCGGCTGGTTCCCGGCAAGTCTGGCCAAGGTCTGCTGCTCGAATCGGCCTTCGCCAACCTCTGCGCGCCCGGCCAGGCGACGGCCGAGGAACTGACCGCCTTCACCGCCCTCGGCAACGCGGCGCTCGAACACGACACCGCCGCGCCCTGGACCGGGACGACGGCGCTACGCGTCAAGACCCCGGGCGAGACGGAAGATTCCGGGTTCGCCACCATGTTCACCGCCGAGCGCGCGCTCTACAACGGCGCGGCGATCGTGCCGGCCGCCTATGTCGCGTCGCTGTACCTCAAGGGCCAGGGCAACCTGAAGCTGACGCTGGCCGAGGCCGACGGCGAGGCCGCCGGCGAGCCGGTCTATGTCACGCTGAACGACACCTGGCAGCGGGCGGCCTGCGCCTTCCGCTTCGCGGGGTCCAGCGTGCGTCTCGGCCCGAAACACGAGGCCGACTGGAAAGCCTCCCAGCCGGCCGGCGCGCCGCTCGAGGCGCGCCTGAAGCTGCTGGTCACGGCCACCGACAGTTCCCCGGTCACCTTTCTCGTTGATGGCCTGCAACTCGAACAGCGCGACCTGGCCTATCCTGCCACCGGGTCGGGACCGGCGCCGCGCCACTGGGCGCCGCCCGGCCTGCGGACCGCGCGCGAGACCCTGGCGCTCGAGACCGCGGGCGCCAGCCTGGCGCGCTGGCGCACCAACGGCACGATCAGCGCCTGGTTCCGCCCGAACTGGGACGCGCGCGACGGGACGCTCGAGACGATCCTGCAGGTCCCGTCCGACAAGATCGCCCTCCAGCACGCCCAGGGCAAACTCCAGGTGCAGCCGGTCGGCATCGCCTTCACGCCGTCGGATTTTGCGGCCGACTGGCGGCACCTCGTCCTGACCTGGGACGCGGAGGGACGCTTCACGCTCTACGTGGACGGGCTGGACTACCCGGCCGACGAACTGACAAAGCGGCCGCTGAAACAGGCTTCGAGCCTGGTGTTCGGCGGCGCGGCGGACGCCACGGCCGCCAACGGGATTCTCGACGACCTGATGCTGTTCCAGATCGCCCTGACGCCCGCGCAGGTGCAGGCGCTCTACAACGGCAGCCTGCTGCCACCCGGCGCGGCGCCGGCGCCGGCCGCCCCGCCGGCGGACACCCCCGCGGCCCCGGCGGCCGAGCCGCCCACGAATGCCCCGCCGTCCGGCGCGGCGCCCGCGGAGACCCCCGCGCCAACCGTTCCCGCGACGGCCGCCCCGGCCCCTGCCCCGGCGGCCCCCGAAACGCCTGCCCCCAACGCCGCCCCGGCGGCCGTCCCGGCCGGCGCCTAGGAGCCATTCCGTCCTTACGCCGGCGGCTTGGGCAGGCCTTGCAGCGAGGCGAGCGACCGTTGCAGCTCGTCCTCTTCCAGCACGGCGTCCACCATGGTGCCGGAGAGGAATTTCTCGTAGCCCGTCAGGTCCATCAGGCCGTGGCCGGACCAGTTCAGCAGGATCGTGCGCGGCTTGCCCTCCTCGCGCGCGCGCACGGCTTCCTGGGCGGCGGCGGCGATGGCGTGCGAGGTTTCCGGGGCGGGAATGAAGCCCTCGGTGTGCGCCCAGAGCAGCGCCATGCGGTAACATTCGAGCTGGTTGATCGAGCGCGCCTCGATCAGTCCCGCGCGCAGCACGTGGCTGATGAGCGGCGCCACCCCGTGATAGCGCAGGCCGCCGGCATGGATCGGCTTGGGCACGAAGGCGTGGCCCAGGCTGTGCATCGCCAGCAGCGGCGTCATCATCGCCACGTCGCCGGAATCGTAGACGAACGGCCCGCGCGTCAGGGTCGGGCAAGCCGAGGGCTCGACCGCCACCACCCGCACGGCCTTGCCGTGTATCTTGTCGCACAGGAACGGGAAGCTGATTCCGGCGAAGTTCGAGCCGCCGCCGACGCAGCCGATGACCACGTCCGGGTAGGCGCCGATCAGGCGGAACTGCTTCTGGGCCTCGAGCCCGATGATCGTCTGGTGCAGCAGCACGTGGTTCAGCACGCTGCCAAGCGAGTAGCGGGTGTCCTGGGAGCTCACCGCGTCCTCGATCGCCTCGCTGATGGCGATCCCCAGGCTGCCGGGCGTGTCCGGCATCTTCGCCAGAATCTCGCGCCCGGTGCGCGTCTCGGTGGACGGGCTGGCCACGCAGTCGGCGCCCCAGACGCCCATCATCATCTTGCGGAACGGTTTCTGGTCGAAGCTGATCCGCACCATGTAGACCTTGCAGGCCAGGCCGAAGAGCTTGCAGGCCATCGCCAGCGCGCAACCCCACTGGCCGGCGCCGGTCTCGGTGGTCAGGCGCTTGATGCCGAAGACCTGGTTGTAATAGGCCTGCGGAATGGCCGTGTTGGGCTTGTGGCTGCCGGCCGGCGAGACCCCTTCGTTCTTGTAGTAGATCTTGGCCGGCGTCTTGAGCGCGCGCTCGAACGCCAGCGCCCGGCACAGCGGACTCGGCCGGTAGATCAGCAGTTTCTCGAGCACCGGCTCGGGGATATCGATCCAGCGCTGGGTGCTGACCTCCTGCTCGATGAGGTTCATCGGGAAGACCGGCGCCAGGGCTTCCGGGCCGATCGGCTTGCCGCTTTGGTCCACCGGCGGCGGGAGCGGTCGCGCGAGATCGGCCTGGATGTTATACCACTGCCGCGGGATGTCCTGCTCGTTCAAGAACACCTTGGTTGTCGGGCTCATAGCGCTCCTGGGTTGGGGGTTCGATTGTCTGAACATTCCATCGTCAATCGCCAACGCGCCATGGGTCGCGCGGCGGCGCGCGCCGCTTAGCCGCCGCGCGCCAGCGAGGCGCGCACCAGGCGCCGGAACCGCGGGTTGCGCTTCAGTTCGCGCGAGCCGCGCGTGATCTTGCACAGGCTGATGCCCAGCGCCCGGGCCACCCGGCGCTGGTGCTCGCCGGCCGCCAGGCGCCGCACCAGGTCCCAGCGCAGGGCCAGCCGCGCCCGCTCGGCGGGCGTCAGCAGCGCCGCCAGCAGGGCGCGCCGGTCGGCCGGCCCGCGGGCCGCCGCCAGGGCGCGCGCCAGCGCGTGCAATGCCCGTTCCGTCATGCGGCCGCCGCGGCTGCCTCCTTTTGTTTCTACGCGTAGAATCGAAATGGTAGCGCGCGCCGGCGGGAAGGCAAGCGTTTTTTTCGGCAGGCCGCGCGGCCTTCAGACCGCGAGGTCGCGGTCGATGAAGATGCGGTGCCAGAGTTCCAGGATCACCAGCGACATGACCTGCTTGACGGGCACGAAGTCGCGCCGCAGCATGCCGTCCACCAGCGCCTGCACCCGGGCGGGATCGAAATACCCGCGGCGCCGCACGCGCGCGGGGTCGAGGGTCATGCGGATCCAGTCCCGCACGCGCGGATGCTGGAAGAGGTATTCGACCGGGAAGAAGAAGGGGATCTTGGGGCGCCGGACGACCGCGCGCGGCAGGAGGCGGGCCGCCAGGCGCCGCTCGATGACCTTGTCCTGCAGGCCGCGGACCTTGAGGCGCGGCGGCATGCGGAAGGCCAGCTCGATCAGGCGGTGATCGAGGAACGGCAGGCGGACCTCGAGCGCGTGGGCCATGGCGTTCTTGTCCTGGCGGATGAGGGCCCAGTCCTGGAGCCAGTCGGCATACTGCAGCTTGAGGAGCCGGTCGAGGAACGGCCCGCCGGCGTCGCGCACGGGAGGCATCCAGGCGTCGCTGGCGGCGGCGCGGAAGGCGTCGGAATAGACGGCGCGCCGCTCGTCGAGCGACCAGAGGGTCTTGAGGGCAACGTAGTTTTCGGAGAGGGTGCGCCGGTCATAGCGCGCCAGGAAGTCGACAACCCGTTCCTTGCCGGTGGCGCCGAGGTAGGCCGGGAAGGCAAAGAAGCGGTTGAGCGCGGCCACCGGGGCGGCGCGCAGCAGGGGCAGCGCGATCCCGCGGCGCAGCCAGGACGGCGTCCAGCGCCGGTAGCGTTCGGCCCACGGGATGATCTTGTGGAAGGAATAGCCCGCGAACATCTCGTCGGCCCCCTCGCCGCCGAGGACGACCTTGACGTCGCGGGCGGCGGCGGCCGCCAGCTTGTAGAACGCCACGATCAGGACGTCGCCGACCGGGCGGTCCATGTGCCAGATGACCTTCGGCAGCAGGTCGAAGTCCTCGGCCAGGCAATAGATTTCGTGGTGGGTCGTGCCGAGCCGGCGCGCGGTTTCGGCGGCGGCCGAGGTCTCGTCCACCGGGGAGCGGAACCCGATCGAGTAGGTGTTGACGCGCTCGTGGAAGCGGCGCATGGCGGCGACGATCAGGCTGGAATCGACGCCCGAGCTGAGGTAGGCGCCGACGGGCACGTCGCTGCGCAGGGCGATGCGCACGGCGTCGAAGAACAGCGCCTGCAGTTCTTCCAGGTACTCTCCGTCGGGGCGGTAGGGCTCGCCCTCGGGGTGGAGCGTCACGTCCCAGTAGCGGCGGGGGTCGCCGGTGACGCCGCCCTCGCGCAGCAGGAAGTGGGCGGCCGGCAGGGTGCGGATGCCCCGGAAGAGCGTCGCGGGTTCCGGCACGCAGCGCAGGCAGAGGTAGGCGTCGAGGGCGGCGGGGTTCGGCTCCCGCGGCACGTGGCGCGACTCCAGGATGGCCTTGATTTCGGAGGCGAAGATCAGGCGGCCGCCCTGGTCCCAGTAATAGAGCGGCTTCTGGCCGCAGCGGTCGCGGGCCAGGAAGAGGCGGCCGCGCCGGGCGTCGTAAAGCGCGAAGGCGAACATCCCGTTGAAGCGCGCCAGGCAGTCCGCGCCCCACTGCTCGTAGGCGTGGACGACGACTTCGGTGTCCGAGCGCGTGCGGAAGACGTGGCCGAGGCGCCGGAGCTCCTCGGCCAATTCCACGTAGTTGTAGAGCTCGCCGTTCTGGCAGACGGTGATGGTCCCGTCCTCGTTGGCGATCGGCTGGTGGCCGCCCTCGAGATCGATGATGCTCAGCCGCCGCATGCCCAGGGAGACCCCCGGGGCGTCGAAGCGGCCGACGTCGTCCGGGCCGCGGTGCCGCAGGAGCTCGCCCATGCGGTCGAGCAAGCCCGGCTCGTCGAACCCGGCGAATCCGTAAATCCCGCACATGGCGTGGTGGCTCCCCGCCGGACCCGTTCAGGCCGGGTTGGCCGCCGGCGCCGGCGCGCCGAGGATCGCCCGGGCGGCCTGTTCCCCCATGCGCATGGCCGCGTGCATGTTGGGATACAGGAATCCGCCCTGGCGCCCGGCCGACTGGAGGTTGGGGATGGTGCGAACCCAAGCGCGCACGCGCTCGAGGTGCGGCTCGAAGCCGAGGGCGAAGACCGGGTAGCCGTGGGGCTCGGGGAAGACGTGCATCTCGACGATGTCGTCGACCCGGCAGAGGCCCTCGGCCTCGAGGTCGGCGACGATCCGGCCGCGCGCCTCCGGGGCGCCGCGCCATTTCGCGTCGCCCTGTTCGCAGGTGGTCTCGACGATCAGGATCGTGTGGTCGGCCGGGGTCACCCGCAGGCCGGCGTTCTTCGGCTCGCCGACGCGGTGGAACGCGCGGTCGCGGTAGTAGATGTAGAGGGACTCCATGCAGCGTGGGCGGCGCACCAGCAGCCCGTAGATCGCGATCGGCTTGAACCGCAGCCGCGCGGCCGCCGCCAAGACGTCGTCGGCCGGCGCCGGCCGCGCGCGGCGCGCCAGGGCGGGCAGCGGGATCGTCGAGATACAGGCCGCGCAGGCGAGCTCCTGTTCGGCGCCGTCCCGGGCATAGCGGATCGCGGCCACGCGGCCGTCCCGGAGCGTCACGGCGCGCACGTCGGCTCCCGGCACGATGCGTCCGCCGGCGCGCTCGACGGCTGCCGCCAGGCGGCGCGGCAGGGCCTCGGCGCCGGTCGGCGCGTAGAGCAGGGTTTCGTCCAGCAGGGCGCTTTCCACGGCGCGCCCGGCGCGTTCGGCGACGCCGAAGCGCGCCAGAACGCGCTTGACGGCATCGACGGCCGTCAGGCGCGGCATCTTGGTGCTCACGAACGTGGCCGACAGCGCGCGCGGCGGGAGTTCCCAGTAGCGGTGGGTGAACTCGCGGAAGAAAAACTCGTAGAGCGGCCGCCCGTAGAGGCGGATCAGCGCCTGCTCGGCGTCGGCCGGCGGGGCGCGGCGCGCGGCCTCCCGCAGGTGCGCGCCCAGGAGCCCCAGCGTGCAGTGCGTCAGCCGCCAGAAGGGCATGCCCTTGAGCATGTCGGCGAACTGCAGGGGATAGCGGTAGGTCGCGCCCGCCCACCGGATGCGGGCGTCCAGCGGCACGGAGAGGCACTCCTCGCCCAGGATGCCCCGCAGGTCGGCGGTCAGCGCGCGATCGAACTGGTGGAGCAGGTGGACGCCGAGATCGTAGAAGTTGGCGCCGCGCGCCCGGCTGCCGGACAGCCCGCCGGGGCGCTCTCCGCGGTCCAGGACGGTCACCGGGCAGCCGGCGCGCGCCAGCGCCAGGGCGGCATAGAGGCCGCAGACGCCGCCGCCGAGCACCGCCACTGGTGGCCGCGTTCCCATACGATCACCGGGCGCCCGGGCCCGGGGCGGCGGCGGTCGGCAGGCGCCGCTGCCGCGCGTACAACTGGCAAACGCGCGAATCCGGCAGCGCGACGTCGTCGTAGGTCAGCGGCTGGTCCCGGCGCACGGCGCGCGTGAGCCGCGGCAACCGGTTCGGATCGTCGGCCTCGAGCAGCCCCTGGGGCAGCTGGCCGGCGGCATCGGCCGCGCGCGCGGCGGCGACCATGCCGTAGACCTCGTCGCTGCCGATGCCGTGGCGGATGACCGCGCCGGGGGCCAGGTCCTGCTTGGCGTAGGCGTAGACATCGGCAACCCGCCCGGCGCGCGGCGTCAGCACGGCCTTGTTCCAGAGGGCGGCGAGGGCGATGGCGCGGGTGGTCTCGAGGTGGCAGAGGTGGTACGGGCGGTAGAACAGGTAATAGGGATGCCGGCCGTGCAGCTTGTAGTACCAGAGGTAATGCTTCTGGAACTCGTCGTCGCAGCGGCCGACGACGTAGACGCCGCCGCCGGGCTGGGCGCCGAGGATGTAGTCCACGCGGCCGACGCCCTGGTAGGCGTCGAAATCGAACCGGTTCAGGACCTCCTCGACCCGCTCGCAGCGCGGCCCCTGCATGCCGGTCTGGAACGGAGGCATCCCGGTGCCGTTGGCCACCAGGGCCATCTCGATATTGAGCTTGGAGCCATCCGAGTAGGCGCAGCACTGGACGGGGTTGAGGTTGCGCTTCTTGGCCTCCGCCAGCAGAGCCTGCGCCGTGGCATGGCGGTTGAGGAACCCCTTGATGTTGCCGGCCTGGACGAGGTCGAACGCCCACAGCCGGATTTCGTCCAGCATGCGCATGAGGACGCCGTGCTGGTCGCCGGCGTCGCTGGTGACGACCACCCCGGCGCGGGCGGCCTCGGCCTGGAGCAGCGGGCCGAGCCAGAGGTCGACCTCGGCGTTCATCAGCACGACGTGCGCGCGGCGCGCGATGGCCGCCAGGCAATAGTCCGCCGCCGCGCCGATGCAGTTGGTGGATTCCACGAACACGTCGCAGGGAACCGCCTCGTCGCGCAGGGCGGCCATCCCGTCCGTCGTGACGCGCGCCGGCTTGCCGTAGAGGGATTGCGCCTGGCGCGCGGCCGCCAGGTCGGTGTCCGCCACGAACGACAGTTCCATGCCGGGGGTTCGGCCGATCTGCCAGGCGATGCCAAGCCCCATGGCGCCGGCGCCCACCAGGCCGACCCGGATCGGGCGGTTGCTCTCCGCGCGCGCCTTCAATGCTTCATACATGGCGACCCCCAAGGGATACGGACAATCCGCGCCGACCGGGCAGCGCCGCGGCGCAGGGTTTGACATCGGGCCGGACCCACGGCGTTCACCGGCGCGCAGTCTGGCATAGCCGGCCGCGGAAGACAAGGGCGAAGTCGCGCCCAGGATGCGCGCCTGCCCGCGGGCACCCCGCGAGACGGACCGTTGCGATGGCGGGCGGAACGCCCGCGCGCCGACGTCAGAAGATCTTGGTCAGCGTCAGAGTCGCGATGCTGCCTTCCGGGCGATCGCGCGCCAGGAACTCCTGCGCGTAGCGCAGGGCGACGTTGAGCCTCGCCGGGGCGACGGCGTAGCAGACTTCCGGTCCGGCGGCGAACACGCGGTCGCGCGTGTCGGGATCCAGGGCGTCGCTGCCGCGGTCGTCGGTGACTTGCCACTGGCAGTAGCCGGCCAGGCCGACTTCCCAGACCTTGGCCAGGTTCTTGCTGAGGCCCCACTCGAAGTGGAAGGCGTCGCCGGGCCGCACGTCCACGATGCGCTTGTAACTGTTGATCTCGTAGCGGCCGAGGACCGAGGCCGCCCAGGTCCGCTCGGGGTCGGCGTAGTAGGTGCCGCCGAGCGTGAACATGTAGGTATAGAATCCCATGCCGGGGCTGGAGGGATCGGTCGGCTCGTACTGGCCGGCGGGAACATAGATGCCGAAGGCCGAGGAGACGTCATAGGACGCCCGGTTCCAGGAGAGCAGGATCGGCTCGAGGCACGGGTCGCCGATCCCGACCTGTGTGTCGCGGATCTCGGCGTTGCCGATCTTCATCTTGAAATCGGTCGAGACCACCGGGACGATCAGGTCGCAGCCGACGTTGGCCCCGAGCACCTGGACCGGCGTGATCCAGATCACGCGCGGCACGGCGGCAAACACGTGCACCTTGAAATCCGGGTCCACCCGGTCGCCGCCGGCGTCGCGCAGGTGGCCGGCGCCGTAATAGAGCGTGTACAGCCGCCCGTAGACACCCGGGGGCGGCAGGCTGGCGGCCTTGATCCCCTCCACCCCGTTGACGTAATGGCTGCCTTCGCCCGCCTGGACGGCCAGGCCCGCCGCCAGGACCGCGATGCCCATCGCCGCGCACAACAACCGTTTCATGGGTTTCTCCAACAATGCCCGTTGATGTCCGCCCGCCGCCGGCGGGCCGCGTTTACCGCAGGCGTTGTCATCGGCCGGCAGGCGCCGGCTTCCGTCCCGCCTGCCCTCCTTTCCGCAAGCCGCCGCGGTTGCCGCGGACAGCCGTGGTGTTGGTCCGCACTATACCAAGACCCCCGTCCTAGCTCTACCCTAAAAATCGGGCGCCGCGCGAACCGCGGACACGCCCACTCCGCGCTGGCGCCGGACGTCCCGGCATGCTACACACCAGGCATCCGTCACCGCCGCGTGAGGCGAGCCCGCCGCGGCGGGCACGCTACAACAAACGGGAGAACCCCATTACCCGGATGGCGCTGGTCATCCTTCTCGGCGCCCTGGCGGCCGCCGCCGGCGGCGCGCCGGCGGCCGACGCCGCGGCGGTCTCGAATGCCCTCAAGGCCATGCGCGCATCCGCCCCCTCCAAGACCATCCGCGCCCTGGCCGCCGGCCGCGTCCAGTTGATCGTCTGCTACGGCACCAGCCTAACCTACGGCGGCGCCTGGGTCTCCCAACTAGACCGCGAGTTGCAGCGCTGGTTTCCCTGCCGGGCCCTTCTGCTCAATGCCGGCGTGGGCGGGAGGGCGTCGCCCGGCGGGCTGTTCGACCTCGATCGCCGCGTGCTGCGCACCCAGCCTGACTGCGTGTTCCTAGAGTTCGGCATCAACGACGCCTTCGAGGGCTACCAGATCCCCGTCGGCGCCTGCCGCAGCAACCTGGTGACCATGATTGACCGCATCCTGGCGGTCAACCCGGCCTGCGAGATCATTCTCATGACCATGAACCCGGTCACCGGCAAGCCCCGCGCCGTCCGGCCGAACCTCGAGGCGTATTACCAGGTGTACCGCGACGTGGCCGCCGAGCGCGGGTTGATGCTGATGGACCACCACGCGAACTGGAGCCGCGTGCTCGCGGAAGACCCGCCGCTGTTCGAGCGCTTCGTGCCCGACGGCCTGCATCCGGCCGCCCTGGGCTACACCATCGTGGTCACGCCCGCGATCCTCGCCGCGCTCGGGCTGGGCGGCGGCGGGTTCGAGGCCTCCTGGCAGGCCTATCGGCGCAGCGCCACCCCGCTCCGCGCCGCCCTGCCGCCGGACATCGCCGTGCAGCCGCGGCCGGACCCGACCGCGCCGCCCGGAAAAGGGGTCAGATAGCATGAAAGGCGGTTAGAGCTCCGTCGAGATGCGGTATAGAAT
>CAZEVX010000025.1:299-21500 GCA_964515705.1 uncultured Verrucomicrobiota bacterium | reverse complement strand
GCACCCCCGGCAGGATTCGAACCTGCGACCGCCGGATTAGAAATCCGATGCTCTGTCCGCCTGAGCTACGGGGGTCTCATCGCGCGCACAACGGCGCCGGACGGCCTCATCCAGCGGGTGTCAGAATATCCTTCCCCCGCAGGCCAGACAAGGGGATTGTGACGCCCATGGAAAGGCCTCCGTAAGCGGGGGTGCATACCGGAGCCGGATTGCGGGTGCTTTCCCGGCCGCAGGATCTATCGTATTTCCGGGACGCTGCCCCGTGGTCTTTGGGGCCCCAAACACGCCGGGAGGACGCCGTGTTCCTGCCAGGGTCAAAAAGACAGGTGCTGATCCCCCCCACCCCGGCCTCGCCGCGGAACGGCGAGGGCAGCGCGATCCGGCTCGCGAACGGCGGGGTCTTCCTGGCCTACAGCCGGTTCACCGGCGGCGGCGCCGACCATGACCGGGCCGAGCTGGTCGGCGCGCGGCTGGACGTCCGGACGGGGCACCTGACGGACGCGCGCGTGCTGGTCCCGAGCCCGGAGGCCATGAACCAGATGTCGGCCAGCCTGGAGCCCCTGGCCGACGGCTCCTGGGGCCTGCTCTGGATCCGCAAGCTGACCCGCGCGGCCGACGTCCTGTTGTTCAGCCGCAGCGGCGACGAGGGGCGCACCTGGACCGCCCCCGTGCAGGTCACCCGGGAACTGGCCGAGCCCTATGTCGTCGTGAACAACGACCGCCGCGGATGGACCTTCGGCGACAACGGCGCACAGAGCGGTCGGCCTTGGGGCTGGCGCACGCCGCTGAGCGTGGCGGTCAGCGACGACCACGGCGCCCGCTGGCGCGTGCTCGGCGACCTCGAAGACGACCCCCACAACTACTGCTACGCCAGCATCCTGTTCCTGGACGGGGAAGCCTTGCTGACCTACTACGAATCCGAAAACCTGGTCCGGGACGGCAAGCCGGTTCGGCGCAACCTGGCCGCGCTCAAGATGCAGCGGCTGGACCTGCGCGCCCTGGCCTGACCCGCCGGGCGGCCGTTCCCCTTTCGCCATGCAAGACCAAGACAGCGCCCGTGCCGATAGTGCCGCCTATGTCTGCGTGTTTGCGCGGGGCGCCTGGCACCCCGCCGACTGGCGGGTCGTCAAGAAACCGCGGTTTCCGCGGGCCGGCGCCTGGCGGGCTTATGGGAATGACAGCGGCACATGGAGCGGGGTGTAGCCGGCAGAGGACAGCCGCAGGTCCCATTGATCGCCGGCGGCGTTGTGCACCGCCGGGTCGGCCCGGCTGTCGCCATCGTAATCCGCGGCGCACGGAACATCGCCGGGCCCGCCGAGGAACGCGGTCTGGCGCAAGCTCCCGTAGCCCGCTCCGGACAGCAGCAACAGCCAGTCGCCGGCCGCCTCGCCGAACACGGCCGGATCGGCCAGCCGGTCGCCGTCGTAGTCCGCCGCCGCGGCGCGCCAGCCGGTGCCGCCCAGCAGGCGCGGCAGGTCGAGCCGCGCATACTGGGCCGACGACAGCAACACGGCCCAGTCGCCGCGCGCGCGGTCCACAACGCACGGGTCGGCCCGGCCGTCGCCGTCGTAATCGGCCGGCATGCCGCTGAAGCCGGGGCCGCCGAGCGGCTGGGGCAGCGCCACCGCGGCGGCGTAGCCGGAGGAGGACAGCAGGAAGGACCAGCCACCGGTCTGTTCGCGGTAGACCGCCGGGTCGGCCAGCCGGTCGCCGTCGTAGTCCGCGTCGACCGCGGCGCGGCCCGGGCCGCCGAGCCCGTTGAGCGTGGTGGCTGCCTGGGCATAGCCAGCGGCGGACAGCTTGATGCGCCACGTGCCCGAGGCTTCGTCGTAGAGGGCCGGGTCGGCCCGCCGGTCGCCATCGTAGTCCGCGCCCGCGCCCGATGGCACGGCGGGCGTCAGGCCGAACAGCGCTGTCACGGCGAGGCTGCGGGTCACGCGGCGATCCTGTCGGGGATTGGCGGTCGCGCCGTCGCTCCACTGCGCGAACCGGAACCCGGCGGCCGGAACCGCGGTAACCGCGTTCCCGTCGGCGCCGTAGGCGACGGTCTGGAGCACCGGACCGGAGAGCGTGCCGTTCGCGCCGGCGCTGTACGCCAACGTATAGACCTGGGGAAAGCGCCACAGGTCGTTGAGCGTCCCCGAACTGCTATCCCGGGCATAGCCCATGCCGCCGAACAGCCACAGCGCGCCCGACGGCGTCTCCCAGGTGGCGCCATAGGCGCGCGCCCCCGGCGCATTCGCGCCGGCGGGCACGCCCCTGGCGCCGTACGTTCCCAATGCGTTCACGGTGTCCCGCCCCTTGATCCAGGTCCAGTGGTCGGAGACCGGGTCGTAGCGCCACAGGTCGTTCAGCCAGCCTATGACCCCGCCGCCGTCATAGCCCATGCCGCCGAACAGCCAGAAGACGCCGAAGGGATCTTTCCAGCCGACGGGGCCGGCGCGCCCGCCCGGATTATTAGCGGCGCCGGGAACGCCGGGGAGCCCGTAAAGGCCAGGCTGGTTGGGCAGGGACGAGCCTTTCATCCAGGTCCAGCAGCTCGTGATCCGGTCGAATTTCCAGAGGTCGTTGAAGCGCTTGGACCCGCCGGCGCCGCGGTAGCCGCCGAACAGCCAGAGCGCGCCGGCCGCGTCCACCCAGGCCGCGCGCACGGCGCGCGCTCCCGGTGTGTTGGCCGTATCGGGTGTCCTCATGAGGCCGTAGACGCCGGGGTGGTTGGTCGTGCTCGACCCTTTCATCCAAATCCAGCTGTTGTTGGCCGGGGTGAATTTCCAGAGATCGTTCAGATGCCCGAACGAGCCGGCACTGCCCAGGCCGTAGCCGCCGAACAGCCAGAAGCAGCCGTCCGGGTCGGCCCAGCCCGCGGCGTAGCCGCGCGCACCCGGTCCGTTGTTGGGGTCGCCCAGGCCACCGTAGGTGCCGTGCGCGTTGACGGCGTTGGTTCCGCAGACCCACGTCCAGCAACCCGAGGCCGGGTCGTAGACCCAGAGGTCGTTGAGAAGACCGCTGTTCCGGGCGGCGTCGTAGCCCGATCCGCCGAACAGCCAGAACCGTCCCGCCGCGTCGGTCCAGGCAGCGGCGGCGGAACGCGCGCCGGGCATATTGCCGGCGGCCGGAACGCCGCGTGTCCCATAGGCGCCGGCCGCAGAGCGGAGATTGGAACCCCGCGTCCATGTCCAGCAGCCCGAGGCCGGGTCGTAGGCCCACAGGTCATTGAGCTTGCCGCCGTCTCCGGCGCTGTCCTTGCCGTCGCCGCCGAACAGCCACAGCACCCCCGCGCCGTCGCGCCACGTCGCGGACTCCATGCGCGCTCCGGGACCATTGGCTGCGCCGGGCGTCCCCAACGTCCCGTAGACGCCGCGCTGCGCGGCGACATCGGATCCGCTCATCCACGCCCAATACATTTCCGCGCTGTCGGCCAAGGCAATGCCGGCGCCGGCCAGCAACCAGCATCCCGCGCCCCACGCCGCCGCCATCGCCGCCGCCGCGCGCCCGCTCATGAGTGCCTCCCGCGCAAGATGATTCCGGCCGTTACCGTGCCGGCGCCGCCCCAACAACAAAGGCGGCCCGCGATGCCTCGCCGGCCGCCCGATTCATCCCTGGATGCGAGCAGGGTGGAGCAGAAGGGATTCGAACCCTCGACCCCCACGTTGCGAACGTGATGCTCTACCAACTGAGCTACTGCCCCCCTGCGCGGCTATGGCGGCCGCCCCCGGCCTCCGCCTTACGGCGTTGGCGGCGGGAGTTGGCCCTGCTGCCTGGACATCAACTTCATCTTCTTCTTGAGTTTCTTTTCCTGGATGCTCAGTTTCGGCTTGTTGGTCCGCCCGGTGTTTCCCTTGTCCATGCTTTTAGCCATGACGTTGATCCTCCCAAAACGGCGATTCGGCTGGCATTATGGCGCGGCACGGGGACCTGTCAAAGCCATTTTTACGCCCTTGCCTGCTTGCCCTCCGCCACCTGTGCCGTGTGCTGTGCGCGCGCCGCGGGCTCGGCCGGGCTTGCAGACGGCGCCGCCGCGCGGCGGCGGACGGCGGCGCCGCCGACGGTGACCGCCAGGCCGCCGAGGATCAGGGCGCTGCCGAGCACCATAAAGCGGTTGAGGTGTTCGCCCAGGCAGACGACGGCCAGCAGCGACGCCAACACCGGCTTCAGAAAAAACATCATCGAGGCCTGGAACGCCGTGCCGTGGCCCAGGCCATAGTAGTAGAGCCCGTAGGCCAAGGCCGTGCCGACGAGCGCCAGGAACAGCACCGGGGCCCAGGCGCCGACCAGCGGCGCCCATCCCTGGCGCCAGGTAACAGCCAGGGCGAAGGGCAGCACCGCCAGACTGCCGATCAGCGACGAGAACCCCGTCAGCACGAAGACGCCGTAGCGGAGCACCACGCGTCGCGCGATGCAGATGCTCAGAGCGAAGAGCATCGCCGCCAGCAGCATGATCCCCAGGGCGGCGGCGGACTGTGCCGTGAAGGCCCCGGATTCCCAGGCAAAGCAGGCGACCCCCGCCGTCCCGGCGGCGACGGCCGCGCCCTTGAGGGCAGTCCACGGCTCGCCATTGACCCAGCGGGCGAGCACCAGCACGAAGATCGGGTTGGCGCTGAAGACCACGGCACAGGAGGCTGCCTTCTCGAATGCCAGGATCGCCGCGTGGAAGAGCGCCACCGCGCAGGCAAACCCGATCACTCCGTTGAGCACGAAAATTCCGTAGTCGCGCCGCCCCAAGGGGACGGCGCGCCGGCGCCGCGCGGGGGCGGCCAGCGCCAGCAGGATCACGCCCGTCAGGAAGAACCGGATGAACACCAACTGGAAGGGATGGGCGCGGGCCCCGATCATCTTGCTGGCGACTTCCACGGTGCTGAACAGGCCAACCCCCGCCAGCAACGCCAGGAGCCCCGTCCGCGACGAAGAACGCATGGCGCAGACCCCCGTACCGGGCGGCGCGCCCGCCCGGCGGCGGGCGGCCATTAGGAGGCGTCGGAGGGTTTGGCGGCGCGCGCATAGGCCTGTTCGATCTTGGCCGCCACGTCCTTGTAGCCGATGTCCACCTGGTAGATTTCCTTGAAATACTTGTTGATGGCGGTTTCGAGGTCGCCCGTTTGTTCCAGAATGCCGCCCAGGTGGTAGTAGATATCCTTTTTCAAGTCGTCCATGACGGTCAACTCGGCGGCGGCCTTTTCGAGCTGTTCCCGTGCCATGTCCAACTGCTGTTTCTGCTGGAAACACAGCGCCATGTAGTAGAGCGCGCGCACCCGGTGGCGCGGGTTGCGCTGGGCCAGTTGGAACTGCTGGATGGCCTCGTTCCACTGGCCGTGCTCGTAGAGCAGCACGCCGAAATCAAACCGCAGCGTCAGGTCGTTGGGATAGCGTTCGACGCGCGACTGCGTGTTTTTGAAGAGGAACGCGGCCTTCTCGGCGTCCTTGGCCTGGATGCCTGCCTGGTCGCCGTTTTCGCGGCACTGGGCGATCTCGGTGTCAAAGCGCTTGAGTTCGACCGTCGCCAGCAGCTGGTCGAGCTGCGGGTCGGCGGCGCCGCTCAACCGCCGAACCTCCTCGATCGTGCGCCGGGCGTCGTCGAAGCGGTCGGTCTGCAGGTAGAGATTGGCCAGGGCGCGCCGGTAGTTGACGTTTTCGGGCTCCTGCTTGACGCGCTGTTCAAGGTCGCGCATCAGCAGTTCGGCGCTCTTCTGGTCCTTGACGGCCATCGCCTGCTTCTCGAGGACCGAGGCCTCCTTCAAATCCTTGATCACGCTGCGGTATCCGCCGCCCCGGGCGGCCTCGTCCCAGCCGCCCTTGGCCATCGTTTCGCGGGCCATGGCGTTCTTGAGGGCCTGCATGAGGCGGCCATCATTGGGCTTGAGGGCCGCGGCGGCCTCGAAACACTCCTTGGCGTCGGCCGGCTGGTCCATGCTCATGTAGAGCGTCCCGAGTTCGAACAGCAGCTCGGGGTTTTGTCCCAGGTGATCCCGCACCATGGAAAGCGTGAGGGCCGCGATTTCCGGCATGTCAGCCGCCTTGGCGGCCCGGCACTGCAGCCGGATGAAGAGCCGGTTCAGGGGGTCCTTGCGCAGGAGTTCCGTGGCCGTTTGCACGGCGTCGCCGGGCTTCCCGTTGCGCAGCGCCAGGGTGGCCCGGACCAACTGCGGCAGGGCGCCCGCGACCGCCAGGCCGTGCGCTAGGGGCGTATCGCGCCCCACGGCCTTGAAGTGCTTGAGCGCCGCGGCTTGCAGAAACTTGCGCGCCCGCAGAAACCGCGGCTCGATCTGCAGCGCCACCGCGAACATGTCCATGGCGTATGGCAGATTGGCATGCTCCATGGCCGACAGTCCCTTGTCAAACAGCTCCCGGGCGCGGCGCTGGACATTGGCTTCCGAGAGTTCGGCCATGGCGCGAATCTCCTTTATTTTCCCGACGATGCACATTACTCTGCTCCCCCCGCGGATGTCAAGCCTTCGGACACGGCGGACCCAAGCGGCATGAAGCGCACTCGGACACAGCAGGCGGCCGCCGTCCATCCATGGCGGGCGAAATTCCTGGCGGCCGTCGTCGGGCTGATCCTGGCCGCGGCGCCCGTCGGCGCCGATCCCGGCGCGGCCATCTCGCTGGCGCGCCTGGCGACCCGGCATGGGTTCGTCGCCTATGCCGCCCGGGGCCGGACCCTCACCCTCAGCACCCGCTTCAGCACGTTCGAGTTCGAAGGCGATACCCGCAAGCTGACCTACAACCGGGTGCTGATCTGGCTGAACGCCCCGATCGCCCGGCGCTGGCCGGGGTCCTGGATGATCCAGGACTGCGACCTCGAACACACCCTCTATCCGCTCTTGAACCCGCCCCGCTGCCTGCGGTCACGCTCCGCCCGCGTCATCCTGCTCGATCCCGGGCACGGGGGCGACGATCCCGGCGCGGCCAATGACCGCCTCCGGCTGATCGAAAAGGACCTGACGCTCGACTTGGCCAAGCGCGTCCAGACGATCCTCGCGGGCTACGGGGTCAACGTCCGGCTGACGCGCACGGGCGACCAATCCCGCTCCTTGGAAGAGCGCTGCCTGCTGGCCCAGCGCTGGAACGCCGACCTGCTCGTCAGTATTCACCTCAACGCCGCCGCGTCCCGCGACTCCCACGGGATCGAAACTCACATTGTGCCGCCGGCCGGCTGCCCGATCACCACCGACACCATTGCCGGCCGCCGCGACCGCGTCGTCTTCCCGGGCAACCGCTATGACGGGGCCAACCTGCTGCTGGGCTACACCCTGCAGAAACACCTGCTGAAGCATACCCGGGCAGAGGAGCGCGGCGTGCGCCGCTCCCGTTTCTACGTGATCCGCAACGCCCCCTGCCCCGCCGCGCTGGTCGAGTGCGGGTTCCTCTCGCATCCCGGCGAAGCCGCCCGGCTCGGCTCGCGGCCCTACCGCGACGCCCTCGTCAAGGGGCTGGCGGAAGGCCTGCTGGATTACGCGAATGCCGTGCGGCGCGCCCAGGCATCCGCCCCGCCCCCAGTCAGTGCGCCCCCGCCCCGCCGGTAACGCGCCCGCGCGGTTACTGGCGCCGCAGCGGCCACGTGGCCCTCAAAACCGCGGGAGTTGCGCCTGCCCCTGTTGCCCCGTCAGGAGCCAGACCGTGCGCCTTCGGCTCGGCGCCCTGCGCGCCGTAGCGGCGGCTTGACGCGCCGCGTAGGCGGGAGCCTCGCCCTCCACGTCCTCCCGTCGGTCAGCGGGCATGCGTTCCTTGACAACTCCACGTGGAGGGCGAAGCTGCGCTGAGCCGTTCCCGCGCACGGATCGCGCCTGGAATGACCGCGGATAAGCGCAACTCCCGCAAATCGGGGCGGCCATAATCCGCTTGCTTACCGGCCGGTGGGATCGCATACTGGGCGGCGCCAAGGCAATCCCAAAGGAGCGCGTGAACGTCCCCCTGCTCGATTTGAAGGCCCAGTACGCGGCCATTCGGACCGAAATCCGGTCGGTTCTGGACGCCGTCTGCGAGGACCAGCAGTTCATTCTCGGCGCCCGCGTCGCCGCGTTCGAGAACCGCGCCGCGGCCTACTGCGGCGTGCCGCACGCCGTCGGCCTGTCCTCGGGCACGGACGCGCTCCTGGCCGCGCTGATGGCGCTCGAGATCGGCCCCGGCGACGCCGTCATCACCTCCCCTTTTTCGTTCTTCGCCACGGCCGGCTCGATCGCCCGCGCCGGCGCGCTCCCCCTCTTCGCCGACATCGATCCGATCACCTTCAACCTCGATCCCGCCGCCGTGCGGCGCCTGCTGGAGACCCCGCGCGCGGGCGCGGCCGGCCGCACGCTCAAGGCGCTCCTGCCGGTGCATCTCTTCGGACAGTGCGCGGACATGGACCCGCTGCTGGATCTGGCGCGCGCCCGCGGCCTGCGGGTGATCGAGGACGCCGCCCAGGCGATCGGCGCCGACTACCCGTCGCGCGCCGGCGCCCGGCGCGCCGGGTCCCTGGGCGACATCGGCTGTTTCAGTTTCTTCCCGTCCAAGAACCTCGGCGGCTTCGGCGACGGCGGCATGGCGGTCACCCGCGACCCCGCCCTGGACGCCGCGCTGCGCGTTCTGCGCGTCCACGGGTCGCTCGAAAAATACCGGCATGACCGGCTCAGCGGCAATTTCCGCCTCGACGCCCTTCAGGCGGCCGTGCTGGAGGTCAAGCTCGCCCACCTCGACCGCTGGCACGCCGCCCGGCGCGAACACGCCGGCTTCTACGACGCGGCTTTCCGGGGGTCCGCCGTGCGCACGCCGACCGCCGTGTACGCCGGGCGCGGCGTGCCCCATGCCCACGTCTACAACCAGTATGTCGTCCGCGTGCCCGACCGCGACCGCGTGCGGACCGCCTTGCTGCAGGCGGGGATCGGCTGCGAGATTTACTACCCGATCCCGCTGCACCTCCAGCCGTGTTTTCGCGGGCTCGGCTACCGCGCCGGCGAGTTTCCCGAAAGCGAACGCGCCGCCCGCGAGGTGCTGGCGCTGCCGATTTACCCCGAGCTGACCGAGGCCATGCTGGAGACCGTTGCCCGCGCCGTGCGTGCGGAAGCCGAACGCGCGCCGGCCTTCCTCCGCCCGTGACACCGTGCCGCGCGGACCACGACACCATGACTGCACCCCAGCCCCAGGTCGTTCCGCGGCACGTGGCGATCATCATGGACGGCAACGGCCGCTGGGCCCGCGCCCACGGCTGGCCGCGCCTCAAGGGCCACGAGGAAGGCGCGCGGTCCGTGGAAGCCGTCCTGCGCGCCTGCGGCGAGGCCGGCGTCCAATACCTGACGCTCTTCGCCTTCAGCACCGAAAACTGGGCGCGGGCGCCCGAGGAAATCCGCGGCCTGATGCGCATCCTCGCGCGGTTCCTGCGCCTGCACGAAGCCACCTTGCACCGCGAACGTATCCGCCTGCGGACCATCGGACGCCTCGCCGATCTGCCCGCCTCCGTCAACCGCCAACTGGCGCGTCTCGCCACCGCCACCATGGCGTATGCTCAACGCCACCTGATCCTCGCCTTGAGCTACGGCGGGCGCGACGAGTTGACCCAGGCCTGCCGGGCGATCGCCCGGCGCGCCCAGACCGGGGAGCTCGACCCGGCATCCGTGACCGAGGCGGACGTCGCCCGCCAGCTCTTCGCCCCGGACGTCCCCGACCCGGACCTCCTGATCCGCACCAGCGGCGAGCAGCGCCTGAGTAATTTTCTGCTATGGCAGGCGTCCTACGCCGAGCTCTACTTCACCGAGACTCTCTGGCCGGACTTCCGCGAGGCGGACTTCGCGCGCGCCCTGGCGGAGTATGCGCGCCGCCAGCGCCGGTTCGGCGCCGCCGACGGGAGGGCGCGGACATGACCCCGATCCCCTGGCGGCTTATCAGCGGCGTGGGCCTGGTGGCGGGGCTGCTGCTGACCGCCTTCGCCGCGCCCTCGATCAGCGTCGCCGGGATCCTGGCGGCCGTCGCCGTGCTGGCGCTGAAGGAATATTACGGGCTGCTGGACGCCATGAAGATTCCCTCCTTCAAGATCATGGGCGGCGTCATCGCCGTCTTCCTGATCGCCGACACCTGGTTCTGCCACACCCTCGAGACCGCCGCCCTGGCGGCCGAACACGAGTTGGCGGTCCTGTTCGCCGCCCTGATCGCCGTCCTGATCCGGCAATTCCCGCAGAAGCACAACGAACAGCCGCTGGCGACCATGGCCTGCACGCTGTTCGGCATCATGTACGTGCCATTTCTCTTCAACTTCTTCACCAAACTGCTGTTCGCCTGGGACACGCCGGGCCCGCTCGATCCGCTCGGCCACACCGGCCGGATGCTGGTCTTCTACCTGATCGCCGTCGTCAAGAGCACCGACATCGGCGCCTTTGTCGTCGGCACCCGCTTCGGCCGCCACAAGCTGATCCCGCGCCTGTCGCCCAACAAGACCTGGGAGGGATGCCTCGGCGGCGTGCTCACCGGCCTGCTGGTGAGCCTGGCGTTTTACGGCCTGAGCGGCGGACGGCTTGGCCGCCTGGTGCTGACGGGCTACGACGCCTGTATCCTGGGCATCCTGCTGCCGGTGACGGGCATCCTGGGCGACCTGGCCGAGTCCATGATCAAGCGCGCGGCCGGCCGCAAGGATTCCAGCCGGCTCGTGCCCGGCATGGGCGGCGCGCTCGACATTCTCGACAGCCTGCTCTTCGGGGCGCCGGCGCTGTTCCTCTACGCCAATACCCTGCTGGTCGGGCCATGAGCGCACTGTCCGCCCCCAAGACACTGGTCATCCTGGGCAGTACCGGCTCGATCGGCGAAAGCGCCCTGCGCGTCGTGGCGGCCCTGCCGCAGCGGTTCCGAGTGGTCGGGCTGGCCGCGCGGCGCCAGGTCGGGCGCCTGATGGAACAGGCCCGCCAGTTCCGAGTCCCGCGCGTCGCGGTGGCGGATGCGGCGGCGGCGCGCCGGGCCGCCGCCGCGGCCCCGCGCGGCTGCCGGGTAATGGCCGGCGCGGCCGGCCTGGAGCACCTGGCGGCGCTCGAGGGCGCCAACCTGGTCCTGGCGGCGGTCGTCGGCATGGCCGGACTGCCGCCCGTGCTGGCCGCCCTGCGCCGCGGCGCCACGGTCGCCCTGGCAACCAAGGAGGTGCTGGTCGCCGCCGGCGGCGCGGTGATGGCGGCGGCCGCCGCCGGCGGCGCCCGGCTGTTGCCGGTCGACAGCGAGCACAGCGCGATTTTCCAGTGCCTGGCCGGCCGCGGCGGCGCGGAGGTGCGCGCCCTGATCCTGACGGCCTCGGGCGGACCGTTCCTGCGCGTCCCGCGGCGCACCCTCGAGACCGTCACGGCCGCCGAGGCCCTGCGCCACCCGCGCTGGGCGATGGGCCGCAAGGTGACCGTGGATTCCGCCACGATGATGAACAAGGGGCTCGAACTCATCGAAGCCCACTGGCTCTTCGGGGTGCCATACGACCGCATCCGCATCGTGATCCACCCGGAGAGCATCGTGCACTCGCTGGTCGAGTTCCGCGACGGCGCCGTCCTGGCCCAGCTCAGCCGCTCGGACATGCGCTACGCCATCCAGTATGCCCTGACCTGGCCCGAGCGCCTCGACGGCGGCCTGCCGGCGCTCGACCTGGCGCGCGTCGGCGCCCTGCATTTCCAGGCGCCCGACGAACAGCGTTTCCCCTGCCTGCGCCTGGCCCGCGCGGCCGCCGATATCGGGGGCACGATGCCGGTGGTCTTGAACGCCGCCAACGAGGTGGCCGTCCAGGCGTTCCTGGACGGCACCCTGCGCTTTCCGGGCATCTGGCGCGCCGTGGAAGCCGTCATGGACCGCCATGCCGCCGGCCGGCGCGCGCCCAACCTGGAGGAGATCCTGGACGCCGACCGCTGGGCGCGCGCGGAAGCCCAACGCCGGATCCGCACCGGAGGCCCCGGTCTGCGCACCCGATGACCCACGACCGCGATCGAGGAATCCCGCCATGCTGACCGCCCTGCACGTCACGGCCACGGTGCTGCTGCTCTTCGGCGGCACGATCGCCGCCCATGAATTCGGCCATTTCGTGGTCGCGCGCCTGACGGGCATGGTGATCGAAGTCTTCTCGATCGGCTTCGGGCCGGCGCTCTGGAAATGGCGTTGGCGCGGCATCCTCTACAAAATCGCCGTGTTCCCCATCGGCGGCTACGTGGCCCTGCCCCAAATGGACCCGGGCGACGCCCGCCCTTCGAACGCCGATACCGCCGCCGGCCCGGCCTGCCCGCCGGTCTCCCCCTGGAAGAAAATTCTCGTGGCCGCCGCCGGCTCCGCCGGCAACCTCGTCCTGGCGGTGCTGCTGGCCTGGATCGTGTACTGGGTCGGCAAGCCCTCAACCCCCGGAGAACGCTCCGCCACCATCGGGTTCGTCGAACCGGGGTCGCCGGCCGCGGCCGCCGGGCTGCAGGCAGGCGACGACCTGCTGGCCGTCAACGGCGTGCCGGTCGGGACCTGGAGCGAGGTTCTTCAGGAAAATGCGCGGTTCGACACCGCGATCCTCGCGGCGCGGACCCCCGCCGGCGTGGTGACTGTCGCCGTGCCGACCGTGCGCAACGCGCTCGGGTTCCGCGCCGTCGACGGCCTGCGGGAAGTCTCGCTCTGCACGATCAAGGCGGTCGAGCCGGGGTCCGGCGCGGCCGCCGCCGGGCTGCAGCCGGGCGACCTGATCCGGCGGTTCAACGGCCAGCCGGTGTTCGGCGTCGAGCACCTTACGCTCCTGGTGGCGCAGCGGCCGGACCAGCCTACCCCGGTCGCGATCGAGCGCGGCGGTCAGATGCTGGACCTCGCGGTGACTCCGCGGCCCGACCCGGCGCTCGGCCGCGCGCGCATCGGCGTGCGCTTCGACCTCGCCGCCCTGGACTACGACCGGGTCGTCCATGTCCCGCCGCGGGTGCAGCTCCAGACGCACGCCGGCGCCATTCTGCGCGTCCTCCGGCAACTGCTGACCCCGGGCGAGGCGCGCACCACCTCGCAGGGGCTGGGCGGCCCGCCGATGATTCTCTACATGCTCCAGGACGCCGTCCGCAAGGGTCTCGTCATCGCCCTGCACTTCATGTGCTTCCTGAACGTCAACCTGGCGATTCTGAATCTCCTGCCGATCCCCGTGCTGGACGGCGGCCACATCCTCTTCGCCCTTTGGGAGGGACTGACACGGCGCCGGATTCCCGCGGCTCTCACCAACTGGATTCACCAGATCTTCTTCGTGCTGCTGATCGCCGCCATTCTCTGGCTGTCCGGCCGCGATCTCCTGCGCTTCCACATCCTGCGCCGGATGGCCCGGCCGCCCGCGTCGGACCCGGCCACCAACGGCGCCGTGATGCCCGCCATCCCGGCCGACTCCGGGGCCGTCGGCGCCGCGGTGTCCCCGCCGCCGCCTGGCACGGAACCCGATCCCGGCCTGCCCGCTCCTCCACCCTACCCCGCCACCTCGCCCCCGGAAACGGCCGCCCCGGCGCCGTAATGCCGCCATGCCCCAGTCGCCGCCCTTGACCGAGACGCTCCCGTTGCTGCAACCGCGCCGCCGGACGCGCCGGATCATGGTCGGCGCCGTCCCGGTCGGCGGCGGCGCCCCGATCCCGGTCCAGAGCATGACCAAGACCGACACCCGCGACGCCCGCGCCACGATCGCCCAGGTCCGCGACCTGGCGCGCCACGGCTGCGACCTCGTCCGCGTCGCCGTGCCGGATGCCGCGGCCGCCGCGGCCCTGCGTGCCATTCGGCGCGACAGCCCGATCCCGGTCATTGCCGACATCCACTTCGATCCCCGGCTGGCGCTCGCCGCCCTGGCGGCCGGCGTCGACGGGCTGCGCATCAACCCCGGCAATATCGGCTCGGCCGCCGGCGTGCGCGAGATCGTCGCCGCGGCCCGCGACCGCCGCGTGCCGATCCGCATCGGCGTCAACGCCGGATCGCTCGAGAAGGACCTGCTGGCGCGGCATGGCGGGCCGACGGCCCCCGCGCTGGTGGCCAGCGCCCTGCGGCACGCCCGCCGCCTCGAAGACCTGGACTACCGCGAGATCAAAATCTCGGCCAAGGCCTCGGACGCCGCGCGCACCGTCGAGGCCTACCGCCGCCTGGCCGACGCCGTCCCCTACCCGCTACACCTCGGCATCACCGAGGCCGGCACCCTGCTCGCCGGCACGGCGCGATCGGCGGCGGCGCTCGCGATCCTCCTGGCCGAGGGCATCGGGGACACCCTGCGTATCTCGCTGACCGAGTCCCCGGACCGCGAGGTGCGCGCCGGGCTCGAACTCCTGCGGGCCCTGGGACTGCGGCCGCCGGGACCGTCGGTGATTTCCTGCCCCACCTGCGGGCGGGTCGAGATCGACGTGGTGACCCTGGCGCACCGCATCGAGGAGGCCCTCGATCGGCTGGCGCCCCCGGCGGCCGGCGCCGCCTGGCCGAAGGTCGCCGTGATGGGCTGCATGGTCAACGGGCCCGGCGAGGCGCGCGAGGCCGACATCGCCGTCGCCGGCGGGCGCGGCAAGGCCGCGCTCTACCGCCGCGGAACGTTTTTGGCCACCGTGCGCGAAGCGGACCTCGTCGCCGCCGTCGTGCGGCTGGTACGGGACTTCCGCGCGGCGGACACACGCGCCCGCCGCCTCGCCAGCGCGGGTACCGGGCGCGGAACCAATCCGCGGCGCGCCCGCTGAAGGCCTCGATCACGCGGGGTAAGGCCTCAGAAGGTGTGAAATAATTAATCTGGACGCCGCGTGCGGCTTGCCCGCCTCAGGTGGGGCAAGCGGCCTACAGTTTTCCTGGACGTTTCGCCCCTTGTTGTAGGCCCGGTGCCCGCACCGGGCGATTATTTCACAGCTTCTCAGTGACGCGCGGGTGGATACCAGGACAGTTCGCGGGGACCCGCCTGCGCTCTTCGAGCTACGGCGGGCACACGCTCGCCCTTCACGGGTGCCGATGAGGCGCGATCACCTGGAGGGCGAGGCTCCCGCCTACGCGGCGCGTCAAGCCGCCGCTACGGCGCGCATGCTGCCGAGCCGCGCACCCGCCGGTTACGGTCGGGCCGGCGTCGCGCCCGAGACCGGCGACGCCGGCATCGGAGTTCCGGCGGCCGGCGCCACGCGGACGCGCGCCGCGGCGGGCGCGGCGCGGCCGACCTGCGGATAGACAAAGCGCTGCTGCTCGTAGTTGCGCAGAACCACGGACTCCTCGGTGATGGACTCGACGTAGTCGGGCAGGAGCGGCACCTTGCCGCCGCCGCCCGGAGCGTCGATCACGAACTGCGGCACTGCCAGGCCGGAGGTCCAGCCGCGCAGGCCGCGCATCACCTCCAGCCCCTGCTGCACCGTGGTGCGCAGGTGGTCCGTGCCGGCCACCGGGTCGGCCTGGTAAATGTAGTACGGCCGCACGCGGCACCTCAGCAGGGCCTGCATCAGCCGCCGCATGACCGCCGGGTCGTCGTTGACCCCCTTGAGCAGCACCGTCTGGTTGCCAAGCGGGAAGCCGGCGTCGGCCAGCCGGTTGAGCGCCCGCGCGGCCTGCGGCGTCACTTCGTCGGGATGATTGAAGTGCACGTTGAGGTAGAGCGGCTGGTAGCGTTTCAGCATCCGCACCAGCCGAGCGGTAACGCGCTGGGGCAGGAAACAGGGCACGCGCGTGCCGAGCCGCAATATCTCGACGTGCGGAATGGCGCGCAGCGGCTTGAGGATGGCCTCGATGCGCTCATCCGCCAGCAGCAACGGGTCCCCGCCGGAAACGATCACGTCGCGGACTTCGGGATGCCGCCGGATGTATTCCAGGCCGGCCTCAACGGCCCCCGGCGGCAGCGGGGCCGCGCTGCCCACCAGCCGCCGGCGGGTGCAGAACCGGCAATACGAGGCGCAGGCCGACGCCGCCAGGAAGAGCACCCGGTCGGGATAGCGGTGGACGATGCCGGGCACGGGCGAATGGGCGTCTTCCGCCAACGGGTCCTGGGCGGCGCCATGCTCCTCGAGTTCGCGCGGATCGGGCACCACCTGGCGGTAGAGCGGGTCGCCCTTGGCCTTGATCAGCCGCAGGTAATAGGGATTGATGCACAGGGGGAACCGGTCCGCGACCCGCCGGACGGCCTCGAGATCGAGACCGAACACCTCGGCCACTTCCTCGGCGGTGGTCAGGCTCTTGCTCAACAACGCTTGCCAGCGCTCCATGTCAGGTGCCCTCCGCCTTGAAGTACTTGCAGTACACCACCAGGTCGTCGCCCGGCCGGTAGAAATCCGGGAGCCGGGCGGTTTCGGCGTAGCCCAGGCGCTGGTAAAACTGGCGCGTGGGCGCATACTTGGTCTTCGACGACGTTTCGATCACGATCAGGCGCCCGCGGGTCTGCCGGACCGCCTCCTCGACGCGCCGGACCAGCGCCCGGCCAAAACCCTGCCGGTGCCGCCCGGGATGCACGGCCATCCAGTAGAGGTCCACGGTGCCCTCGGTCAGCGGCGTCGGCCCGTAACAGACGAAGCCGGCCACGCCGCCGCCATCGTTGGGTTCGACAACCTCGATGCAGTAGTCGCGCTGGCCGGGCTGCGTCAGGAAGACCTCGATAATTTCCGCCGCCACCCGCTCCTCGTCCGGCGTGAACATGCCGGTCAGGCGGATGAGCTCCAGCACGGGGGCGCGGTCCTGCTCGGTGAACGGGCGGATGGTCATGGGATCGTCTTCAGCCTGCGGTCAGAACCAGGTCCAGTTGGTGTTTCCAGAAGGCGGGGCCGGACATGCCGGCAGCCTTCAGCATGCGCGCCAGTCCGGCGTCGCGCGAGGTGTCGGGATTGGGGTTGACGTCCAGCAGCAGCGGGCGGCCGCGGCCGTCCAGGCGGATATCCACGCGGGCATAGCCACGAAGGTTCAGACGCCGGAACGCCTCGCAGGCCATGCTTGCCAGCCGCCGAGCCAGGGCCGGCGCCAGGCGCGCCGGGCAGACCGGCACCGTGCCGCGGTAGGCCGGATGGCGCGGGCGCCACTTGGCATCGTAATTGAGCAGGCGCGGCTGCCCGCGCGGAAAGCGGCGGTACGTGATTTCCGCGAGCGGCAGCACGCGCAGGTCCGGCGCCTCGATCAGACCGGCGTTGAACTCGCGGCCGGACAGGAACGGCTCGACCAGCGCCGGGGCGCCGTAGGCGGCCGTCACGCGGGCCACTTGGGTCCGCAACGCCGCCGGGGTGCGCACCACCGACCGCGGATAAATGCCAAGGCTGGCGTCTTCGGCATTCGGCTTGACGATCACGGGGAACGGCAGCCCAACCGGCAGCGGATCGGCCGCCGTCAGCAGCCAGCCGCGCGGCACGGGCAGGCCGTGCGCCCGCAACACGGCGTTGACACGGAACTTGTCGCGGCATAGGCCGAGGGCTGCCGACGGGTTCCCAGTGAAGGGCACGCCCATCAGTTCCAGGAGCCCGGCCACCCGCGGCTCGCCGGCCGACTGTCCGCAAAATCCCTCGCAGAGGTTCACCACGGCGGCTGGGCGCAGCCGGCGCAACCGTCCGAGGAGATCCTCGATCCGCCCGCGCACGGGAACCAGCCGGGGGCGGAAGCCCGCGGCCGCCAGATCCGCGGCGGCTTCGCGCGCCGCGCCCGCGACGGCGTGCTCGGACAGGAGTTCCCGGCGGCGCGCGGCACTGCCGTGCGAATCGTCGGCATTGAAGAGAATCGCCACCACCGCCGCGGGAGAGTTCATGGGCAGCGGCCACAGCGCCGCAGGGCCGCCTCGGCCACTTTCAGGATCAGGCCTTCGTAGGCGTACCCCGCCGCGCGCGCGGCGGTCGGCAGGGCCGAGTGTTCGCGGGGATCCGGCAGGATGCCGGGCAGCGGGTTGAGTTCGATGATGTTCGGCACGCCGGCCGCGTCCAGGCGCACGTCCACGCGACACCAGTCGCGTACGCACAGCACGTCGAGCGCCTGCCCAACCACGCCGCGAATGGACTCCGTCAACGCCGGTGTCGCGTCCGCCGGGCATACCAGGATCGGCATCGGCCGCGCCGGGTCGTCCCAAATCCACTTGGCCTCGTAGCCGTAAATGCGGTTGGCCCCGGCCGGCAGCACGCCGTGGTCGATCTCGACCAACGGCAGGAACTCCCGGTCCGGCGGGTTGCCCAGCACGCCCACCGTGAACTCGCGGCCGGGCAGGAAGGCTTCCACCAGCGCCGGCTGCCGATAGCGGCGATAAATCTCGATCACCCGCTCGAACACCTGCGCCCGCGTGGTCACCAGGCTGTCGTTGCGGATGCCCATCGAGGACCCCTCGCGCAACGGTTTGACCAGCGCCGGCAGCGGGAAGCGCTGCCCGTTGAGCATCTGCGGGGTCACCTGGTAGAACCGCGCCGTCGGAATCCGGTGAAAGGCCAGGATTTCCTTGGTGCGGGCCTTGTCCAGGCAGATGCCCAGCGTCAGGGCGTCCGAGCCCGTGCAGGCCAGGCCCAGCATCTCGCAGAGGATCGGAATGTGGGACTCGCGGTTGGGCCCGTCGAATCCCTCGGCGATGTTGAACACGAGGTCTGGCCGCAATTCCGCCAACCGCGCCAGCGCCGTGGCGTCGCCCTCGACCCGCATCACCCGGTAGCGCCGCGCCAACGCCGCCTCGACGGCGGCAATGGTCTCTTCCGTGTCATATTCAGCGAGTAAGTCTGGCGGCTCGTCGTCGTCCGCGGCGCCTTCGTCCGGACGACGAGCGACCAGTACCTCCTGCGCTCGCTGCTTCGAGCTATACACCAACGCCACCCGCAAAGCCGCCTTCAACCGATACCCTCCCGGAAGATGTCCAAAAACGGCCCAATGGCCGCCCTGCACGCCGCCCCGCACCCGGTCGCCCGATGGCGAAAACCGTCGCGACCCACGCCACAGCTTGTGGCTGACGGAAACATAGCCACCCACGGGTTGTTGTCAACAGCTTTTTTCATGGCACGGCGACCGGATGCCCAGACGCCGGACGCGGCCCGGCATAACGGTCCTTGCGAACCGGATGCGCGTCGTTATAGTGCACCCCCAATCGGCGCACAATGTTTTTTTTGGTTGATCGCCGCCGGCGGCCGCACGGCTCGACCGGCACTGCGGAGGCCTATGTCGCTCGGCACGTTCTACGGGCTGCTCAGCGCGGCCCTCTGGAGCACGACCTTCGTCTGCGCCCGCTACCTCCTGGCGCGCGGGCTAGTAGACCCGCTGACGTTGGCGTTGCTGCGGTTCTCGCTGGGGGCTGGCGCCCTGATGATCTTCGGGCTGGCGACCGATCCGCGCGGGCTGGCGCGCCCGCGAGCCGGCGCGCTCGGGCGGATGGCCTGGCTGGCCTGTTTCGGCATCGGCGGCATGAGCGTGCTCCTGTTTTTCGGCCAGGCACGCACAACGGCCGTCAACAGTTCCTTGATCATGCAGCTCTCGCCCGTCTTCCTGCTGGGGCTCGGCCTGCTGGTGGGCGAGCGGTTCTCCTGGCTGAACCTGGCGGGCGTCGGAATCGGCCTGTTGGGAGCACTGCTGGTGGTGGGCGCAATCACGCCGGACGGCTGGCACTACGAGTGGCGCCACAACGCCGGAGACCTCCTGGTGTTGGCGGCGTCCCTCTGCTGGGCGATCTACTCGGCCTTCAGCAAGGGCATCACCCGCCAGTTCGGCGGCTACGCGGCGACCACCTGGGTCATGACCCTCGGCGCCCTCGAACTGGCCGCCGTCTGGGCGCTGGCGCCCGGCGCGCGTATCTGGCCGCGGGGTCCGGCCGCCTGGGGCCTGGTGCTGTATCTGGCGCTGTTCCCAACCGGCCTGGCGTTCTTCGCCTGGTACGAGGCGCTGCGGCGGATCGACCTGACGCTGTTGAGCGCCCTGCAGTATCTCACGCCGGCCTTCACGATCCTGCTCGCCTGGGGCCTCCTGGGCGAACGCCTGCGCTGGACCAACCTTCTCGGCGTCGGCATCGTGCTGGCCGGCCTGGCGCTGATCGGCCGGCGCCACGGGACCGGCGCGGCGTCCGCCTGACGCGCGCCGGGCCGCCGCACGCTCAGTCGCGGAAGGGCAGGACCTCGTCAAACGTGGCCGCGCCCGCCAGGAGCATCACCAGGCGGTCAATCCCGAGGGCGATGCCGGCCGAGGGCGGCATTTCCGCGGCAAGCGCCGCGAGAAACGCCTCGTCGAGCGGGTAGACCGGCAGGCCGGCGGCGCGCCGTGCGGCGGCGCAGGCCTCGAAGCGCGCTCGTTGCTCGACGGCATCGGTCAGTTCGCTGAAGGCATTGGCCAGTTCCAGGCCGCCGAGGTACAGTTCCCAGCGCTCGGCAACGCGCGGATCGTCCGGTTTGCGCCGCGCCAGGGCCGCCGCCGCGGCGGGATAGTCCATCAGCACCGCCGGGCGGTCGGTCGGGAGCCGCGGCTCGACCTTCGCCACCAGGTCCGCTTCGAATCGCTGCTCGTCGAACGCCGCCACGGGGTCCCAGCCCGCCCACCGGCGGAAGGCCGCGCTGACGGTGATCGCCTCCCAGGCGGCGGCCAGGGCCAGGCGCCCGGCGCGCGTCGCGATCGCCGCGCGGCCGATGGCCGCCACCGCCACGGCGGCCAGGAGTTCCCGGGTGTCCGCCAGAAGATCCAGGTAGCCGGCCCCCGCGCGGTACCACTCCAGCAGCGTGAACTCCGGGTGGTGCCGGTCGCCGCGCTCGCCGGCGCGGAAACAAGGTCCCATCTGGTAGATGCGCTCGCAGCCGGCGGCCAGTAGCCGCTTCATGTGGAGCTCGGGCGAGGTCCGCAGCCAGGCCGCGCCGGAGGGCACGGCGTCAATGTGCCGTTCGAGGGCCGGGGCCGGGATCCGCACGGGGGTTTCCACCTCGAGGAAGCCGCGCGCGTCGAAGAACTCCCGGATCGCGCGCCGCACGCGCGCCCGCAGGGCCAACATCTCCCGGAAGCCGGCCCATGACGCCGCGGATCTCACGCCGTGCGCACGCGGTCGCTGTACCCGCCCGTGCGGGTATCGATCCGGATCACGTCGCCCTGGTTGATGAATAGCGGCACCTGGATCTCGTAACCGCCTTCGATCTTGGCCGGCTTGGTGACGTTGGTGGCCGTGTTGCCGCGGGCGCCGGGCTCGGTCTCGACGATGGTTTTTTCGACAAAGGTCGGCAGTTCGACCCCGATCGGCCGCCCGTTGTGGACCAGGATCTCGACCTCGATGTCCTCGGCCAGGAAGAACCGATTGACATCCAGGACGCCGGCCGGGACGCTCAGTTGCTCAAAGTTCTTGTCGATGAAGACGTATTCATCGCCGTC
>CAZEVX010000025.1:0-289 GCA_964515705.1 uncultured Verrucomicrobiota bacterium | reverse complement strand
TGTAGGAATAGCGCATCTTGTGCTCTTCGAGCTTGGGCTCGTCGAACACGTCGTTGGAGCGGTAGCTTCGCGAAAGGGTCGCCCCGGTAATCAGGTTTTTCAGCCGGCAGTTGTAGATCGAGGCCCCCTTGCCCGGCTTGGTGAAATTGAAATCGGTGATGATAAAGGGCACACCGTCAATTTCGACGCGCAATCCCTTGCGCAGGTCCGATGCCGTATACATGACGTCCTCGCTCGTGTGGCCGCGGTTCTCCCGACTGACTGCACACCGTTGATAATACGATCGGAC
>CAZEVX010000024.1:0-21532 GCA_964515705.1 uncultured Verrucomicrobiota bacterium | reverse complement strand
AACGCCTGCACGCTGACCGACGGGAGGACGTGGAGGGCGAGGCTTTGCCGAGCCGCAGGCGCACGGTCTGGCGCCTGACTGGGCAACAGGGGCAGGCGCAACTCCCGCAGTTTTGGGTGGTACTGCCTCAGAAGGTGTGACAAATCTGGACGCCGCGTGCGGCTTGCCCGCCTCAGGTGGGGCACGCGGCTTACAGTTTTCCTGGACGTTTCGCTCCTTGTTGTAGGCCCGGTGCCCACACCGGGCGATTATTTCACAGCTTTTCAGTGACACGGGGGTGCGGCTCGGCAGCCTGCGCGCCGTAGCTCAACGAGCGCAGGCTGGGTCCCCGCGAACTGTCCTGGTATCCACCCCCGCGTCACGGAAGCCTTACGGTCGTTGCCTGCGGCAACACCGCATCCCGACGGAACGCTTGCGCGCTATCGCGTCCATCGCTGCGCCCGTAAGCCGCAACACGTCAGCCCCTGTCTTGAGGCGTGGTGGCACGCGTGGCTAGGACGTCGGCGTTGGTCCGCGGCCAAGCAGCCGCCCGGCAAGCCGGCGCAGGCGACATGGCCGGGCGGGCAAGGGCGCGGGCGCCGCGGTGCTTGCCGGCGCCGCGGTGCTTGCGGGCGGCGCCTGCAGATCCCGCAGGGCCTGGTCCAGGCGGGCGATCAGCGCGTTGCGCTGCGAGGCTTCCGCCCGCAAGGCGGCGGCCTGCTCGGTGAGCCGGGTGATCTCGCGCTGGCAGGCCAGGAGGCGCTCCTGCGGGCCGGCGCCCACGGCAGCATCGGGCGCGCCGGGCGGCGGCGGCGGGCTGCCGGGGGCGCCCGCCGCCGTTGCGGGGTGCAGCCAGGACGCGGCGGCCGACCGGAGGGCGGCGGCATCGGCGCGCGACGGCGCTGTTTTCCGCAGGATCAGGACGGTTTCCGCCTCGGGGTGCCAGACCAGTTCGGTGGTCAACGGCAACGCCAGCACGTGACGCAGGAAGGCGGCCAGTTCGAGGATTTCCGTGTCGGTCCAGACGTGGACATGGATCGAGTAGCGCGTCGCCAGGCATTCGGCGATCCGGCGCTCGAGGGCGGCGGGGTCCCGTAATCCCTCGACATGCCGCACATAGTCCTCGAAGGCCGCGTGGCGCGTGCCGTCCGGCCCCTCGACGTAATCCCGCACGAGGTGCGCCAACGGAGTCACGGCCCGGTCGCGGTCGAAGCAATGCCGCTTGTCGGGGACCGCCAGGTAGAGGATGCCGCCCGGCTTGAGGACGCGCACCATGTTCTCGAGTGCCTCGAGCGGGTTCTCGCAGTGCTCGAGGAAGTGGTTGGCGATCACGAAGTCCTGAGATGCGTCCGGGATCGTGCCGAGCGTTTCGCCGTCGTCCACGAGGTCCACCGGCACTAGCCAGAACTGGCGCAGCGTCGGGTAATGGGTCCGCAGGTCTTCGGTCGTGAACCGGTCGAGGTACTTGACCCGCGCGCCCGGCGGCACGGGCAGGGGCGCGTGCAGCGCCCCGATCTCGAGGCCGTCGCCGCGCAGATACATCGCGGCGACCGTCGCCCGCGAAAGTCCGGCGGCGCGGAGATCCCGCCAGCCGCGCCATCGAACGGCCCAGCGGGCAAACGGCATGATCATGAAGCCCTCGCGGGTCTCCGGGTTTCTATCAAAACGCCTTCGTTGCCCAACCGCCTGCCGGCAGCCTCAAGGTCACCCGGTCCGGGTGCCGCGGCGCGCCGATCCGTTCGGAAGGATCGGCGCGCAACGCTGCCGGACCCCCTCAATATCCCTGATAGTCCGCGTACGCATAAGCGGCCGCGAACTGCCCAAAATACCAGGCGTAATACGAATATACGTTGCTGGTTTCGCCGTGTGCCGCGCGGGCATGCAGGGCGGCGTAATAGGCGCACAGCCAGGCGTAATACGAGCAGGCCGCATCCCGGGTGCTCAATGCCCGGTTGGCCCAATAGTAGGCGGCCTTGCTGTATTGCGCGGCCCAGTAGGCATTGCCCTGCCCGTTGTTCGCGGCGGCCGCGTAACAATCCGCGTAATAGGCATAGAGGCAGGCATAGTTGACGTAGGTCGAAAGATATAAGAACACGATCCCGTCTTTGTCGTCATTGTGGAGTTGCCGCTTGAGTTGGCCTCGGGACCCATATCCATACATCATTTTGTCGGAATCGGAATACCCATACAAATCATCCAACATCAGGGCATGGCCCAATTCGTGCGTCGCGATGGTTTGGAGATCAAATGCCCCGGAAGCGCCCGCCGTCGAAAACGGCTGCCGGAGATTGAATCGAATGTCCGAATCAATGATCGCGGCGCTGCGCGTATAATACCAGATGCTATTGGCGGCGATCACGGACTCCGAGTCCATCGGATAGAAATCAATCAGATTGACGCCGTCACAGACGCCCCATTGGTGAGCCGACGAATAGGCGTTGACCCCGAACGCCAAGGCGGCGCCCGCGACATTGTTCCAGGCGGACATGCCGCCGGCGATGGCGGAGAGCGTCTCGGAAGGCCCGTAAGCGGTGTTGAGTTTATACCAGACCACCTTGTTCCCGGCATAGGCCCAGCGCAAGGGGAGCCCATACGAGTAGCGCAGCGAGTAGGCGGATGCCCGGAATGGCGTCGAGAGCAGGGCGAGGGCGCAGAGCAACGCGCCCAAGGAGAACTTGTGCAGGCGGCGGCGCGAACAGTTCATGTCAAGACCTCCAAGCTATGCGAGGAAAATTATTTGCGGTTGGCAGACAGCAGGGTCCGCACGGTGGCGATGAGCGCCGCCACCGGCACCTCGTCGCCGGCGGGGGTCTTGGCATTCAGCAGCGCGCATGCGGGTCGACGCACCGTGCCGCTCGAACTGATGATATACTGGCCTTGCGCCTGGCCGACGACCGAACAGACGGGCAAGCCGATGGATGACGCCGGGGATGGCACGTGGCGGTCCGTGCCGCGAAGAAACAGGAACACCTCCATGCCCGGCGCGAAGGCGGGCATGTCGGACACCTTCAATCCGATTTCGCCGACCTCGCCGCCCGGCACTTCGACCACGAAGGTCGCGTTGTCCGGCAATCCCAGGAGGCTTTCCTTGCGGGCGATGGTGGCGTGGGTGTAAATGCGTCCGTCGCGCCAAAAGGACTCTGTTTTCTGAACGTGTCCGATGACGATGGCGCTCGATTGCCGCACGAGGTCCGCGATGCTGATTTCGACCATCAACGCGCGGCTCTCCGTGAGGAGGGCCAGGCAGCCCAACAACGCCGCTCCCAGGGGAAGCAGTCCAAACCTTCTATTCATCGTATTCCCTTCCGGATTTGGCATGGCTCGTGACGCGAATGGTTGCGCGACGGGGCAGCAGCAGGCGTGCTGTAGAGCGTCGCGCGCGGCGCTCGTCGGGCGGATCACATCATAGGTGATCTCCTTTCATTTCCGAGCCGTGCCCACCACCCAGGCGTCGTCGTAGACGGCGACACGGATGTCGCGGTAGCCGGCCTTCTGCAGATAGACCTCGAACTCCTGGGGCGTCGATGTCGAGCCGATCTGCGGCGGGCGCTGCGCCGGCGGGATGGCGCGCGACTCCTGGAAGAACTTCCAGCCGTAACCGGTGGTCAGCGAAATGTTGTCCACGTAAAGCCGGCCGCCCGGCCGCAGCACGCGGCGGGCGTCCTCGATGTAGTTGTAGCGGTCCCACTCCGACAGGTGCATGAAGACCACCGTGCAGTAGACCAGGTCCATCGAGGCGTCCGCCACCGGCTGGAGATCGTACCCGGAGACCTCCGCCACCCGGACATTGTCAAACTCCTTCAGGTACTTGAGCGTATGCCGCAGCATGTTGGGCGAGACGTCGCAGCCGGTCCAGCTCTTGCACAGCGGGCAGAGCCCCTTGCCTAGCCGGCCCACGCCGCAGCCGATCTCGAGGATGTCATCGGTCGGCTGGATGCCCACGGTCTGTTTCAGCCGCGCGATGGTCGAGGCGATCGACTCGACCAGCAGGGCGTCGCTGTCGCTGCCCTGGACCCAGATGCGGGCCGAACTCTCGGTCTCGGATAGGGACGTCCAGACGGTTTTGTAGAACTGGCGGGCCGGCGTCGCGGCGGCCGGGGCGGCGCCGCGGCCGCCAAAGCGGCGCGCCAGACGGGCGGGGATCGAGCGAAGGTTCATGGGATGGATTCCGAGCGGGATTTAGATGATGGGGAGGTGTCTCCTGACAACTCGTCGGATGCGAAGTTGTTGGCATAGTAAAAGATCCATGATGGGGTGTCAAGGTGGGCCTAACACCCCAAAACCGCGGGAGTTGCGCCTGCCCCTGTTGCCCCGTCAGGCGCCACGGCTCGGCAAAGCCTCGCCCTCCACGTCCTCCCGTCGGTCAGCGTGCAGGCGTTCCTTGACAACTCCACGTGGAGGGCGAAGCTCCCGCCTACGCGGCGCGTCAAGCCGCCGCTACGGCGCGCATGACGCTGAGCCGTTCCCGTGCACGGATCGCGCCGGGAGTGACCGCGGGCAAGCGCAACTCCCGCAACTCGGGGGGTCACCGAACGGCTAGGCTTTTGCCGGCGACCTGCTATACTGCCCGCCATGCGCTTGGACTATGCCCGTTACAACCGTCACCGCCGGCCGCCGTTCCAGGTCGAGACCACCTGCTGGTCGGACGGCGGGCGCCGCGTCGCGCGCAAGGCGGCCCTGCATGCCGAGGCCCGGGCGCACCTGCGCCGCATGGCGGCGTTCGCACCGGTCATCCGCCAGGCGGTGCGCGAGGCGCGCGTCGGGTTGCCGGCGATGACCGAGCGGGCCGACGGCGCGCTGGAGTTCGCGTGGGTCGAGGGGCCGACACTGGCGCAGCGCCTGGCGGAGGCCTTTTTCCGGCGCGACGCGGAGGCCTTTGTCGGCGGCTGGCGCGATTATGCCGGCCTGCTCGGCCATGCTTTTGCCACGACTCTGGAGCCTCTGATCACCGAGGAGTTGCGGCAGGTGTTCGGGTTGACCGGGCCGGGCGACCTGGCCGGGCTGGGGGCGTTGCTGACGCCGGCGCTGGCCGACCTGACCGTCGAAAATATCGTGGTGGCGGACGGCCGTTACGTGCTGATCGACCAGGAATGGGTGTTCGAGGGGTGTTTGCCGGCGTCCCTCATGCTGTACCGCAGCCTGTTTTATTTTTACGAGACGTACAAGCCATTCGACCTGGAATCCTGGATGCCGCGGGTGGACTTGGGCGGGCGGCTGGGCCTGGCGCCGGCGGCGGCGGAGCGTTGCCGCGCGATGGACGAGGCGTTCCAGGCATACGTGTTCGGGCGCGAGCGCTGTTTCCGGTTCAAGGACCGCTACGTGAAATACGCGCACGCCGTACCGTCGCTGATCGAGACCATCGAGAAGCAGCGCCAGGTGGTGCGGGACTATGCCGCGGCGATCGACGCGCACAAGGCGGCCTTGCAGCAGCAACAAACGAGATATCAGGAAGTCGTACAGCGGCAGGATGCGGCCATCGCGCAGTTGGGCCGCGTGATCGCCGGCATGCGCGCCAGCCGCAGTTGGCGGATGGCCCAGGCCATGGCGCGGCGCGCCGACCGCCTCCTGCCGCCCGGCACCCGCCGCCGGCGTCTTGTCGACCGCCTGTTGCATGCCGTCCTGCGGGCGGCGCGCGTCTGACGGCCGGCCCGCCGGGCTTACGGCGGGGGCGCGGGCGGAATCCGCGCCGGCCCGGTCTCCTGCGGGTCGCGGACGCGCCGCCCGGGCATCCCCGGGCGCGCCGGCGGATGCCCGCCGCGGCGCCGCGCGCGTTCCATGAGGCGGTCGAGGGCGTCGCGCTGGTCGGGCGTCAAGTGGGGGTTGATCTCGGCGGCTAGTTGCTGGAACACGGCGCGCATGGCCGGCAGGTGCTGGGCGCGGAGGGCCTCCAGTTCCCGGAAGCGGGCCTCGAGAATCGGCTCGATGGCCGCTTGCTGGTCCGGCGTCAGGTGGAGTTCTCGGGCGATGTAGGCGCCGAAGAGCGGGCGCTCGATAGCCGGGTGACGCGGCACGAAGCGGGCGATCCGCTGGCGCACATAGGCCTGGCTGAGCACCACCCCCGCCAGCATTCCCGCCGCGAACACCAGCGCCCAACGGAACACGGTCAACCATCGGTTCATGGCGTCTCCTGGATGGGGTCAGATCGGGAACAACGCTTCCTCCAGCGTGAAGCGGGACGGGTCCTCGAGCCAGAGTTCCGCCAGCGACTCGTCCGGGATCGAGCGCGCCAGCAGTGCCCAGGCGAGCCCGACGACCAGGCAGGCGGCGGCGGCCGTGGCCCAGGTCCAGGCCAGCGGAGGGGCCGGGCGGGCGGCGGCGGGGGCCGCCGGCAGCGGTCCGATCCGCCGGATTTCGGCCATCACGCTGTCCGTCCAGCCCGGCGGCGCTTCCGGCGGAGCGGCCGGCATGTCACGGCCGGCCGACCAGAGGGCTTGCAGGATGCGCCGGGCGGGATCACGGGTCTTCATGGGGTGTTTCCTCCTGCCGGACCAGTTGGCCGATCAGCCGTCGCAGCCGCTGCCGCGCGCGAAAGGCGCGGACCTTGACATTGACCGGGCTCCAGCCGGTCAGGCGGGCCGTCTCGTGCACCGACCGTTCCTCGAGGTGCAGCAGCGTCACCAGCATGCGGTCGTCGGCGGGCAGCCGGTCGAGCGCCCAGGCAAGCACCTCGCGGGCGGCGCGGCGATCGGTTTCGCGCGCGAAGGCCTCGCGGGCGGCGTCCGCCCAGGCGCGCTCGAGCCAGTCGCGCGCCTCGCCGTCGAGGCTGCCGAGCGGGCGGCTGGTCGGCTGGCGCCCCTCGCGGCGCCAGAACCCGCGGCACTGGCGCACGGCGATGCCGGCCAGCCAGTGCCGGAACTCGGCGTGGCCGCGGTACCCGGGCAACCCCCGATAGGCCTCGACGAACACCGTCTGCGCCAGTTCCCCGGCGCGGTCCGGCGGCACGTGCCGGAGCACGATCGCCATCACCCAGGCGCGGTAGCGGGTCAGCAGTGTCTCGAAGGCGTTGAGGTCGCCGGCCCGGACGCGGGCGATCGTCTCCTGGTCCTCGGCGCGCGTGCCCGCGGGGTGCGTCATGGGGCGCCATCCGCTGTCATCAGCCGGTCGTTCCCGCGGCGGCGGGGCGCCGTGCCGCAAAAGTTCCGCATCCCATCGTAGCGCCGCTGAGGCGCCGAAAACAAGCGGCAAGTCCATCGTCAACGTCGCGCCAAGCGGCATGCGTGCCTGCTCGCGCCACGGCCGCGCGCTTGGCCGACGCGGCGCCGTGCAGCGTCGGCCTCCCGAACTCCGGCGCGGGCCCGGCGGCGGGCCCGCGCCCGGTCCGGCGATCAATCGGTGGTCTTTGGCGCGTTCGGCTCGCGCCGCTCGGCGGCCCGGTCGCGCCATGGGGCCATTCGGTCGCGCATCCGGCCGCGGGTATCGGCGCGCTGCTTGTCGAACGCCGCCTGCTGGTCGGCCGTGAGCAGGGCGCGCATCTGACTGGCCTGCCGGGCGCGCAGCACGGCGACCTCCTCGTGGGCGGCGGCCGCCTTGCGGCAGGCCTCGCGCAGGGCCTGCTCGTTGAACACGGCGGCCTGCACCTGGGCTTCGACGGCCTCGCGGGCCTCGCGCTGGCGGGCCAGGGCGGCCGCGATGGCCTCGCGGTTCTGCTGCTGCAGAATTCGAATCTGTTCCTTCTGGTCGGCGCTGAGGTTCAGCGATTCGAGGCGCGCGCCGGCCCACGCGGCGCCGCCCGGGCCGCCGCGTCGGCCGCGGCCGGGCGGGTCGCCGGCCGGCGGATCGGCCATGGCCAGGCCGGCGCCGAGCAGGGTTGCGGCCGCGGCCGTCATCAGACATCTGGCGTTGCGCATGGCATCCTCCCATGGTCGGGGTTGCGGCGTAGCGGTTGCCGGTATAGTGGCGTGCCGGCGCGGCGCGGTTACAATTTCCGGGATTGCGGGCGCGGCCGAGCTTGGCCTATAGTGCCTCCCGGCGCGCATCGGGCGAAAGGGCGATGGACATGATCGAGAACGTGGCGATTGTCGGGTCCGGTCCGGCCGGCTGCACGGCGGCGATTTACGCCGCGCGGGCCGACCTGCGGCCGCTGGTGATCGAGGGGCCCGCGCCGGGCGGGCAGTTGACGACGACCACGACCGTCGAAAACTTTCCGGGCTTTCCCGAGGGCGTGGACGGAACCGAGCTGATGGCCCGCCTGCGGGGACAGGCCGAACGGTTCGGCGCCCGGATGCGGGCGGGGACAGTGGTGGCGGCGGAGTTCGGGTCGGCGCCGCTGCGGCTGGCGTTGGACGATGGCAGCCGGGTGGAGGCGCGGGCGGTGATCCTGGCGCCGGGGGCCAGCGCGATCTATCTCGGACTGGAATCCGAGCGGCGCCTGATCGGGCGGGGCGTGTCCGGCTGCGCCACCTGCGACGGCGCGCTGTACCGCGGCAAGACCGTGGCGGTGGTCGGGGGCGGCGACACGGCGATGGAGGACGCCCTGTTCCTGACGCGCTTCGCCGCGCGGGTGCTGGTGGTCCACCGGCGCCGCGAGTTCCGCGCCTCGCGCATCATGGCCGAGCGCGTCCGGGAGCATCCCAAGATCGCGATTCTCTGGGACACCGTGGTGACCGAGGTGCTCGACGTCGAGCGCGGCGAGGTGACCGGGCTGCGGCTGCGCGACGTGCGGACCGGGGCCGCGAGCGAGCGGGCGGTGGACGGCCTGTTCGTGGCCATCGGGCACCGGCCGAACACGGCGGCGTTCGCCGGCCAGGTGGCGCTCGACGACAAGGGCTACCTCGTCGCCACCGGCGCCCGCACGTCGGCGCCGGGCGTCTTCGCCGCCGGCGACGCCCAGGACCACGTCTACCGCCAGGCCGTAACGGCGGCCGGCTCGGGCTGCATGGCGGCGATCGAGGCCGAGCGCCATCTAAAAGCGTGAACGCCGACGCGCGGCGCGCGACCGGCGGGCGGGGGGAAGGGATCATGACGATCGCGGCGGCAGAACGGCGTTGGCGGCGCGACTGGGCGGCCTACGGACGCCTGGTGCGCTACGCGCGTCCGTACCTGGCGCGGCTGGCGGTGGGCAGCGTCTGCGGCGTGCTGTTTGCCGGGTCGATGACCGGCCTGCTGGTGGGCGCGCGCGAGGTGTTGCGCCAGGTCTTCCAGTCGGCGCCGCTCTCGCGGGTGTTCCTGGTGGCGCTGGTGCTGCCGGTGCTGGCGGCCGCCCGCAGCGTCGGCCAGTTTTTGAGCGACTATTTCATCCAGTGGGTCGGCAACCGGGTGGTGATGGACCTGCGGCTGGAGACCTTTGCCCATCTCCAGAACCTGTCGCTGCGTTTCTTCTCGCGCAGCCGCACCGGGGAACTGATCTCGCGCACGATCAACGACACGATGATGATCGAGCGCGCGGTCTCGGTGGTGCTGGGGGACCTCGTCAAGGAGCCCTTCGTGTTCGTGGGGGCGGTGGGGTTCCTCTTCTGGCTGGACTACCGGCTGGCGCTGGTGAGCCTGGTGCTGTTCCCGGTCTGCATCGTGCCGGTCGCGCTGTTCGGGCGGCGGGTGCGGCGCTACGCGCGGCACGGGCAGGAGCGCCTGGCGGCCCTGGTCTCGATGATGCAGGAGGCGCTCGGGGGCATTCGCATTGTCAAGGCCTTCGGCATGGAGGCCTACGAGACCGGGCGCTTCGCCGAGCAGTGCCGCCTGTTCTTCAACCGGGTGATGCGGGTGACCCGCGACAAGGCGCTGATCGAGCCGATCATCGTGCTGCTGTCCGTGATCGGGCTGGTATGCGTCCTGCTCTACGCGCGCTGGGTGCGGATGCCGGCCGAGGACTTCATCACCTTCGCCATCGCCATGATGGCGCTTTACGAGCCGGTCAAGAAACTCAGCAAGATCCACCTGCACGTCCAGCAGACCTCGGCCTCGGCCGACCGCATTTTCGAGCTGCTGGACACCCCGGTGACGATCCGCGAGGCGCCGGACGCGCGGCCGCTCGACGGGCCGATCGCGCGCGTGGCCTTCGAGAACGTCAGCTTCGCCTACGACCGGCGCCCGGTGCTGCAGGACATTAGCTTCGTGGCGCGCGCCGGGGAACGGGTGGCGATTGTCGGCGGGTCCGGCGCCGGCAAGACCACGCTGGTCAACCTGATCCCGCGGTTTTACGACGTCACCGGCGGCCGCGTGGCGATCAACGGGGCCGACGTCCGCGCGCTGGCGCTGGCCGCGCTGCGGCGGCGGATCGGGATCGTGACCCAGGAGACGATCCTGTTCAACGACACCGTGGCGGCCAACATCGCCTACGGGCAGGCGGACGCCTCGCGGGCGGCGATCGCGGAAGCGGCGCGGCGGGCGCACGCCGACAGTTTCATCCGGCAGATGCCGGAGGGCTACGACACGGTGATCGGCGAGCGCGGGACGCGTCTCTCGGGCGGGCAGGGGCAGCGCCTGGCGATTGCGCGGGCGATCCTGCGGGACCCGCCGATCCTGATCCTGGACGAGGCCACCAGTTCGCTGGACGCGGAGTCGGAGCGGCTGGTGCAGGCGGCGCTGGAGGCGCTGATGGAGGGCCGCACCGTATTCGTGATTGCCCACCGGCTGGCGACCGTGGTGCACAGCGACCGGATTCTCGTGCTGGAACACGGCCGCCTGGCGGAGGAAGGCCGGCACGAGGACCTGCTGGCGCACAACGGCCTCTACCGCCGTCTGTACGACCTGCAGTTCGCCGCGGCGACCGAGCCCCGCGCCGCGCCGGACGCGCTGCCGGAGCCGGCCTGATGGCATCCCGGCCGCGCGGGCTGGTGTCGCCGCGCCATCACGGCCGGCAGGGACGCCGGCCGCCACCGGCCGCCGATGGCTTGCCCGCCAGCTGGCGGGTCCTCACCGGCGGCGATCATGATCCGCGATCGTGGCCAGGGATCGTCCGCCGGAAGCGGACGCACCGGTGGCGCCCCGGCCGCACACCAAGAAAACAGGGATGCTGCGTAGAGAGCCTGGACGGCGGGCGGGACGCCCGCGCTCCGGGCCATGCGCGATCTCGCCCCACGGCATGGGGAACGGAGACCCCGGACGGCGCCGTTCAACGCCGGACGCGGCCGAGGATCGCGCGGACGTAGCTGCGCGTGGCAGGGTAGGTGATGGCCTCCCAGAAGACGTTGGGGTCGTTGCGGTCATCGGCCGCCCAGCGCAGGGCGTTGGAGCGGCCGGCGTTGTATTCCGCCAGGGCGTAGGGCAAGGGGTTGACCTTGGCCTCCCAGAAGGCCAGGGCGCGCCGCAGGTACCAGGTCCCGGCCTCGAGGTTGACGGCCGGGTCGAACAGGTCGCGCGTGGCGAATGCCGGGCGCCGCGTGGCGGCGGCCCACTCGCGGGCGGCGGTCTCGGTAACCTGCATCAGGCCGATTTCCCCGCGGCGTCCCACGCGGCGCGGAGAAAACCGGCTTTCGCGCCAGATGACGGCCCGGATTATGGCGGGGTCGATCGCGTGGCGCCGGGCGGTATCGGCGATCAGCCCGTCGTAGGCGTGCAGCCGGTAATACAAGGCCGCGCCGGCGCCCGCGGCGCCCAGCACGAATGCCGCGCAGACGGCAGCCAGCCGCCAGCGGATTCGCCTTGCCAGCGATCCGTTCATCGGCTAACCTTACCCCGCCGGTTCGGGAGTCGTCAACCGCATTCGCGCCGCCGGCGGCGTGGAAAGGAATCCGATGGACCATGCCGTGAAGCAAGCGTCGGCCAGCAGGCCGGAAGCGGCGGCGGATCGGCGGCGCCGGGGCTGGGGCGGGCAGGCGGGGTACTGGACGGCGGCGTCGCGCGGCGTGCTGGCGCTGGTGCTTCTGGCCGTGCTGGCGCCGCTCTGGTTTTGGACGTTTTGCCGGATCGAGCCCGGGTCGGGCCAGTTGGCGGTCCTGCTGCGCAAGACCGGGAAGGACCTGCCGTCCGGCCAGATCCTGGCGACCAACGAGGCCCAGAAAGGCATTCGCCTCGAAGTCCTGGCCGAAGGCCGCTATTTCCGCAACCCCTATGTCTGGGGCTGGGAAATCCACCCCATCACCGACATCCCCGCCGGCAAGGTCGGGGTTCTAACCCGCCTCCACGGCGCCGGCCTGCCGCCCGACAAGATCATCGCCGGGGAGGGCACCAAGGGCATCCTGGCCGAGGTGCTGCGGCCGGGCAAATATCGCCTCAACCCCTATGCCTACCAGGTCGGCCAGTTCGACGCCATCACCATCCGGGCGGGCTGCGTGGGCGTGGTGAACTCGCAGATCGGGCTCGATCCCCTGCGGACCGACCTGCCGCCGGACAAGCGCAACCAGTTCCTGGTGGACAAGGATATGAAGGGCGTGCTGCCCGAGGTGCTCGACCCGGGAACCTACTACCTCAATCCCTACCTTTTCACGGTGGTCGAGGTCAACCTGCAGAGCCAGCGCTTCGAGTTGAGCGGCGAGGACGCCATCGCGTTCCTGACGATGGACGGGTTCACCGTCAATGTCGAGGGCACGATCGAGTTCGCCCTGGCGCGCGACCGGGCGGCGCTGCTGACGCATCGCGTGGGGGACATGGAGGACATCGTGCTCAAGGTGATCATGCCGCGGGCGCGCGGGTTCAGCCGCCTCGAGGGCAGCAAGAAGCCGGCCATCAACTACATTGGCGGCGAGACCCGGCGGCAGTTTCAGGACAACCTCGAAGCCCACCTGCGCCAGACCTGCGAGGAATGGGGCGTGGCCGTCAAGTCCGTGCTGATCCGCAACATCATCGTGCCGGAGGCCATTGCCAGCATCATCCGCGACCGCGAGGTCGCCGTGCAGAACGCGCGCAAGTTCGAGCAGCAGATCGCGCAGGCGCGCTCGAAGGCCGAACTGACCCGCCAGGAAACCCTGGCCGTCCAGAACCGCGAGAAGGTCGCGGCCGAGACCGTGCGCATCCGGGCGGTGATCGAAGCCCAGCAGGAGCAGGAAGTGCGCACCGTGGCCGCCCAGCAGGACCTCGAGGTCGCCCGGCTCGAGAGCGAGGCGGCGGTCTTCCAGGCCGAGGCGCGCCTGCTGCAGGCGGGGGCCGAGCGCGACGTCGTCCGGCTCGACAACCAGGCCCAGGCCGATGTATTCGGGGCGCAGGCGCGGGCCTTTGGCAGCGGCCTGCAATACGCCCGCTACGTCTTCTACCAGCGCCTGGCGCCGCGCCTGCGCGCCGTGATCGCCGGCGACCAGCCCGACGGATTAGGGGGCCTTTTCCGGCCGCTCCTCCCCGCCCGTCCGGAAGGAGGTGCCCGATGAAATCCGCCGCTCCTGCGATCGGGGTCGGACTGGGACTCTGCCTGCTGGCTTGGGGTCTCTGGCAATGGGGAGTCTGCCGCTTCTACGTGCCGCCCGATCACCTGGCGGTGATCGTCGCCAAGACCGGAACGCCCCTGGCGCCCGGCCAGATCCTGGCGCGACCCGGTCAGAAGGGCGTCCAGGAAGACGTCCTCGGCGAAGGCCGCCATTTCCGCAACCCGTTCCTCTACGCCTGGGAGGTCCTGCCGGTGACGGTCATTCCGCCCGGCAAGATCGGGATCGTCACCGCCAAGGTCGGCGACGATCTGCCGCCCGGCGAGTTCTTGGCGGCGCCGGGGCAGAAGGGCATCTGGCGCCAGGTGCTCGGCCCGGGGAAATACCGGCTCAACCCGCAGGGCTACCGCATTGACGTCGTCGACGCCATCAGCATCCCGGTCGGTTTTGTCGGGGTCGTGACCTCGCTTTCCGGCGAGCAACCGGCGGCGGGGGCCTTTGCCGCGCGCAACCAGAAGGGTGTGCGCCAGGACATCCTGCAGCCGGGCCTCTACTACGTGAACCCGAAGGAGTTCACCGTGGACGTGCTCGAGGTGGGCGTCAACCAGGTCTCGCTGCTCGGGGAGAAGGGCAGCGAGGTGATCGCCAAGCGCCAGATCGCCACCCAGACCCGGGCGGCCGACGAGCTCCAGCGCAACGTCCTGCTCGAGCAGCGCGAGAAGCGCGCGGGCTATCTCGAGCAATCCCAGACCATGGCGGCCGGCCTGCGGCGCAAGACGGCCGCGCCGTCGTCCAAGGCCGAGGCCAAGCCGGCCCCCGCGCGCGCCGCGGACGCGCCGCAAACCTTCGCCCTCAACCAGTTCGTCGAGTTTCCCTCGAAGGATGGGTTCACCATCAGCCTGGACATGACCGTCGAGTTCGAGTTGCTGCCGGAATCCATCGCCGCCGTCTTCCGCGCCTACGGCGACCTGCCGGCGGTGGTGGACAAGATCATCCTGCCGCAAATCCTCTCCGTCTCGCGGCTGAAGGGTTCGGCCTACGGGGCCAGGGATTTCATCGTCGGGGAAGGCCGCGAGAAGTTCCAGACCGACCTCACCGCCGCCCTGGCCCAGACGCTCAAGGACAAGCAGATCGTGATCCACAATGCCCTGATCCGGCACGTCGGGGTGCCGATGCAGATCCTCGATCCGATCCAGCAGGCCAGCATCGCCGTCGAACAGGACCTGACCAACAAGGAAATGCAGAACACCGCCCGCAAGCAGGCCGAGCTCAACACCGAACTCGGGCTGATCGAGCAGCGGCGCGAGCAGGTCACCCAGGAGACCGAGAAGCTCAAGGCCGGGATCAAGGCCGACCAGGAGAAACAGGTGGCCGAGATCCGCGCCCAGGCCGCCAAGCGCGTCGCCGAGATCGCGAAGGGCACGGCCGGGATGCGGGCGATCAAGGTCCGCGCGCTCGGCGAGGCCGCCGCCAAGGTGGTGCAGTTAGTCGAGGGCGAAAAGGCCGCCGGCCAGCAGTTGAAGGCCAAGGCCTTCGGCGATCCCGACGCCTACAGCCTGTGGACATTCGCCAGCAGCCTGCCCGACAGCCTGGCGGTCACCATCCTGCACGCCGGGCCGGGGACGCTCTGGACCGACCTCGAAAAGGCCGCCCTCGGCGACCTCGGCGGCGCGCGCCTGCTGGCCGTGCCGCCCGCCGGCGCCGCCAAGTGAGGCCGCGTTTTTCGCCGCGGCCTTCCCGCCCCTGAGACCGGCACGTAACGCGGGGCGCAATAAAAGTTGCGCCGCCTATCATGCCCCGCGCTAGTGTGGTGCGTCTAACGCTTCTTGACATTCGGCGCCGCCCGGAGGTCGGCGCCCACCTTCAAAAACGGCGGTTGCGCGCTGTTTGCGGTGGCCAAGCCAGGGTGTCAAACACATCCGGTAACGCCGCGTGAGGCCTGGCGGCCACCGCTGGATGCCAACCCCGGAGCGCCCCACGGACGGTGTAGGCCCGCTGCCCTCACCGGGCGTGCTTATCGGTGTCGCTCGTGTGGTGCATCCAACGGTTCTTTACATATACGGCCAGCAACGATGCTGTCACGTTCGCATTTTGATCGCCAACCCGTCCGGGGCGTGCCATAGTGGCCTTGGGATTGCACCGCGGGCACCATCGCCTGCGGCGCCCAACGAGGACACTTGCCATGACCCTGACCTATCGCGAATACCGGCCGGAGGAACTGGAGACCGTCAGCGCGCTGCTGGACGCCGTCTTCCCCGGGGGACATGTCGGGCCGGCGGAGTTCGCCCTGCTGCGGGAGGTGAACGACGATTTTACCGTGGCGGTGGCGGAGGACGGCGGCCGGCTGGTGGGCGCGATTCCGATGGTGCGGCGCCCGGTCCAGGTGGCGCCGGGCGTGGCGCTGGACGCCTGGGTCCAGTTCCGCGTCGGGGTCTCCGAGGCCTGCCGCGGCCAGGGCGTTGGCCAGGGAATGCAGCAGGCCATCGCCCAGTTTCTCGCGGGGCGGGGCGACCTGCTGATGATCATCAGCACCAGCGAGGCGGCGCGCCCGTACCGCTTTTACCGGGCCAACGGCTTTCACGACGTCTCGTATCCCCGGCGCTACCTGCTGCCGCCGGCGGCCGGCGAGCCGCAGGCCGTGTCCGGGGTGGTCGCCCTGAGCGCGTCGGAGTTTTACGCCGCCGCCGCCCGCTGGCGCCAGATTTTCGACGCGTGTTATGCGGGGTATGGCGGGTTTGTCCGCCGAACGGAACGGACGCTGTCGCCGGCGCGCGGCGCGCTGGCCGAGGCGCTCGGGCAACGCCTGGCCTACTGGGTGGCGCTCGAGCAGGGCCGCGCCGTGGGCTACGCGATCGTTCAGCAGAACCGCCGCGGCGACGCGCTCGAGGAACTGGCCGTCAGCGACGGGCGCGTCGACCTGGCCGCGCGGCTGATCGCCGCGGCGCGCTCGGCCTGCGGCTCGCTGGCCGTCAGCACCACCGGCGATGCCCTGCTCGCGCGCGCCTGCCAGGGATTCAACCTGCCGACGCCGGGCCGCTGGAAGAACGCCAATGCCGTGGTCGTCAAGCCGCTGGACGTGCCGGCGAACTACGGCAAGATCGACACGCCGCCGCCGGCGCTGGCGGCGGCGGCCCTGCGCGTCTGGACGCCGGAACGCGAGGCCGTGCTGTACGCCCCGCCCGGCGGCGCCGCGCGCGACCTGACGCTCGAGCTCAAGGAGGACATGCTCGCCCGCCTGCTCGTGCGCCGGATGGACCTGGAGTGCGCGCTGCGCGAGGAGCGCGCCACCCTCAAGGGCGCGCTGCCGGGCGATGCCGCGGCCCTGGCCGGCGCGCTGCGCCCGGCACCGTGGGTCTTCCAGCCGATCGACGGCCTGTGAGCCCCCTTGAAAGCGCCCCTGAAAGTCACAAGCCGAGGCCGCGGTATGGCTCGCGGCCTTTAGGGTTGTTCGAGGGGTGTCGGTACGCGTTGTAGGCCCGGTGCCCTCACCGGGCAGTGTCCCCAAACTTCTGAACGGCGCCGGCTCACTCGTAGCGCAGGGCGTCGATCGGGTTGAGCCGGGCGGCCTTGAAGGCCGGCCAGAGCCCGAAGGCCATGCCCACGAGGCCGGAGAATCCCACCGCCAGCAGCACCGAGGACGCGGTGACGAGGGTTGTCCAGCCGGCCAGGCGCGATACCAGCAGCGAGATACCCCAGCCCAAGGCGATGCCCAGCCCGCCGCCGAGCACGCTGACGACCAGGGCTTCCGTGAGGAACTGGGCGAGGATATCGCGCCGGCGCGCGCCGACGGCCTTGCGGACGCCGATCTCGCGGGTGCGTTCGGTGACCGAGACCAGCATGATGTTCATGATCCCGATGCCGCCGACCAGCAGCGAGACGGCGGCGATCGCGGCCAGCAGGGCGGCCATCGTGCGGCTGGTTTGCGTGAAAGCCGCCTGCATCTCGGCCATGTTTTGGACCTCGAAGGACTCGGCCTGGGAGGGCGGCAGGCGGCGCGTGCGAACGATCAGGGCGCGGACGGCTTCCTGGACGTCGGCCATGGCGCCGGCCGAGGCCACCTCGATGTCCACGCTGTCGAGGAACTCGCGGCCGAGCAGCCGGAACATGGCCGTGGGCAGGGGCACGAGCACGATGTCGTCCTGGTCGAACCAGCCGGCCGACCCCTTCTCCGGCAGGACCCCGATCACCTGGAAGCTCATCTTGTTGATTTTGACGAATTCGCCGAGCGGGTTGGCGTCGCCAAAGAGCTGGCGGACGACCGTCATCCCGACGACCGCGACGCGCGCCCGCTGGGCGGTTTCCTGGGCGGTGAAGAACCGGCCGGCGATCGGCTGGGCCGCCCGCATCAGGGCGTGGTGCGGCTCGACGCCCTGGATGCGGGTGTTCCAGTTGCGGTTGCCGTAGACCACCTGGCCGCGGCCGTTGACGACGCCGCCGGCGCGGGCGACGTTGCGGATCGCGGCGCGGATGGCGGCGACGTCCTGCGGAGTGAAACGGGTGACGGCCCCGGCCTCGAGGGCCACCCCGCCCATGCGCCGGGCGCCCGGCCGCAGGACCAGCATGTTCGAGCCCATCGAGGACAGTTGCGCCTCGATCGCCTTGCGGGCGCCGGCCCCGATCGCCAGCATGGCGATGACGGCGGTGACCCCGATCAGGATGCCGAGCATCGAGAGCACGGTGCGCACCTTGTTGGCCATCAGGGCGCGCCAGGCCTGCCGGAAATCGTGGGGCAGTTCGCGGATCACCGAGCGCCGGCCGCGCGCGCGCGGCGCGGCCGGCGGCTCCGCCGGAGGCGTCGCCCCACCCGCCGAGCGCGCCGGTGGGGCGAGCCCTCCGGGCGAGCCGTAGTCGCGGGTGGGCTGTCCGGAAGCACCTGGAACGGCGCCGCCGGGGGTGCGCTCGTCCGATTGCACGCGGCCGTCCCGCATGCGCAGGATACGCCGGGCGCGGGCGGCGACGTCCGGCTCATGGGTCACCATCAGGATGGTGATCCCGCGCCGGTTCAGGCCGTCGAGAATGGCGAGGATGTCCTCGGCCGCGCGCGAGTCCAGGTTGCCGGTGGGTTCGTCGGCCAGCAGCAGCCGCGGCTCGCGGATCAGCGCGCGGGCGATGGCCACGCGCTGCTGCTGGCCGCCCGAGAGTTCGTTCGGCCGGTGGCGCAGGCGGTCGCCGAGCCCGACCTCGGCCAGCAGGCGGCGCGCCCGGTCCTCGCGGGACGCGCCGCGATCGGGCGAATAGAGCAGGGGCAGGAGCGTGTTTTCGAGGGCGGTCGTGCGCGCCAGGAGATTGAAGTGCTGGAAGACGAACCCGAGCGCATCGTTGCGCAGGGCCGCCAGGTCGTTGTCGCCCAGGCGCGCCACCTCGCGCCCGAGCAGGCGGTACGACCCGGCGTCGGGGACGTCGAGCAGCCCGAGGATGTGCAGCAGGGTGGACTTGCCCGAGCCCGAGGGCCCCATGATGGCCACGAACTCGCCGGGCTCGACGGCCAACGACACGCCTTGCAGGGCGTGCACGGCCACCTCGCCGATGGCGTAGGTCTTGTGGATGTCCGTCAGGCGAATCATACTCAACGCAACGGCATGAGCACACGCCGCGTGCGGGCACGCGGCCTACAATAAACCGGCAAGCCCGCGGGGAGATGCTTCCCCTACCGCCGCATCCCGCGCCCCGGCCGCTGCGGCATGAACGGGTTGCGGGGGGTCTCCGCGTCGCGCGGCGCCAGCACGAAGGCGGACTGCACCAGCACGGGATCGCCCTCGGCGAGCCCGGCGCGGATCTCGACGTGCTTGCCGTCGTTCAAACCGAGGGTGACCGGGGTGTCGCGCGGCGGCGCGCGCGGCCCGTCGCCCGGTTGCAGCACCGCCGGCGCGGCGCCGCCGCCCTGGACGGCCTCGGCGGGGAGCAGCAGCACGCCATTGGTGGCGGCCGTGAGGATGCGCAGGTTGGCGGTCATCCCGCTGCGCATGACGGGGGGGATTTCGTCCGGCAGCACGTCCACGAGGTAGGTGGTGACGTTGTTGACGGTCTTGGCCTCGAAGGCGATGTGGTTGACGCGGCCGGACAGGGCGGTGTCGGGATAGGCGTCCAGGGCGATGGCGGCGGGCTGCTCGAGACGCACCTGCCCGATGTCGGTCTCGTCCACCTGGGCTTCGACGATCAGCCGGTCGGAGAGCACGTAGAGGATGTCGGCGGCGGTGACGGCCTGGCCGGGCTCGATGGCGCGGGCGATGATCGTGCCGTCGAGCGGGGCGACCAGCGGCGCCGGCTTGTAGAGGGCTTCCCAGTAGGCCAGCTCCGTGGCCCCGCGCGCCCGCGCGGCGTCGAGCAGCGCCGCCCGCTCGCTGGAACTCATCCAGGCCAGGATCTGGCCCTTGCGCACGGCGTCGCCCTCGCGGACCAGCGCCTGCTCGACCCGGCCGGGAACGGGCGGCTTGATCTCGAGGCGGTTTTGGGGCTTGACGGTCCCGGTCGTCAGCACGAACAGGCGCAAGTCGCCGCGCGCGACGCGCACGGTCTGGTAAGCCGGCGGCGGCGCGGAGGCGCGCGCGTGCCAGGCCCAGAGGGCGGCGGCCGCGCCGGCCGCCAGGGCCGCCGCCAGCAGTCCGATCGCCAGGCGTTTCATAGGCGTCCTTCCGGCCGGGGCGGCGCGCGCGTCACGGGAACACCGCCGTTCCCATGGCCTGGTCCCAGGCGGCCCGTGCCAGGACGGCGTCGCGCCGGCTGGCGAGCAGGGCGGTTTGTTTGTCGATCAGGTCGTTTTCGATCAGGTCCCAGTCCTCGAACGACAGCAGGCCGTTCTGGTACTGGGCGCGGGCGATCTCGGCGCGCACGCTGGCGGCCTCGAGGAACTCGGCCTGCACGGCGGTCCGCTCGCCGGCATCTTCCCAGGCGGCGAAGCGCGCCTCGAGCGCGGCGGCGGCGCGGAGCCGCGCCTCGTCCAGCGCGGCATCCGACGCCCGCACGGCGGCCTGGGCGCCGCGCACGGCCTGGCGGTCGCGGCCGCCGCTGAAGAGCGGATAGGTCAGCAGCGTGCCGACCGTCCACTGGTCGCGGTCAGGGAAGAAACTCTCGTCGTCCGAGCGGCCGACCGAGGCGTTCACCGACCAGGTCGGGAACAGCGCGCCGCGGGCCACGCGCAGGCCTTCGCGCGCCGCCCGGGCGCGGGCGTCCGCCTGCCGGGCGTCGAGCGTCTGCCGGGCGGCCGCGGCGAAGTCCGGCGCCGGCGGCGGGGCCGCCGACTCCCAGGCGCCCGTGACGCTGAGGGCCGTTCCGGCCGCCGGGCGGCCCAACACGGCCGCCAGTTGCCGGCGCGACGCCGCCAGCCCGCGCCGCGCCTGCGCGGCCTGGAACTGGGCCTGGCGCCGGAAGGCCTCGCTGCGGAGCAGCGACCCCTTGTTCTCGCGGCCGGCGTCGAAACGCATGCTTACCAGGCGGACGTTGTCTTGGCGCCGGGCCGCGATGCGCTCGGTCAGGGCCAGGTTGTCCTGGGCGAAGAGCAGCGCGGCGAAGGCCTGGCGCAAGTCGGCGCTGACGGCGGCCGCGACGGACCGGGCATTGAGGTCGGCGATCTGCGCGAGGAGTTCGGCGCGGCGCAGCGCGCCGAGGTCAGCCCCCCCGGCAAAGAGGGTCTGGTTGGCCGACAGGCTCGCCCGGTAGGTCGTGGACGCGGTGTAGCCGGTATCGAGTTCCGTGTTGGACTTCGAGGCCGAGGCGCTGGCCGTGACCTGCGGCAGGAAGGGGGCATAGGCGGCCTGGAACTCCGCGCGCGACTGGTCGGCCGCGGCGCGGGCGCCGGCCAGGCTGGGGTTGTTGCTGGCGGTCTCCCGCACGCAGTCGTCCCAGCCGAGCGGCGCCGCGGCCGCGCGCGCGGCGCCCCAGGCGGCCAGGAGCAGCGCCGGCCACAGGCGGCGGCCGCGCCCGCGGGCGGGGGATGCAGCGGATGACCAATGACCGCGTGGCATCCCGGCGGCGAGACACTTGCTCCGCTCGCCCCGCGACGGGCGCGAACGGTCGCCCGCTAGCACGGGATGCGGCGGCATCCTCGTAGATGGAGGGCGAGCATCCTCGCGAGCCGGTTCCACCCATGGGTGTGGCAAGAGATTCATGGCGCTGGATTGCAGTGGCCGCTACGCCCATCAGGGTTACAGTCCGCGGCAGCTCCGCGCATATCCGCCGGCGGGTGCGGGGCCGGGGCGTCATGGACAGACGCCCGTTTCGCGGGCAACCGATCGTAGCGGACGATGCCCCGCTGTCAAACGGAAAGTACCGTCCCATGATTGGCGCGTAAGCCACGGTTGGACCTGCGCTACGGTCGATATGAC
>CAZEVX010000023.1:0-22048 GCA_964515705.1 uncultured Verrucomicrobiota bacterium | reverse complement strand
CTTGCCGTCGATGTTGATCATCTCGATCGGCTCGCGGTAGAAGTTCATGCCGGAGGCCAGCCCGATGTTGTCGAAGAAGGTGTCGAACATCTCGTGATTTTCGGGGACGATCTCGAACTTGCGGTCCGGCAGCACGCGGCCCATTTCGCGACGGAAGGCGATGTCGAAGCGCGAGCGCCGCCCGGCGAGGGCGCTGTCGCCCCAGACGGCGCCGCCCAGCATGAGGTAGTCGCGCAGGTTCTTGACCTCGTTGTCGAGCAGGCGGAAGTCCTTGTGGCCAGTGAGGTAGACGAAGGGCGGCTTGATGGTGAAGAGCTTGTCGGTGCCGACGTCGAGGACCTCGGGGGTCAACAGGGCGTCGATCCGGTCGCGCGACCAGGCGCGAATCTGGCGCATCAGGTTTTCGAGCGAGCTGTTGCCGGGGATGCACGGCCCGCCGACGGTGGACTCGGAGTTGCAGTACCAGTCGCCGTCCTGGTACTTGGCCTGGAAGATGGTGAACTTGGCGCGCGTGCGGCTCTTGGTGCCGGAGACGCCCCAGTCGCGCTGGAACTTGGCGACGTCGCGCAGGCGCGCGACGCGCGCCTGTTCGATGCGCTTGCTCATGTCGGTCTGGATCTTGACCTCGGCCATCTTGAGCACGGGCACGACCTTGGGCGTCTCGACGCGCGCCAGCGGCGACGGCGTCTGGACCGTGATGCGGGTGACGGCCGTCTTGGCGGCGGTCTTGACCGGGACCTCTTTGCTCTCGGCCTTGACCTCCTGCTTCGGGGGGGGCGGCGGGGCCATCGGCGGGGGCAGCACCAGGACGCTGCCGTCGTCGAAGGACCCGCGGACGGCGATGTAGGAGGAAATCTTGTACCCCGCGAACCCCATCAGCAACAGGAGATAGAAGGCCAGCGAGACCAGGAAGTAGCGCGACCGCAACAGCGCCAGGCCCAGCGTCCAGAGCCCGCGGCGCCCGCGGGCGGTCTGTTCCAAGGCTTCGACTTTCTGTTCGAGGTCGAGGGCCATGGCCGGCGCCTTCCCTACTGGTTGGCGAAGAAGGAGAGGTTCTTGACGCCCGCGGCGGCGCAGACCGCCAGCACGTCCACGATCCGCTGCTGCCGCACCTTGGGCTGGGGATGGATCACCACCGGCTGCTTGTCGCCGAAGAGGTCGAGGACTTGCTTCAGCTTGGCCTTCAGCATCGGCAACTCCTTGTCGTCCGCGTTGCCGACCGCGACGTCGTTGCAGAACACGTGGCCGGTATCCCCGATGGCGATCGTCAACTCCTGCGGCAGGGACTCGGGGGCGGCGGCCTTGTTGCCGGGAACCATCAGGCCGAGGTATTTCTCCTCGAGCTTGACCTGGGCGGCGGAGATGAAGTACAGCAGCATCAGGAACGTGCAGTCCATCATCGGCCCCATCTGGAGCTCGCAAATCTCATCGGGCTCTTCCCGGAACTTCATGGACGCATCCCCCGGCTTACTGTTCCTTCTCGAGCGTCGAGAACAGGATGTTCGGGACGTTGGCCGCCGCCACCGCCGCCATGACCTGCTGGGTGAACTCGTAGGGCACGCGGCGGTCGGCGCGCAGCACGACCCGGAAGTTGGGGTTCTTGCTGAGCTGGGCGCTCTTCTCGATCATCGGCGTCAGGTCCTGCGGATCGTAGACATCCTTGCCTCCGACCTTGAAGGCCGGCTCGTAGAGGCTTTCGTTCCACTCGATGTCCACCAGGAAGCGGCCCGATTCGTCCTTCTCGACGATCCCCTGGTGGGTGTTTGGCAGGCGCACTTCCTTGCTGTAACGCACGGCGTCGATCGTGCTGACCGAGACGAAGTAGAGCAGCAGGAGGAAGGTGCAGTCCATCATCGGCCCCATCTGGATGGCGCAGGTTTCCTCGGCGTCGCTGGCCCACTTGCGTTTCATGGCGGTCTACTCCCAGGCCAGTTCCGCGCCGCAGTGCGCGCAGGCCTTGGCGCCGACGGTCACGTCCTGCTTGCAGTTGGGGCAGGCGACGATTTCGGCCTTGGCCTTGGCCACCGGGGCCGCCACGGGCATCGCCGCCGGCCTGGGGGTCGCCCCGGTGGTCTTGGCCTTGGCGGGCGCGGCACTCGTGGACGCTTTGGCGCTCTTGCCCCCGGCCGCGGCCGCCAGGCGCATCTCCTTGCTGACGATCACGAGGTCGGGCGGGATGTCGTCGAAATCGATCTCGTCGAAGACCATCGTCAGGCGCGCCTGGATGATTTCCATGATGCGCTTGGCGCGGTTGCCGAGGATGTAATAGGCGCAGAGCGCCGGGATGGCGATCACCAGGCCGGCGTAAGTCGTGATCAGGGCCTCACCGATGTCCCCGGCCAGCTTGGTGGGGTCGCCGACGGCGCCGCTGTAGGCCATGGCGTTGAAGGCGCCGACCATGCCGGAGATGGTGCCGAAGAGCCCCAGCAGCGGGGCGATCGTGGCGTTGAGGTTGATGTAGGCGTTGCGCGAGCGGAAGGTATTGGTTTCGTTGGCGGCGGCCTCGATGGCGGCGGTGTCAAAGGCCTCGCGGCCATTGGGCAATTTTTCCATGGCGGCGCAAAAGATGCGCGTGAAGACGTTGGGATTGTCTATGCCGATCTTCCAGGCCTTCTGGTAATCCTTGACCGCCACCGTCTGCATGATCTGCTGGACGATCTCGTTCGGGCAGACGTAGCGCAGGCGCAGCTTCATGATCATCTCGATCAGGACGGCGGTGGCCCAGACGGCCGTGGCCAGCAACGGCCACATGGTGGGGCCGCCCTGGCGCCAGTAATCCCAAAAGGTTTCCGGCTTCTTGACGGCGTCGGCCGCGGCTCCGGCGGCCGACGCCTGGGCGAAGGCCGGCGTCGCCAGGTTGAGGGATTCCCACGGAACGCCGCCCCCGAGCAGCATGCCGAACAGGCCCGCGATCAGTGCCCACTGGAACCACCGCTTCTGCATAATGCGCCTCCTGAATGCCTGGCCGTTATTCGCGTGGCGTGTGTTGATCCGGCGTCTGAGCAGGGCCGGGCGCCGCGGCCGCGCCCGGCGTCTCGGCCAGGCGGGCCCGCACGGTCTTGCGGTCGGCGATGCCCTTGTCAATCCAGGTCCGATCCGTCCCGTGCTCGATCAGTTCGCCCAGCAACTGGTCGGCCTTGGCCCAGCGGCCGGCCGCCGCGTGCAGCCGGGCGCCGCGGTACATGGCATCCGAATAATAGGGTTCCACGGGACAGAGCGCGATCGCCTGCAGGCAGGCGTCCAGGGCCTCCGCGGGGCGGCCGAGGGCTTCGCGGCAGTCGGCGATGGCGATCAGCAGTTCGGCGGCGTAGGGCAGCTGGTCCTGCGCCGGCTTGAGCTGGGCGGCCAGCGGGGCCAGCAGGTCCTCGAAGCGCGCCAGCGCCGGCTCGTGGCGGCCGGCCGCCCGGTCGATCTGGGCCAGGCTGATGTTGGCGTCGAGGGCCAGGGGATGGTCGGGATACTGATCGAGAAAAGCGCGCAGGGCCTTTGCGGCGTTGGCGTGGTCGCCGGCGCGCTGGCTGGCGCGCCCGTAGTAGAGCATGCCCTTGATCGCCCAGTCCGTGTCGAGCCCCAGGTACTGAAGCATGACGCGGCCGAGTTGCAGCTGGGCATCGCGCATATCGCCCTTCTCGTAGGCCGCGATGCCGCGCACCACGCTCGGCGGCGGCTCGACCTTGAGGGCGACGATCCCGGCGCGCGGGATCGTCATCTCGCCCCCCTGGCCCAGCTGTATGCGCACGCCCTGGGCGTCCATGCCCGTGACGCGGCCGCGGAAGGTCTGGGTGCGGGTCGTGATGACGTCCTCGGCCGCCAGCCGCGCCGCGCTCCCGGCCAGGATCAGACTCCCGATGATCACGGCCGCGACTGCTCCGCCGCGCTGCATGCGCCCCTCCTCGCGGGCGTCCCCGCGGAACGCCCAGCCATCCGACCCATCGCGGCAGCACGGTAGCGAGACGCCGACGGGGGTGTCAACCAAAAAATAGCTCGCCACCGGCGCGCAAACCAGGTAAGGAAAGCAGCCGTGATCGGCATCGACAGGCGGGTCCTGCGGGTCCCGGTTCCGGACCGCGCCCCGCCAGGAGGGGTGGCATGAGACGCTATGGCTGCTGGATGCTCGGGCTAAGCCTCGCCGCCGGCATGGCGCTGCGGGCGCCGGCCCAGGAACACCTCGACGAGCTGGCCAAGATCGGCGAGGAACACGAGAAGGCCGGCAACTACGCCGAGGCGCTCAAGGTCTATGAAAAGATCATGGAGAGCCCGACCTACGTCAACATCCTGGCCATCAAGTTCAACCTTGGCTGGGCCTACTACCTGACCGGCGCCTTCGACAAGGCCATCCCGCTCTTCCAGGACCTCTCCGGCGCGCGCGCCCCCAGCGAGGCCATCAAACAGCAGGCGCTGTTCCTGCTGGCCGACTGCCACGCCCGCCTGGCGGCGACCCTGCCGGACACCGCGCCGGAACGCAAGGCCAACCTCGAGAAGGCGATCGCCCTGCAGAGCGAGTTTCAGAGCAAGTACCCCAAGAACGCCAACGTGCCCCAGTCCATGTACGGCCGGGGCTACGCCTATTTTCTCAACCGGCAGTACGCCGAGGCCGAGCGCGACTTGAAGGACCTGATCCGCCTGTTTCCCGCCAACCCGGCCGCCCAGGACGGCCGGTTCCTGCTCGCCAGCGTTTTCAGCGAGCAGGGCCTCGAGCGCATCAAGGCCGGCCGCAAGGACGAGGCCACGACGTTCCTGGACAACGCCCGCGACCTCTTCCGCGACCTGGCCAAGACCGAGGGCAACCTCGTCACCGCCAACGACAGCGCCCTGGCCCTGGCCGAGACCTGGTTCGGCGCCGGCCTGTTCCACGAGTCCATCGCCGCCTTCCAGAATGTGCGGTCCAAAACCGAAGCCGTCCGCAGCCTGCGGGCGCGGCTGGACGAGGCCCAGACGCGCCTCAACACCCTGATCGGCCGCCAGGAGGACACCACCGCCGCCCGCGGCGACGTCGACCGTCTGCGGGCCCAGTTGCGCACGGTGCTCGAGGGGCCGGACCTGATGGTCTCGGCCTACCTGCGCATCGCCCAGGCCTACTACGAGTTGCAGTGGCACGACGTCGCCCGCGTCGTGTGCCGCCACCTGATCCCGTTCGCTGCGGACGCGCCCAAGCAGCAGGCCTCCTTCCTGCTGATCAACACCTATCTTGCCGAGCAGGACCCCGACCCGGCCGCCGAGGCGTTTGACGAGTTCCAGCAGACCTTTGGCACCGACGTTCCCGAGGCCGACCGCATCAGCGTCGTCATCGGCCAGCTCTTCATGCGCCGCGGGCTCGAGGGCGACATCGAGCAGGCCCTCGAGCAGTTCACCAAGAGCGCCCAGGAATACCCCAAGGGCGCGGCCTACGAGGAGGCGCTCTTCCTGAAGTTCTCGACGGAATACATCCTCGAACGCTACCCGGAGGTCGTCGCCACCGCCGACCAGTACCTGCAGGCCTTTCCCGCCGGCCATTACGCCCCCAACGCCCTCTACTACAAGGCCATGGGGCTGGCCGCCGGCAAGCAGTACGAGGCCGCCCTGACCAACCTCAACCTCGTCATCGAGAAGTACCCCAAGAAAACCGAGTATTTCGAGGCCGTTGACGAGGTCGCCTACCAGAAGGGCGCCGTCCTGGCACAGATGGGCCGGGCGACCGAGGCCGTGCCCCAGTTGAACGGCTTTCTGGAGCGGTTCCCCGACAGCACCCTCCGGCCGGCGGCCATGTACCAGCTCGGCATCGCCCTGCACGCCGCCGGGCAGCCCGACAAGGCCGAGACGGTCCTGCGCGAGGCGGCCCGCAAGTTCCCCAACTCCGACATCGCCCCGATCGCCCTCTACCAGGTGGCGGTCATGCACTACGAGAAGAAAGATTGGCCGCGCATGGCCGCCGCCCTCGAGACGCTGCTGGACGAGTTCCCCGCGAGCAGCCAGCGCACGGACGCCTATTTCTGGCTCGGATTCATCGCCCGCCAGGATAACCGCTACGAGGACGCCATCGACGCCTTCACCCGCTGCGTCGAGGCCGATCCCGCCTACGCCCAGGCGCCCGAATGCCTGCTTTCGATCGCCCTCTGCCACCAGGACATCGCCGAGAAGATGGGCCTGCCGACGGTCCTGTCCGAAGACCGGCGCCGCCTCTATCGCGCCGCGCTGCGGGACGCCGCCTACGCCTTCGAGGCGGTGCTGACCCACTACCCCGACTCCGACCAGGCCCAGGAGGCCATCCCGGGCATGGCCAAGGCTCTGTACACGCTCGTCCGCACCCGCCAGGCGACCGAGGCCGACGCCGAGCGGTTCTTCGCCGAGGCCGACGCCCGCCACGCAGACGCCCCCGCCATCCAGGCGCAACTGTCCTTCGGGCTCGGCAACTTCCTGATGCAGGCTCAGCACACCGACAAGGCCCTGGCGGTCTTCAAGCAGGCGCTCGAGCGGGCGCCGGACGTCCGGCTCTCGCCGCAACTGCTGGCCAGCTATGCCGAGGCCCTCAAGGATGCCGGATCCCTGGCGGACGCCGAGGCGATCTACACGCGGATCACCACCGAGTTCAAGGACGATCCCCGGGCCCTCGCCCCCGCCTGGTTCGGCCTGGCGGACATCAAGTTCCGCGAGAACACCAAGCCCGCGGACGAGCAAGCCAAGAGCCTCTTCAAGAAAGTGCTCGACGAGTTTCCCTGGTACGAGCAGGGCAAGCAAGGCAAGGTCAAGCTGGCGACGATCGACGAGCGCAACGGCAACTACGCCGAGGCCGAAAAGAGTTTCGAGGCCGTCTGGCGCCAGGAAAAGGGCACGGCCCGCATCGCCGCCATGCTGGGCGTGGCACGCTGCCAGCTGGCCCAGATTCGCGACAAGCAGACCCGCCCGGCCAACTGGCACGACCTGGCGCGCGTGGCCTCGGAAAACCTCACCAAGATCATCGTGCTCTACGAGGCCTTCCCCGAGTACGTCTCCGAGGCCTACTGGCTCCTGGGCCAGGTCTGCGAGACCAAAGGCGAGGTCGACAAGGCCAAGGAACAGTATCACCGCGCCGCCACCGAGCTCGCCGCCTATCCGGCTGCCAAGCTCGCCGCCGCGCGCTTACAGGAACTCGGCGGCTATACGCCGCCGGCCGTCCCGGCCGCCCCCGCCGCCAAACCCTGATCCGCGGCCGCCACGGGAGTCCCTGCCCGGCGCCGCCGCTCCAGGAGCCCGTTGATGGGATTCGCCGCGCTGCCTGCCCGCCAGTTGCCGGTCGCCCTCGCGGCGGCCGCCGCGGCCGTCCTGCTGGTCGCAGGCATCCGCTGGCTGCAGGCCCCCCGTCTCAAGAACGCCGTCGAGAACGGGTCGCTCGCGCGCGTCGCCGCCCTGATTCGACGCCGGCCGGACCTCGTGCGGGAACGCGACCGCAAGTCGGGGATGACCCCGCTGCACTGGGCGGTCGTGGCCGGCCAGGAGCCCGTGGCCGCCTTCCTGCTGACGAACGGCGCCGCCGCCGATGCCGCCGACGCCGCCGGCATGACGCCGCTCCACAAGGCCGCCGCCTTCGAGCGGCCGGCGCTCGCCGCGCTGCTGCTGGCGCATGGGGCGTCGGTCGAGGCCATGGCCTCCAAGTACGGCGGCGTGACCCTCGCGCCGCTGCACCTGGCGGCCGAGGCCGGCCATGTCGCGACGCTGGACGTCCTGCTGCGGCGCGGGGCCAATGTCAACGTCCGCTCGGGCGGCGCCAACCGGGTGACGCCGCTGCACATGGCGGCGGCGCGCGGCCAGATGGCCGCCGTGCGCGCCCTGCTGAAGGCCGGGGCGGACGTCAACGCCCGCGATCTCCGCGGGCAGACCCCGTTGCGCTGGGCGGAGGTCGCCGAGCGGGAAGCGGTCGCGGACCTCCTGCGGCTCAACGGCGGGACGGAGTAGCCCGCCCGGCGGACCTCCGATCCCGTTCAGGGCTGGCGGGGCGCGGCCGCGGGTTCCGCAACCGGCAGCACCATGGCCACTTCGGGGCAGGTGAAGGGCGAGTCGTACTTGGTGCAGTTGATGCAGCCCATGTAGAGCTTGTGCATCAGCGTTTCCTTGGGCACCTCGCGGAACCCGAACCGGCGGAAGAACTCCGGGGTGAAGGTCAGCACCACGATCTGCGCCGGATGAAAGCGCTTGACGCGCCGGATGGCGGCGTGGACCAGCGCCGCCCCGATCCCGCGCCCCTGGTAGCGGCGGCTGACCGCGACCGACTTGATTTCGATCGCCGGGTTCGTGGCCTTGCCGATCTCCGGCAGCACCTGCCAGGCGGCCACCCCCGCCACGCGCCCCCGGACCTCGCACACCAGGAAGCGGTCGATGTTCTGGAGGATATCGCTCACCGAGCGCGCCAGGACCTCGCGCGGGTGTTCCTTGATCACGGCGTAGATCGCGCCGGCATCCCGGAACTCGGCATTGCGGATCGCGGGCTGGGCGGACGGCGTCTTCACGGCGGCGCTCCTTCGGGGCCGGCGCGAGCCCGCCGCGGGCGGGCCGGGAACCGGCGGTCCGCTTATACCCCCGCCGCCGCCCGAATGCACGCCGAAACGGCGTCCATCGCGGCGGCGGGTGGCGGCCGGCTTTCGGGGACGCGGCGGGGTAGCGGCGGTTCGCGTCTTCCGCTTGCCCGCCGCCGGCGGGCGAACCGCACCCCACCGGAGGATACGCAGGGTCTTCGCTACCCGCCCTCCCTCAGCCATCCATCTCGCTGCGTTCCATGCGTTCTTTCGCGGCTATGACCCGCAGGGCCTCCCGTACGGCCTCCGGCGCGATCGCCGCGAGCGCACCCGCGCCGGGCGGGTCGCCGCCGAGCACGCGCACGCGCGGCCCGCGCGGCGCCCAGGTCCGCGGATCGGTCGGCCCGAACAGTGCCACGACGGGGCGCCCGAGCGCCGCCGCCAGGTGGGTGATCCCGGAATCGTTGCCGGCGTAGCCGGCGCAGGCCGCGAGTGCGTCGGCCACCTCGGGCAGGGACAGATCGCGCAGCAGCGGCACGCCCGGCGCCAGGCGCGCCAGCGCGCGGACAGCCTCGGCGTCGGCCTCGCCGGCCAGGAAAAACGGACGTCCCATCCCCTCCCGCGCCAACAGCCCGGACAGGGCGGCAAAGCGTTCGGCCGGCCAGTTCTTGCGCGGACTGCCGCTGCCAGGGTGCAGCGCGATCGCCGGCCCACGCAGCCCGAGCGCCTCGATCCGCCGGCGGCCCGCCGCGCGGCGCTCGGCCGGCCAGTCGAGCCGCGGATACGGGCGCGGACCGGGTTCCAGGCCCAGGACCGCGAGCGGCGCCAGGAAATGCTCGACGGCATGGCCGGCGGCCACGCGCGGCGCGCCCGCCAGCACGGCCCGCGCGCCGGCGCGCCGCAGGCGCTTCCCCAGCTCGCCGTCGTTGTCACTGAGGTACGACAGCACCAGGTCGAAGGATTGCAGGTAGGCGCGTTCGGCATCCGGCAGCGCGGCATCCGGCGCGAACCAGGCGGCCAGCGCGGCGGACTCCAGGTCGCGCACGCGCCCGATCAGCCCGGCAATCACCCCCAGCGCCGCGTGGCGCGGATGTCCGAGCCACTCGAGGTCGGCCCGCGGCCAGCGGCGCCGCAGCGCCGCGAGCACGGGCAGCGTCAGGATGAAATCCCCGAGGGCGCCCCCGCGCAGGACCAGGAGGCGCGGCGCCTCGGGCAGCGCGGCCGCCAGCCCGGCGCCGCGCGGCAGTTCAGCTGGCGGGTTCATTCGTTACCCGTCTCCGCGGTCGCCGTGCCGCCATCGCGGTGGCGCGCAGGACACGCCGTCCACCGGATGCCGGCGCATGCTGCCTCGGCCGGCTGACCACGGCCGCCCCGCTCAATAGACCCAGGCCCCCAGGGCCAGCATTCCCAGGCCCAGCGCCAGCAGGCCGGCGCCAACCGCGCGGGTCACGGGCGCCCGTTCGATCCAGCGCTCCGTCCAGCGCCGGAACAGGTACGGGCTCCAGACCAGCGCCATGCCGGCGGCAACCAGCAGGTAGGCGAACGCCGTCATCACCAGCCGGCTGCGGGCCGGGTGCGTGAAGGCCGCCGCGAGGATCGGCAGCGGGATCAGCAGCAGCAGCCCTCCGGCGGCGCGGGCGGCCAGCAGGTCGTCCACGAACACGATCACCAGCGCGTACGCCACCGGCACGGCCAGCACCAGCAGCAGCCGGTGGTCGTCCACCCAGGCAAAGCCCGCCCGGTACAGCAGCACCGCCGACCAGGCCACGCCGATCGCCGCCAGCAGGCGGCCGGCCCAGGCGTGGCGCGGGAAGCGGCGCGCGGCGGCCGCCGCCGACCGCGGCGCGGCGATCAGCCACATGCCCTTGAGCGCCAGGACGCCGCCGCAAACGAGCGCAACGATCGCCAGAGGTGTCATAGGCTGCAGGCTCCGGAAGGCTGATCGTCAAGGTCCGTCGTCGCCACGGGATCGGTCGCGCCGCGGCGCTGTCCATGTCTCGGCGGCGGCGCCGCGCGCGCGGCCGACGGCCCCGCCCGGGCAATCCGTGGATCACGAGTCATTGGACATTCCTTGTTCGATATGGACGATCGTTCCATACAGCGCCTGGGCGGTGGCCTGCCCGACGCGCAGGTGCACCCGGTCACCCGGCCGGAGGCCGGCCGGCGCCGCGAACACGGCCTGCACGTTCTGGCGCGTGCGGCCGGCCCAGCGGGCCGCCACCCGCCGGCTGCGGCCTTCCGCCAGCACCTCGACCTCGCGCCCGATCCAAGCCCGGTGCAGGGCGGCACTGCGCCGGACCTGGTCTTCCAGCAGGAGATGGTTGCGCCGCAGCTTGTCGGCGGCGCAGACGTCATCCGGCCAGCCGGCGGCCGGCGTGCCCGGCCGGGGATCGTACTTGAAGACGAACGTCTGATCAACACCGATCTCCTCGAGAAGCGCGCGGGTTTGCTCGAACTCGGCCGGCGTTTCGCCGGGAAAGCCCACGATGACGTCGGTGCTCAGGGCCAGGTCCGGCACGGCCGCCCGCAGCCGGCGCACCGCCGCGCGGTAGGCATCGGCGGTATAGCCCCGGCCCATGCGCGCCAGGACGCGGTCGGCCCCCGATTGCACCGGCAGGTGCAGGTGCTCGCAGACCGCCGGCAGTTCGGCCATGGCGCGCGCCAACTCGTCCGTGCAGCCGGCAGGGTGGCCGGACGTGAACCGGACCCGCACGATCCCGGGCACGCCGCTGACGGCCTCGAGCAGGCGCGGCAGCGGCTCGCGGAATCCGCGCGGCGAGGACGCCGCGGACGCCGGCCAGGCCGGGTTGGCCCGCCCATAGGCCATGATGCTCTGCCCCAGGAGCGTGACCTCGCGGACGCCGCCGGCCGCCAGCGCGCGAACTTCCTCGATCACGTCGGCCGCCGGCCGGCTCCACTCGGACCCGCGCACGTCCGGCACGACGCAGTAGGCGCAGCGCCGGTTGCAGCCGAACAGGACGTTGACAAACGCCGTGACGCCCCCCGGGCGGTGGGTCTGCCCGTCGTACGGCTCGCGCGCCGCCGCATCCGCCACCAGCAGCGGCCGGCGCCCCGCGCGCACCGCCTCGATCACCGCCGGCACCGCCGCCAGCCGGTGGGTGCCGACCCCGAAATCCAGGCCCGGCACCCGCTCGAACACGCCCTCCTGCAGGCGCTGCACCAGGCAGCCAACCAGCCCGACAATCCGGTCCGGCCGCGGTTTGCGGGCGATCAGCAGCCGCGCCTTGCCGATGGCCTTGTCCTCCGCCTTGCTCCGCACGCTGCAGGTGTTGAGAACGACCGCGTCCGCCCCGCGCTCCCGGGGCGCGATCGCCATGCCCCGCCGCTCGAGCAACGCCGCCAGCATCTCGCTGTCGCGGGCGTTCATCTGGCAGCCGTAGGTCTTGAGGTGCACGGTGAACATGGCCGCTACTTGAAAATCAGGAACATTTCCTTGGGCAGGTAGGCCGGACGCCAGCGCGGATTGGCGGGGGAGCCGGTCAGGCGGAACTCGAGCGCCTTGCTGACGGGCGACAGGGCGAACTGCACCAGGCTGCCGACGAGCGTGTGCTGCTTGAGCAGCTTGACCTGGACGGCGAAATCGAGTTCGCCCCCGAAGGTGTAACGGCCCTTGGCCGTCACGGCGATCACGTCGCCCTGGATGATGATGTCGTCGGACTGGATCTGGCCGTTCCGCACCTCGAAGGTAGCCTTGGCGTCCGTCTGGCTGACCAGCAGGCTGAGGCCGGGAACGATTCGGCTCATGAACTCGGTGAACCCGCCGAAGATCGGAATCTGGAAGAGCTGCCCGTTGGCTATGTTGAGGGCGCCCCGCCCGGTCCAGCGCCGGCCGCCGGGATCGTCGAGCGCGCCCTCGAGCGCGAGGGTTCCCGACAAGGCGCCGTGCTGCTGGTCCGCCGTCTGGCCCGCCAGGGCGCGCGCCAGCAGGCGCACGTCCACGTCCCGGACCGTGGCCGACAACGCCGCCAGCGGGGTCCCGTCCGCGGCGGGGAAGATTTGTCCCGAGCCCTCCAACCGGCCGCGGAACAGGTCGACCTGCACGTCGTTGACGAAGGCCGTGCCGTCGAGCAGCCGGACATTGCAAACGGCGCGGTCGGCCAACAGGAACAACCAACCGAGGCGCTGGATATCCACGTCGACGTCCAGGTCGCTGCGCTCGAAGCGCCCATAGTCCAGCAGGCCCCGGGCCGCCACGCGCGCCGGCCCCGCAAACCGGAACGGCGCCACGATCCGTTCGACGGCCGGGTCCGCCATGCGGGCCACGGCGCGGGGATCGGCGGTCGACTGCCCGGCCAAGCGCAGGGTCTTCGCCGCGAAATCAAGGCGCGCCTGGCCTTGCACCGTGCCTTCTTCGCGGACGACCAGGAGGGGGTCGAGCACCAGGACCTCGTTGGTCTCGGAGAACGCGACGGCGAATCCCATGCGCATCAGCAGGTTGGTCACGCCCCGGTAGACGCAGGTGTCGCCCTGCGCCTGGCCGCTGACGGCGACGACCACGCCGCCCCCGCCGGGGCCAGCCCGGACCGCGACGTCGGCCTTGCCGACGGGCGGCTGGGCCTCGAACCGGAAGTTTTCCAACACCTCGGCGGCCGCGAGTTCCCAGCCCTGGAGCAGCGGCAGCAGCAGGCGGGGATCGCAGGCGGATTCCGCGTGCCCGGCGAACCGGCGCTCGGCCCACGTGTAGGCGCCCGTGAGCGCGCACGGCCCGCGCCAGGCCTCGCTGCCGACCTCGGCCGCGAGGCGCTCGATCGTCAGCCCCCGCGGCGTGAACTGGAACCGCCCGCTGGCGGCGGCCACGGGAATGCCGGCGATCTCGGCGCGGCCGATGTCCAGCTGGCCCGCGCCGCTCCGGCCGCGCGTCGACAGACGCAGGCTCCAGGACTCCAGGCGCGCGCGGCGCGCGCGGGTCTGCCGGCCGTCGATCCGGACCTGGACTTGCGCCGTGTCCAGGGCCGTCGGATCGAGCGCGAAGGTCACGTCGACCTTGAGGTCCGCGCCGTCGTTGGTGATGGCGGCGGCTTCGATCCAGCGCGCCGCCACCGCGCTCCACGGCAGCGTCGGCGTTTCGGCGGCCGGCGCCGGCGGCCGGCGTTCGGCGGTCGCCGGAGTCGCGAGCGAGAGCACGCCCCGGCCGGCGAGGCGCACGCCGGGCAGCCGCGCCGAGAGATCGCGCACCTCGACGCGGGCGGCGCGTTCGTCCCAGGCAAGATCGGCGAAGACATCCCGCAGCGCCAGCCCGCGTTCGGCGGCCGCCCCGTCCGGGTCCAGGGCGATGACGCCGTTCTTGACCAGCGCCCCGGAGATGCCGCTGCTCCCCCGAAGCCACGCCAGCGGCCGCAGGCGCAGCACGATTTTCTCGGCCTGCACCAGCGGCGTCCCGAGGGCGCCCGGGCGGCGCCCCTGCACGCGGGTGGCGATGACCCCCTCGAACACGCCCAGCTTGAGCTTATCGAAGGTCAGGTGCAGGTCGCCGAACCGCAAGCGCCGTTCGACGGCGCGCGCCACGCCGGCCGGCGCCCCCGCCAGGCTGAGCAGCAGCGCCGCCAGCAGCGCGCCCAGGCAGAGCGCAAACACGAGGTATCGAACGCTACGCCACACGATGCCCTCAACGCCAGAGCCCGGCCCGCACGGTCTCGGCCGCGGGCCGGGGCAGCACAAACACCACGTCCTGTCCCTGGATCATGCCGTAGACGCCCAGGTCCTCGGACTCATCCCCGAGCAAGAGCGTCTTCTGGATGCCCTCCTGCCCGTTCAGGCTGAGCGTTAAACTGGCGCCGGGCTCCTTCAGTCCGTAGACCGCCAGGTCGCCGCGTTCCGGGCGCTCGAACCGCAGCACGCGCAGGCCGGCCAGGACCTCCAGCAGGGCGCCGACCGCCGCCGCGCGCACCGGCCCGGCGGCCGGGTCGGCGGGCTGCCAGGATCCCGCATCCGAGCGCACGATGCTCTGCTCGACCGTGCCGCGCCGCAGGGTCATGCGGGTGACGGCCTCCGGGGCCACGTTCAGGACCAGGGAATCGCGATATTGCACCGGGTCCAGCGACAAGGCGGCCACCGCCGCGGCGGAGACCTGGTAGACCAGCTCCTCGTCCTCGAAACGGGCCTGGACGTATTCGCGGCCCGGCCACTGCCGGCCGAGCGCCAGGGTGCGGCCGCTGAGCCCGCTTCCGGCCGGGGTCGCGGCGCCGCCGGGCGGCGGGCCATCGGCGACGCTCACGCGGCGCGCCGGCGGGTCCAGGCCCAGGGCGGCCAGGTTGGTGGCGGCCAGCGTGCCGTCGGCCCGCAGGGCGTTCAGGCGGTGGAGAAGGTCGGCCACCGCGCGGTCGTCCGCCTTCCACTGCACCGGCTCGCGGACCTGCCACCCGGTCTCGGCGTAGTTCTCGAGCAGCAACCGCTGGTCGCCGTCCTCGAGGCGAATCCAGGCCGCGGCGTCCGTGTTCATGAAATAGAGCCGCGGATCGCGGAGACTGTCGAGCGGCACGGCCAGCGCCTCGACCGCATCCCGGCGGACGGCATACACGGTGCCGGTGCCGCCGACGGCGGCGACCATCCGGTCGCCCTGCTCGTCGCCGCGGGCGCTGAAGGCCATCTTGAGGCCGCCGGGCTCCTCGTTCTGCCAGAGCTGGACGACCAGGAAGGCCTCGTCGTCGTCCAGCCCGTACACGGAGGGATCCGCGAGCCGCTCGGTGACGAACTGCTGCGCGGAGAGCGCGAAGAGTTGGTCGAGCACGGCGGCGACCCGCGCCGGGTCGGCGCGGGCGGTCACCGGTTTGCGGAGAATCCAGTCGCCGCCCTCGCGCTGGACGCGGACCAGCGGCCGTCCCTGGACCTTGAGGTCCAGGCCCCGGACCGACGCCGGGGCGCCGGCCAGCAACCGGGCATCGCGGAGGTCGTCGGCCGAGCGGGGGATGAGGTCCAGCAGGTTGGTGGACGTCACGAGGATCGCCGGGTCGTGATCGAGCTGCGCGTAGACGGCGTCGCGCATCGGAGTATGGCCGCCGACGGCCAGGGTATAGCGGCGCGCGGCGTTGCCGAAGGCCATGCGCGCCGCGGGCTCGCGCAGCCCGAAATCGGCCGGATCGAGGGCGCGGCTCTCGTATTGGCCGACGGTCACGCTGTCGAGCCGCGGCAGGCCCGCCAGGATGCCCAGCAAGTGGTTCATCTTGACGGGGTCGGCGCGCGCCTCCACGGGCTTGCGGAGGCGCCACTGGCCGTGGTCGTTGACGCATTCCACGTAGAGCCCATCGCGCTGGAACGACCAGAACGCGATCCGCTCGGGCTCGATCTCGATCAGGGCCGTCGGCCGCGGCCGCGGGGGCGGAGGCTCGCCGCGGTCGCCCCACTCGAGCAGACCGACGAAGACCCCGAGCATCAGGACGAGGACCAGCAGCAGACCCGTCGTGCGCGCATGCATGGGCGTGTTTCCCGTGGCCGCGCGGCTATCGCCGCCGGCGCAGCCACACCAGCATTCCCAGGGCCAGCGCCAGGGCGGGCATCCCCGCCACCAGGTAGTGCGCGAGCTGCCGCGCCTGCTCCCCGTCAAGCGCCACCGGAATCCCGATCGGATCGCCGGCATCGAGCCGCGGCGGGGCTTCGCGCTGCACCAGCCAGTGCAGGGCGCTGATCACGAAATCGGCGTTCTGGCCCGCCAGCAGCGCGCCGTTGGACACCAGCAGCGAATCTCCGATCGCCACCAGCCGGCTGGGTTGCAGGCCCATATCGGCGGCGCGCTCCGGGCCCTTTTCGATCGCCACGGCCACCGGCACCGGGCCCGGCAGATCGATCCCCGGATCGAAGACCGGCGGATTCTGGTGCGCCGACATCTCGGACCAGCCGCTCTCGCCGCTCGAGGCCAGCACCGCCACGCGCGGCCGGTCGGCCCCGGCGGCGGCGTTGGTCGCCACCAGCGGCTGGATCGAGCGCGGCAGCGTAAAGAGCGTCGCCACGTTGCGGAGCGGCGCGGTGACGGGATGCTGCCCGTAGGCCGTCGCCAGCACCTGGCCGACCGCCGCGGGCGCCCCCGCCACCCGGTCCAGCCCGAGGCGCACCCCCCAGCGCTCGAGCAGTTTTTCCAGCCCGGTCTCGACGCCGGCATCGAGCAGCAACAGGACCCGCCCATGGTTCTCGAGAAAGGCCCCGATGACGTCGGCCTCCGGCGACGGCAATCGCCGGGTCGGCCCCGCGACCACCAGCACGTCGATGTCGGCGGGCACGGCGTCGCGCCCGCCGAGCCCCAGCGGCTGTACCGCCATGGCGTGGCGCTCCAGCAGCCGGGCGAACATCGAGTACCCGGTCTGGGGGTCGAAATCGTCCATCTGCCGTTCCCCGTGGCCGGTCAGGAACGCCACCTTGGGCGTGCGCGTCTGCAGCAGGCCGGACAGGGCGAACGCCACCATCGGTTCTCCGCGGAACCGGCGCAGGACCTTGGTGCGGCCGGCGAGCGTCGGGGCGTAGTCATAATCGGCCAGGTCGCCGGCCGGCACGATCCGCCACCGGCCGTCGAGGTCCAGCACGATCGCGTTGGGCTCGCGCAGGTCATACCGCAGAGCCAGGTCCTTGCCGCGGGCCAGGTCGCGGACTGGGTCGACGGTTTCGACGCGCACCCGCGGCGAGGCCGCGGCCACTTCCCGCAGCAGCGCTCGAATCGGAGCGTTTAGTTCGTGGTCGGCGGCCAGCACAACGACGATCCGCAGGTCGCCGGGCAGTTGCTCCAGCAGGGCGCGGGTGCCGGCCGCCAGGCTGAACGGCCGCAGGCGCCCGAGATCGAAGCGCGCCTTGAAGCGGGCGGACAGGAGGTTCACCTGCAGCCCCAGCACGGCGGCCAGCGCCAGCGCCGCGGCCGCGTTCACGCCGGCCGCCGCGCGCCGCCATGGAATCCAGCGCCTCATCCCGTTCCGCCCCTCCCGCGCCTTCAGCGCCATTGCCGCGACTCGAGGGCCTTGACGGCCGCGAACAGGCACCCGGCCGTCCCCGACAGGTACAACACGATCGGGCGCGTGTCCACGGTGCCCCGGGCGAACTCCCGAATGTGCGGCCCGCTGTCGAGGTAGTCCAGCACCGCCTGCGCCGTCGGGCCGGTCAGGATCGGGCGCAGCGCCTCCGGCAGATAGAAGGCCGCGCCGATGACCAGCATGGTGATGGCCCCGGCTTCCATCGGGCTGCGCGCCAGGGCCGAGACCAGGACGCCCACCGCCAGGAAACAACCGCCGATCAGCCAGAGGATCAGGAACCCGGTCGCCACGGGCACGAGGTCGAGATCCGCCATGCCGGGGGCCATCGCCTTCAGGATCAGCCAGTAGGCGGCCGTCGGCGCCGTCAGCAGGACGAAGGCCGCGCAGGCGCCGCCATATTTCCCGAGCACAACCTGGACATCCGTGACCGGCGCCGTCAACAGGGCTTCGAGCGTGCCGGAGCGGCGTTCCTCGGCCAGCGTCGGCATGCTGAGCAGCGTCACGACGCCCAGCACGGCCGCCCAGAACGAGGGCGCGCCGAAGAGCAGGTCGCCGGCGGCGATCTGTCCGCCGAGATTCCGCGTCAGCGTGCCGCAAAAGCCAAGGCCGGCCACCAGCAGGAAGCCCACCATCAGGACGTAAAACAGCGGGACATGCGCGTACGAGCGCAACTGCCGCTTGAACAGCGTCCACACGTTAGCCACGGTTGGTCCTCCGCGCGCCGGCGGCCGCCGCCCAGGCCGCCAGGGCATCCTCCAGCGAGGGACGTTCCGCCGCCCAGGCCCGCAGCGGCCAGCCGCGCGCGGCCGCCGCGGCGGCCACGGCCGCCGGCAGCGCCGCCCCGGCTCCCGCGACGGCCTCGACCCGGTAGCGCTGCCAGGCGCCGTCCAACGCCGGCCCGTCCGCCGGGACGGCGGCCGCGATGCCCGGCTGGCGGCGCAGGGCCTCGAGCACGGCGACCGGCGGCCCTTGCAGGTCGACGCCGGCGCGCGCCGGCCCGGGCGCCTGGTCCCGGAGCCGCTCCGGGGCGCCGTCCGCCGCGAGGCGGCCCTGGTGCAGCAGCACCAATCGGCCGCAACAGCGGCCGCCGTCCGGCGGCCGCTGCGCGGCCAGCACCACGACATGCCGCCGGCTGAACGCCGCCAGCGCCGCGCGCAACTCCGCCCAGCGCCGCGCATCGAGCCCCGCCTGCGGCTCGTCCAGCAGCAGCAGGTCGGGGTTGTGGATCAGGCTGTCCGCCAGGGCCACGCAGCGGGCATCGCCCCGGGACAACTGCCCGATCAGGCGCCGCTCGACGTCCTTGATCCCGCACAGCACCTTGACCTCTTCCATCCGCTCGCGGCGCTTGCGCCAGGGCAACCCCTTCAGTTTCGCCCGGAACGACAAATACTCGTCCACCCGCATCTCGGGATACAGCGGCGCCTGCTCGGGCACATACCCCAGGCGCCGCCGGGTCTCGATCCCGTGGCCGAAGAGATCCCGTCCGTCCCAGGACACGCGGCCGCGCGTCGGCGCCAGGTAGGTCGCCAGAATCCGCAAGAGCGTCGTCTTGCCCGCGCCGTTCGCGCCGATCACCCCCACCAGCTCGCCGCGTCCCACCTCGAACGACAGGTCATCGAGCGCCCAGGGACCAGACGCAAACCGCTTGCTCACATGCTCGACATGAATCATGGCGCCACCGGGCGTCGGCGGTTGCCGGCCGGTCCGCATCCCGGCCCCGCCTCTGGCCGCCGAGACTCTACCGGCCGGCCGCCGGTTGATCAATTCCAAATACGGCGCTATACTGGACGCCACTGGAGGCTGGAAGGATGCAGACGCGGCGCGGCGCGCACACCGGCGGCACGGCGGCTGCTCCGGTTGCGGTCTATCCGCGGCCGGACGGCGAGACGACGGGGCTGACCGTCCGCAGCCCGGGCGCGGACCCGTTCCTGTACACGGAACGCCATCTGCACTGCGTCTGGTTCGATCCCGCCCTGCGGCCGCGCACCCTGCGCGCGGCGCAGGGCGAGATCATCGCGGTGGATCATCCCGGCCAGTGGAATCTGGAAGAGGGGCCGGACTTCCGCGGGGCGGTGCTGCGCGTCGGCGCCGGCCGGCGCCGCGTGGCCGGCGACGTGGAAGTGCACATCCATCCCGCCGACTGGGCGCGCCACCGGCACGCCGCCAATCCGGCCTATGCCGGCGTCGTGGCGCACGTCACGTTTTTTCCCGCCGGCACCGCGACCCCGCCGTTGCCGCCGGGCGTCCTGGCGATCGCCCTCAAGGAACCCCTCGCCGCCAACCCGTTTTTTTCCTTCGAAGGCGTGGACGTGACCGCGTATCCCTACGCCGTCCGCGGACCGGCGGCGCCCTGCGCGCGGCGGCTGGCCGGCTGGCCGCCGGACCGCACGGCGGATTTCTTCGAGGCAGCCGGCGCGGAGCGGATGCGCCGCAAGGCCGCGCGCCTGGCGCAAGCGGTGGCCGACCAAGGCGCCGAGCAGGCGCTCTACGAGGAGTTCATGACCGCCTTGGGCTACAAGCACAACCGCCAGCCATTCCGCTACCTGGCCGAGCACGCGCCGCTCGAGGCGCTGCGCGCGCACGCCGGGGGCGACCCGGTCCGCGCCTACGCCCTGCTGATGGGCTTGGCCGGCCTGCTGCCGGACCAGGCTCCCGCGCGCTGGGACGCGGATACCCGGGCCTTCGTGCGAAGCCTCTGGGACGTCTGGTGGAAGTGCCGGGCGCGCTGGAGCGCCCTGGCGCTTTCGCGCGCGGCCTGGCGCCTGCACGGATCGCGACCCCACAACCATCCCCAGCGGCGCCTGATGCTCGCCGCCGTCCTGTTCGCGGGCCGGCCGGGCCTCGCCGACCGCCTGGCCGCTGGGCCGCCCGAGCGCGACCCCGCGTCCGCCCTGGCCGCCCTGCTCGAACGTCTACAACCGGACGCCGACACCTACTGGCGGCGCCGGCTGCGGTTCGGGGCCCGCTCCAGGCCGCGCCCATCGCGCTGCTCGGCGCCCGGCGCGCGGCGGCGGTCCTCCTCAACGCTGTGATCCCTTTCCTGGCCGCGACGGGACATGCCGGCATCCTGGCCCGCGAGGTCCTGCGCCGGCTGCCGCCCGAGGAGGACAACCACATCATCCGCCGGACGGCGCACGCCCTGCTCGGCCCCGACCACAACCCGGCCCTCTATCACACCGGGCTGCGCCAGCAGGGCCTGATCCAGATTTTCCACGATTTCTGCCTGAACGACCGTTCCGGCTGCCAGCGCTGTCCCTTGCCGACCCTGCTTGGCCCCCGCCGGGAGACTTGCGCAAGGACACCCCCATGAGCCGTCCCGCCGCCCCCTGCCGCCCCTATCATGCCCGCCTGGAGAGCGCCGCGCGCCTCGACCTGCCGGACGGCCAGTCGGTCTTCAAACTCTATTGTCTCAGCCTCCTCGGCCGCGATACGCCGGCCCGCTACGAGTGGCCGCTTGGCGGCCTGACGCCCGCCGCCTTCCGCGACCGGCTGCAGCGCCTGGCCCCCGCGGGCGTCGGCTTCATCACGGCCTTCCCCCACATCACCAAAATCTTCCGGTTCGCCCCCGCCATGGAAACGGTCCTGCACGTGCGCGCCTTCAGCACGGCGGACCTCTCGCCGCTGGACCTGGCGCGCGATGCCGGTTACATCGAGTTCGCCTGCTATGCCGAGGCCGTGATCGCCGCGGACGAATACCGGTGTTGGGCGGACGCCGCGACGGTCGCCGATTACCTGGCGGCCTGGAGCCCGTTCGCCGAGGGGCGGATCGCCAATCCCGCCAAGCTGGCCGCGCATGTCACCCGCGCCGGACCGAGCCCGCGGCCGGCAGGGACGCCGGCCGCCACCCGCCATTCCCGGCAATGGCCATGACTACCCGCGCCGCCAGTTCATCGCATCCCGCGGTGGCCGCCGATGTCCCATCGGCGGCGTCCCGCGCCAACCCATCGCGGCCGGCCGGGACGCCGGCCGCCACCCTGCCATTCACGGCAATGGCCATGACCACCCGCGCCGCCAGTTCGCCGCCGTCCAAGGTGGCCGCCGATGTCCCATCGGCGTATCGTCCATGAAAGGCGCCTTGCATCACCGCATTCCGGGCTGGGTTGATCCGGGATCGCGTTTCCATATTCGCCTGCGAACGATCTGCGCATCGCATGCCAATCTGACCCAACCGGCAACGGCAGTTCCACTTCTCCAGGCAGCCGCTTTCTATCACTGGACCCGGCGATGGCGGTTGCATCTGATGTTGCTGATGCCCGACCATCTCCATGCCATTGCCAGTTTCTCTCAGACACCCGGCATGAGCAACACGATTGCCTCCTGGAAGCGCTATAGCGCCCGCGCTCTTGGCATCCGATGGCAAAAGAACTATTTTGATCACCGCCTGCGAAGCGACGCGGAATATCAAGATAAAGCAGCCTATATTCGTCTCAACCCTGTCCGCGCAAGCCGTTGCGCCTTTCCGGAAGATTGGCCGTGGGTTATTGATCTGAAGCGTTTGGAATCGGATCCGCAAGCGGCCGCCACCATGACTACCCGCGCCGCCAGTTCATCGCATCCCGCGGTGGCCGCCGATGTCCCATCGGCGGCGTCCCGCGCCAACCCATCGCGGCCGGC
>CAZEVX010000022.1:0-22246 GCA_964515705.1 uncultured Verrucomicrobiota bacterium | reverse complement strand
TTGGATGCCAACCCTGGAGCGCCCCACGGTCGTTGTGGGCCCGGTGCCCTCACCGGGCGTGCTCATCGATGTCGCTAGGCGTCGCCACTGAAAACAGCGAAGATCCAATGTATATCATAATGCCTTCCTTGCCTATAACGTCAACCGTTACCTGATCGTTTGCTCGCGGCGCAGCCGCGCGGCGGGCTGAGTCCCAGATCCTTCCGGGTCTTCCCTGAGTTCCTCATCCGATGAAGACGATTTCCGGCTCCAACTCGATTCCCGATCGGGCTTGGACCGCCGCCCGCATCCGGGCGATCAGGGCGGCGACATCCGAGGCGGTAGCGCCGGGTTCGGTGGCGATGACATTGGCGTGCGCGTCGAGCACCCGGGCGCCGCCGATCCGTTGGCCCTTCATGCCGGCATCCTCCAGCAGGCGTCCGGCAGGACCCCCGGCTGGGTTACGGAAGACGGACCCGGCAGTGGCCTCGCCGGCCCGCTGCCAAACGCGCCGCGCCCGGAACTCCGCCATCCGCGCACGGATCGCCGCCGGCTCGTCCGGCGCCAGGTCGAAGGTCGCCTCCAGTATGACCGCGCCGGCCAAACCGTCCGCCCGGCGGTAGCCGAACCCGAGCGCGGCGCCTGGGACGTTCTGCGCGGCGCCGTCCGAATCCATCCAGCGGACCTCGCGCACCCATTCGCCGATGGCCCGGCCCCAGGCTCCGGCGTTCATGCGCAGGGCGCCGCCGACCGTGCCGGGAATCCCAGCCAGAAACTCGAGGCCGGCAAGCCCGGCAGAGGCCAGGTCGGCCAGCAAGACTGGCAGCGGCACCGCCGCTCCGGCCGTCACACGGTTAGGCGCGGCACGCTGCACGGAGGCGAAGGACGGGCCGACCAGCCGCGCGACGATCCCGCGCGCGCCGAGATCGCTGACCAGCACGTTGCTGCCGGCGCCGAGGATCGTGACCAGGACGCCGTGCCCGCGGGCCCAGCTCCGCAGGGCGGCAAGATCATCGGGATCGCCGATCTCGGCCCACAGGTCGGCCGCGCCGCCGACGCGCAGCGTGGTCCTGCCGGCCAGCGGCTCGCGCCGCCGCCAGGCAGTCGCCTTCCAGGGTAGCCGCGCCAGCGCCTCCGCCCAGGCGCTGGCCGGGTCGAGCCCGGCGATGCCGCGCGCCGCCAACTCGTCGCGGGCCCAGGCGGCGATCCGCTCGACGTCGCCGGCTCCGAGGACCAGCAGGCCGTCGCCCGGCTCGAGCGCGGCGCGCAGGCCTCCCCAGGCCTGATCGAGCGAGCCGGCGCAACGCACATCGCCGCCGACCGCACGGCAGCGGGCATACAGCGCCTCCGCCGTGCCGTCGGGACGTTCCGGCTCCGAGGCGGCATAAACAGGCGCCAGCAACAGGCCGGGAACGCCGCTCAACACCGCGGCAAAGCCATCGCCGAGGGCGGCCGTGCGGCTGTAGCGGTGCGGCTGGAAGATGACACGCCAGCGCCGACGCGGCACCTTCCGCAGCGTCTCAAGCGCGGCCGCGATCTCGGACGGATGGTGGGCATAATCCGACACCACCAGCAGGGCCTCCGTGTCGGCCACGCGCTCGAACCGGCGCCGTACCGGCCGGAAGGCCGCCAGCCCGGCGCGCAAATCCTCCGGGCCGAGCCCGCAGTCGGCTGCTGCGGCCGCGGCGGCGAGCGCATTGCGTACGTTGTGCAGACCGGGGACCGCCAGGCGCACTTCGCCCAGGTCGGCATCGCCATGCCGCAGCCGGAACACGGTCCCGACGGCCGACGCCTCCAGCCCTTCCGCCCGCCAGCCGGCGGCCGGTTCCAGGCCGAATCCGCTGGCGCCCGGCCGGCCGGCGCAGAGCGCGCGCGCCTCGGGATCGTCGGACCCGTAGATCACCGGGCCGCGCGCGCGCTTGAGCATGGCCGCGAAGCAGTCCCGCAGATTGGCCAGACCACCAAAATGCTCGGCGTGGTCGAACTCGATCCCGGTCACCACGGCCAGGTCGGGGGCATACCAAGCCAAGCTGCCGTCGCTCTCATCGGCCTCCGCCACGAACCAATCGCCGGCGCCCGCGCCGGCCACCCCGCCGAGCGCTGTTTCCCCGCCGATGCACCAGGACGGGTCGCGGCCCGCCTGGCGCAGGAGGGTGGCGATCATGGCGGCAGTCGTGGTCTTGCCGTGAGACCCGCAGACAATCAGCGATCGGCCGAAGGACAGCAGCGCCGCCAGCACCACGCCGCGCCGGAACACCGGGCACCCCCGCGCGGCGGCCGCGCGCAGTTCCGGGTGATCGTCGGGGATTGCCGCCGTGTGCACGACCCAGTCGGCTGTCGCGGCATGGGCGGGGTCATGGCCGGCCAGGACCTCGATGCCATGCGCGGACAGCCAGGCAGCCATTGGCGGCACGGCCTGCCGGTCGCAGCCGCTCACGCGGAACCCGCGTCGCCGCAAGTGGAATGCCAGGCCGGCCATCCCGATGCCGCCGATGCCGAGGCAATGGACATGGCCGGGCGGTCCCCGCAACAACCGCCGCACATGGTCAAAGGCGTCGTGCATGGTCAACGCTACTCAATATCCGACAAGGAACATCCAGGTTCCTCGTTCACATCTTGAGACTTGCCCGTTGGCCACTGAAAACATCGAAGAACCGACTTTGGATCTTCGACTTCAATCCTGACTCCTGGCCAATTGCTCCACCAGGTCGGCCAGGTCTTCCGCCGCCCGCGGCGCGGCGCGGCGCAGGGCCGCCGCGCGCCGCGCCGCCAGGGGCTCCGGCCGGGCGGCGCATGCCGCCAGCTCGTCGCGCAGGCGATCCGGCGTGAGGTCGGTTTCGAGCAGCACCTCGGCGGCGCCGGCCGCCTCGAGGGCGCGGGCGTTGGCCAATTGGTGCCCGTCGGCGGCGAACGGGTACGGCACCAGCATGGCCGGCACGCCGTAGAGCGCCAGTTCCGCGCAAGTGGCCGCTCCGCTGCGACAGATGGCCAGCGCGGCCTGCCGATACGCCCGCGGCATATCGTGCAGGAAGGCGAACACCGCGTGGGGCAGCCCGGCGGCGCGGTAGCGCGCCCGCACCTCGGCCTGGTCCTCGATGCCCGTCAGGTGAATGGCCTGCAGCGAGCATCCGATGCCGGCCAGCGACGCCAGGGCGCGGGAGGCCGTGTCGTTGAGGCGCCGGGCGCCCCGGCTGCCGCCCATCACCAGGACCGTGAACCGACCCGGCGCCAGCGCCGCCCAGTCCGCGTCGCCCGGCGCCGCGCCGGCCGGTGGCGGCCGGTCGCCGACCGGGATGCCGGTATCGGCCAGGCGCCGGTGCCGGAGCGCGCCGCGGGTTTCCGGAAAGCCGAGGGCGACGGCCGCGGCGAACGGCGCCAGGAACCGGATGGCGCGGCCGGGCACGACGTTGGCCTCGTGCAGGACCAGCGGCACGCCCAGGCAGCGCGCCGCCAGGGCCGGCGCGATCGAGGCGTAGCTGCCCATCGCCAGGAGGACATCCGGCCGGCGGCGCCGCAGCCGCGCCAGGCAGCGCGCCGCCGCCAGGCCCAGGCCCGCCAGGGCCGCCGCGCGGGCGCCGGGGCCCTGCCCCGCCAGCCCGCGCGCCGGGATCGTTTCCGCCGGGCCGTCCCACCCCGCGACGGCCGTGGTTTCGCCCGGCTTGCCCGCCAGCCAGAGGGTCACCGCGTGCCCGCGCCGCCGCAGGACCGCGGCGGCCGCCAGGCCCGGATAGAGGTGCCCGCCCGTCCCGCCGCACGCCACGCCGATGTGCATCGCCGTCCCGCCCCCATCAGGCCGCGGCCACCGGCCCCTGGAACAGGCGCTGGATTTCGAGCTGCCACTGCGGCTCGTCGCCGGAGGGCGTCGAGATTTCCGGCGCCAGCAGGTTCAGCAGCCCGCGCACCGTGGCGGCCAGATTGAGGGCGTCCACCGGCCGCCGGATTACGCCCCGGACCCGCCGACTGGCGAGCCGGCGGATTTCCGGCTCGGCGGCCGCGTCGGCCAGGAACAGCACGGCGGTCTTCTCATAGCCCAGGCTCTGATCGAGCGTCTTGATGAGGGCGGCGCCGTTGAGCGTGTCGAGATCCCAGTCCCAGAGCACGATGCGGGGGCGCACATCCAGCAGGCGATGCAGGGCCGCCTGCCCATGGCGCTCCATCAGCACCTTGAATCCGCCCGCCTTGTGCAGCGCCGTCCCGACAATCACCAGTTCGCCCAGATCGTCGTTCGCCACCAGGGTCGTCGTGGCGGCGCCGGCGCCCAGCAGGCCGCGCGAGAGCACCCGGCGAATGCTGGCCAGCAGCGCCAACGGCTGGATTGGCTTGCGCATGTAATCGTTGGCCCCGGCCTCGAGCGCCGCCACCATGCCGGCCTCCGCCGACACCAGCATGATCACCGGGAGCCGGTTCGGTCCCGCTCCCGCCCGCAGTGCCCGCAGCAGCTCCACCCCGCCGCCGGGCGTCGCGTCGTCCAGCAGCAGCAGGTGGAAGCGCCGGGCGGCGACCCGCTCGCGCACCTCGGCGGGCTGCGCCAGGGTGACCTCCACGTTCAAGCGGTTGCGGCTGATGAGGTTCTTGATGATGTCCGCCATCGAGCGATCGCCCGAGACAATCAAAATCTGGTCGGTGCGCCGCTCGCTTTCCGTGTCGCTCGAGACCAGCCGGTCGCCGCCTCCCGATTCCGCCAGGTAGAGGAAATGCGCCGCCCGCTCCATGGCCTCGTCGCAGATCGTCGTTTCGTTGACGACCGTCAGGCCGGCCGAGAGCGTGACCGGGATCATCGTGCCGGCCGGCGTACGCAGCTTGGCGCGCCGCAGCGCGGCCATGATTTTCTCCACCGCCCGCATGCCGCCGAACTGGTCCTCGCCGGGAAAGAGCACCGCGAACTCGGCGACTTCCCAACGCGCGATGATGTCCATCGCACGGAACGATACCGAGAGCAGGGCCGCCACGTGGCGCACCACCTGGTCGCGGAAACCCGTGCCGTGCTCATCGAGCACGGCCTGGAGACGGTCGATCTTCAACAGCGCCAGGGCCGCTGGCTCGCGCGCTCCGACCGGCGCCTGATGCAGGATGTCCTTGTGCTCGCAAAAGGCCGCGCGGTTCAGCAGGCCGGTCAGCAGGTCGCGCCGCGCGGCGCGCTGGATCTCGTGGGCGCGCTTCATGCGCTGGGCGACATAGTCGGCCACCCGCTCGGCGTCGACCGGCTTCTCGAAGACGGCGTCGGCGTCCAGCACCAGGTTTTGCTCGGCATGGTCCGAGCCGACGCGGGCGGTGATGACGGCCACCGGGATCGCGGCCGTCAGGGGACGGGAGCGCAGCGAGGCGATGAAGGCGCGACCGTCGCTGTCCGGCAGGAACAGGTCCACCACCAGGAAAACGATCTCGCGCGCCGTCAGGATGCGGCGGGCCTCCTCGGCCCCGGCGGCGAGCAGGGCGGTCTTGCCGCGGGACTTCAGGCTGGCCTGGATCGCCGCGACCGCGGCCGGCTCGCCGCCGACGATCAGGACCGAGGCCGGTGGGGGCGGCTGGCCGGCCAGCTCGGTCCGCAGGGCGGCGGCCAGCGCGGCGCCGCCGGCGGCGGCATCCGCTTCGGGCGCGGCCTCGAGGGCCTCGGCGGCGAGGGCGATGCCTTCGAACCCGTAGGCGCGGCTCGAGACGCGCAGGCTCTGGGCGAGGCGGCGCAGGCCGGCGAGCGCCTCCTCCTGCTGCTGGGCCAGCCCGCGCAGGGCGAGGTCCAACGCCTCAATCCGGGGCCGCAATCCTTTCCGATACCACTCGCGCTTGGCGTCGTCCATACCCGTCCCTTTGCGTGCGCCCGCCGGCCGCCGTCATTGCCGGAAAAACAATCCGAGCCGGCCGCCCGCCTGCTTTTCGACGCGCCAGACATCCAGGATCATCCCCGTCCCCGCCTGGCGTTCGCGGGACGGCAGGTACTCGTCCACGTCCATGGGGGCGAGCGTCGCGACCACGAACATCCCCACCTGGGCGGCCTTGCGCAGACGCTCGAAATCCTCGCGGGTCGCCACGTCGCGCACGAAGAGCAGGTCGGCGCCGAGACTGAAGGCCGAGCGCACGCCCTGCTCGATGCTGGCGATATCGGTGCCCATCTCGCACTGGACGACGATCGAGCGCTGGTGTTTCAGCAGGAACAAGGTGCTCATCTCGACGACGAAAATCACGCGCGCTTGCTGCTCGCTGAGCCGCTTGAGCAACGCGTAGACGACCAGGTTGGGTTCCATCAGGGAGGGCCCCGTGACCACCAGCAGGCCGTGCCGGTACCCGGCGAACAGGCGCTCGGCCTGCTGCGCGACGTCCGGGACGGCGGCCAGTTCGTTGAGCGACGGGACGTCCAGGGGCACCTTGAAGACCGCCACCACGTAACTGCCGCGCTGCGTCAGGTACCAGACGCGGAACCGTCCCACGCCGGCCAGGCCGAAAGAAAACGATCCTTCCTTGCCGAGGGTCGCGCCCGCGCCCCCGGCCTGGGCGCGCAGGGCGATCAGGGTGTCCAGGATGTCGCGGTCCGACAGGCCGCGGTCGAGCGCCGGCCGCAATTCGCCCGGCCGGCGCAGAACCGGCACGGCCTGCGGCGCCAGGAACAGTTCGCGGCAGTCGCCGCTCGCGTCCAGCGCTTCCAGCAAGGCCGGCGTGTAGTTCATCGCAACCCTTTCGCGCGTCCGCCCGCGGCGCCCGCGGCCAGCCCCGGCTCACGTCGCCATCGCCGCCGCATACGACCACATCCCGACATGTTCCATGCGTTCCTGGCAGGCCAGGAAGGCCTCGACCACCGCCGGGTCGAAGTGCGTGCCGCTGTGCCGCCGGATTTCGTCCACGGACGCCTCGGCCGAGAGCGCCGGCTTGTAGCGCCGCGGCGACCGCAGGGCGTCGTAGACGTCGACCACCGCGAAAATCCGGGCCCCAAGGCAGATTTCCTCGCCGCGCAGGCCGCGCGGATAGCCCGTGCCGTCGAACTTTTCGTGGTGCGCCAGCACGATTTCGGCCGCCGGTTTCAGGAACGAACTGCCCTTCAGAAAGGCGAAGCCGATGGACGGGTGCTGCTTCATAACCTCGAACTCGTCGGGCGTGAACGCCCCCGGCTTGAGCAGCACGGCGTCCGGGATGCCGATCTTGCCGATGTCGTGCAGCAGGGCGCCGCGCCCGATGTCCTTGAGGGCCGTGCCGTCGATCCCGAGCTGCCCGGCCAGCAGCAGCGTCAGTTCGCGCACGCGCACGCTGTGCTGGCGGGTCTCGAACTCGCGGGCGTCGAGCATCGCCACCAGGGCTTCGAGGGTGAAATCGTAGGACCGCCGGATCTCGTCGAGCGCCGCCAGGACCTCGGCGTTCTTGGACCGGATCATCTCCTCGAGGTACACCTGGTACCGCCGGTTCTCCACCACCAGGCGCCGGTACTGCAACGCCCGCTTGAGGACCGCCAGTAGCTGCTCGCGCACAAACGGCTTGCCCACGAAATCGTAGGCCCCGTGGCGCAGGGCGGCCACGGCGTTATCGAGCGTGGCGTGGCCGGTGATCACGATCCGCACCAGGGCCGGATCGAGCGCCTCGATCGCCTTCAAGAAGGCAAACCCGTCCTGGCCCGGCAGCGATAGGTCGGTCAGCACCACGTCGAAATCGCCGGCCTTCTCCTGCAACAGGGCAATGCCCTCCGCCGCCGTGTGGCGGACCTCCGTCTGCACCCCGGCCGGCTGGAGCATGCGCGCCAGCAGCATCCCCATCGCGGCGTCGTCGTCCACCAGCAGGATGCGGCCGCCAAGCGACTCGCCGGCCGGCAGGGGCGCGGCAACGGCGTCGACCTCCGCCGTTCCGCTCGCCTCGCGCTGCAGGCGCGCCTGCGCCTGCTCCCAGGTGCTCACCCGGTCGCGCCCGGCGACCTTGGCGTCGTAGAGCGCCCGGTCGGCCCGCGCCAGGATGTCCTCGTGCGAGGCGACGTGGTCGTCCGGCAGGAAACTGGCCAGGCCCAGCGAGAGCGTCAGACGCAGGGGCTTGACGGCCTTGCAGAACTCCGTTTCGCGGGCGCGCCGCAGGATGCGGTCGGCCAATTTGAGCGCCCCGGCGGTGTCGGCCTTGGGCAGCAAGATCAGGAACTCGTCGCCGCCGTAGCGCCCGACGACGTCCGACGTGCGCAACAGGCCGCGCAACAGGTCGGCCACCTCGCGGATGGCGTGGTCGCCAGCCTGGTGCCCGTGCTGGTCGTTGATCTGCTTGAAGTGGTCCACGTCCAGCAGGATCGCCGACATCGGCGTGCGGTAACGCTTGGTCATCGAGAACAGGCGCGCCAGCTCGGCATCCATGTGGCGGCGATTGTAGAGGTCGGTCAGGGAATCGCGGATGGCGAGCTGCCGCATGCGGTTGAGCGCCGCGAGGAACGTCGAGAGGTGGTTGGCGGCGTGGTAGAGGAAGGTGACGTCGGTCACGGAAAAGGCGTCCGGCCGCAGGGCGGCGAGCATCAGCAGGCCGCAGACCTCGCCCCCGGTGATCACCGGCACGGTGGTCAGGCTGGGGATCTCGGGCTCGGCGCCGTCCGGCAGCACCTGGCCCTCGACCTCGACGCGCACCTGGTCGACGGTCAAGTCCTTGCCGGTCAGCACCCGGTAGCGGGCGATGAGTTCGCCGATCACCCGGCCGATGACGACCTTGGGCTGCGGTCCTTTGAGTTTGAGGACCACGACGCGCTCCTCGACCTCGACCGCCAGCATGGCGATGACGTCGCAGACCAGCACGCGGCTGATGCCGAGGCTGAGCCCCTGGAGGGCCTGGCTGAGGTTCTGGGCCTCGATGGCCGCCTCGCTGATCTGGCGCAGGATGCCGAGTTGGTACTGGATGCGGTCGAACATCTGCGAGCCGAGGATGCGGGTCTTGGCCTGCTTGGCCGCCACCTCCTCGCGCAGCGCCCGCATCAGGACGTCGGCAACGATCGGCTTGGGAATGAAGTGGCGGATCCCGGCGCGCCTGGCCTTTTCGATGTCGCGGTCGTCGAGAAACCCGCTGGTGATGATCAGGCCCAGCCACGGCCAGATTTTGCGGGCTTCCTGCAAAAAGGCCATGCCGTCCATCTCCGGCATGCGCAGGTCGAGGATCACGACGTCAAAATCCTGACGCAGCAGGATCTGAAGTCCTTCCTGCCCGTTGCGCGCCGATTCGACCAGGCATCCTTCCTGGGTCAGCAGGCGGTGCAGGAAACGGCGGATGATGTCCTGGTCGTCGAGCACCAGGACACGGATGCCGGCGAGGGACAACACTTCCGGGACGGGTCCGGCCATGGCAGGCATCTCCGGGCGGCGGACGGTGCAAGCGCCCTATACTTATATCGGGAGTATCCGGGCGAGACAAGCCTGAAAGTCAGAGCATGGGGGACCGGAGCGCGCGCGGCGGGATTGGACCCGTCCCGCCCGCGGTCGCGTCAGGACGGCCGTTCGGGCGGCGCTTCCCGCAGCAGCAGCGACAGCGCCAGCGCCATTCCGCAGCAGGCCAGGCACATCCACGCGATGGCCTGATACGCGGCCACGGGATAGCGCCAGGCGTCCCCGACGCCCAGCGCCTGGCCGCGATAGTGGTCAAGGATCATCCCGGCGGCATTCGCCAGCAGCGCCACGCCGAGGTAGGCGATGCCGTTGCCCAACCCGAGGGCCGTGCCCACGGCGCGCGGATCGTTGAGCGCCTTCATCAGGCTGGCCCCGGCGGACGAGCCCAACGAGGCCAGCGCCAGCAGGAGATAGGCCGCCAGGAACCAGCCCGGCCCCCGCTGGAGGTGCAAGCCTCCCGCCAACAGCAGCATGCCGGCGGTCGTGCATCCGATCGTCCCCCGGATGACCGGTACGTGGCGGTATCCGCACCCGCGCAGCACCCAGCCGCCGGCCAGCGCGGCGACCATGGTCGTCAACATCATCAGGAAGGTCACCCCGGCAGCCGTGGCCGAGGCCAGCCCGCACACGTCGCGCAGCAGCTTGATGCCGATCGTGGACTGGACCACGAAGTACACCGGAAAGTGCAGGGGCGCAATCGCCAGGTTGGGCCAGCAGGCCCGGTTGCGCAGAACCGTCCCCAGCATGACGGAGGACGCCACGCCCGGCGGGGCGCGCAACAGGCCGGCCCGTTTCAGCAACAGGCCGGTGCCGGCCACGGTCAGGGCGCAGCCCAGCCCGGCGCCCAGCAATGCCCGGCGCCAGCCGCAGAACGCCGCAAGACGCTCGAAGGGATAGGTGCCCGCCAGGCCGCCGGCATACCCCAGAAAGATGACGACGCCGACCAGCAGCGCGAATCGTCGGGGGGCGAACAGGTCCGCCAACACCTTGAGCAGGCTGATATAGAGCAGGCTCGCGCCGATTCCAACCAGGGCGCGCGCCGCGTAGAGCCACGGCATCGTGGCGGCCCACGGGAAGAGCAGCGATCCGGCCGTCAGCAGGATGCCTCCCAGGAGCACCTCGCGGGCAGCGCCGACCCGGTCGGCCAGCACGCCGGCCACGAGCTGCAGCCCGCCGTAGAGGTAGAGATAGACAGCGCTCAGGCCGGCGATGGCGGCGGCGGAGGCGGCGAAGTCGCGCTGCAGGGCGTCGAAAATCGCGCCAGGCACTGCCACGCGCTGGAAAAAGCCAAAGCCGTAGATGCCGGTCATGCCCAGCAAAATCCAGACGGCCGGCAGCGGTGCGGAGCGGGGCGCGTTCATCGGGACGGTCAATAGAGATCGCGCAGGTAGTTCTGGCAGGCCAGGCGCCAGCGCGGGGAGAGTCGGCGGGGAAAGGGCCAGGCGCGGCGGGCGGCCAGATCGCCGGCCAGCGCGGCGGCCGCCGCGGCCGTCCGGGCAATCTGCGCCAGGGACAGGTTGCCGGGACGGTTGTGCGCCGAGTGGTGATACCAGTAGCCGGCCAGGTGCGTCTTGCGCGTCAGCCAGACGCCGGGAATGCCGCGCGCCGCGAAGGGAAAGAGGTCCTGGCAGGGATCGACCCCAGGCTCGACCAGGCCGAACCGCAGGCGGCGTTCGAACCAACCGCGCAGGTAGCGGTCCAGCGCCGGCGTCCCGGAACACACGGCCAGCGACCGGCCGAACGGCGCGGCGATGGCGTCGAAGTTGCAGACGAACGCGATGCGGGCGAGGTCGGTCGCCTGCTCCTCCACGTAGCGCATCGCGCCGATGGAGAGCTGTTCCTCGGCGCCAAAGGCCATCACGCGCAGGGTATGCCGCGGGCGCCGGCCGCGCAGCCGGCGGGCGCATTCGAGGATCGCCGCCACGCCGCTGGCATTGTCGTCGGCGCCGACGCCAACGCTGACCGAATCGAGGTGGGCGCTGAGCACGATCACGCGTCCGCGGGGATCGCGGCCCGCGAGATCGCCCCAGACGTTCCAGGACACCGCCGGCTCGGCGCAGCCGCGGCAGACCAGTCGGACACGCCGCACGCCGTCGCGCACCAGCGCCGTGGCATCCATCAGCGAGAGGCAGGCCATCGGCTTGCGCACCAGCGCCATGAACCGCTCGCCCAGGCCGTTGGCGATCGGCCAGGAGGTCTGCATCCGCGGATCCACGAACAGCAGGGCCCGGAGCGGCGACGCGTGCAGGCGCCGGAACTGGGCGGCGGACGCGCCGTAGCTGCCGTGGAACAGGGCGATCTTGCCGGCCAGGTCACGACGCCGCAGGCCGCGCTCGACCTCGACCGGTTCGAGCACCACCAGTTCGCCCGCGACGCCCGACGGCGGCGTGGCGGCCGCGTGGGCCACCTGCTCGACCCGCACGCGGCGGCCGTCGTCCAGCCGCACCAGGTGGGCCGGCGCCGGATGCCAGCGCCGGATGGGAAACGGCCGCTTGGCGAGACCCGTCAGGCCGAGGTCCCGCAGGCGCGCCAGGACATAGTCGGCGGCGCGCTCCTCCTGCGGCCAGCCCGCCAGCCGGCGGCCGAGCGTCTCGCACAGAAACAGCATGTCGCGGCGGATGCCCGTCAGTCCCGTCCGATCAACCAGCATGTCTACACGCATACCCGAGTCTCCGCCACGGTGACGCGCGCCGCGCGCTATTCCGCGCCGTCCCAGCAGTAGGTGCAGAGCCGGCTCTTGGGCAGCCCGATCGCCGCCACCAGGTCATCGAGCGTCTGGTAGCGCAGCGAGGTCAGTCCGAGGCGCAAGCGGATGCGCTCGACCATCGCCGCGTAGGCCGGGGTCTCTGGCGCCGTGTAGCGGCGCAAGGTCGCCGGGGCGTCGTTGCCCTCGAGTTCGGCGATCGCCTTGCGGGCGGCCAGGTCCAGTTCCGAGCGCGAGCGCGAGAAGTTGAGGAACTTGCAGCCGTAGACCAGCGGCGGGCATGCCGGCCGCATGTGGACTTCGCGGGCGCCGTCGTTGAACAGGCGTTGAATGGTGTCCTTGAGCTGGGTGCCGCGCACGATCGAGTCTTCGCAGAACAGCAGCCGCCGGCCCTGGATCAGTTCGCGGATCGGGATCAGTTTCATGCGGGCGACCAGATCGCGCACCGCCTGGTCCTGCGGCATAAAACTGCGCGGCCAGGTGGGCGTGTACTTGACGAACGGTCGGCCATACGGCACGCGGGCGGCGTTGGCGTAACCCAGGGCGTGCCCGGTCCCGGAATCCGGAATGCCGGCCACGCAGTCCGGCTGCGCATCGTCCCCGCGCGCCAGGCAGGCGCCGCAGCGGTAGCGCACCTGCTCGACGTTGATCCCCTCGTAGGCCGAGGCCGGGTAGCCATAGTAGACCCAGAGGAACGCGCAAATCTGCAGGCGCGGCCCGGGCGGCACGAGCGGCTCGATGCCGTCGGCGGTCAGGCGCACGACCTCCCCCGGCCCGAGCACGCGCGTCGTCTCGTAGCCCAGGTTGGGGAACGCGCAAGTCTCGAGGGTCGCCGCGCACGCCCCGTCCTTCTGGCCGATCATCACCGGGGTGCGCCCGAGCCGGTCGCGCGCGGCGTAGATGCCGTCGGCCGCCAGCAGCAGCATCGAGCAGGACCCCTCGATGGTCTCCTGGGCGCGGCGGATGCCCTCGACGAAGTTCTGTCCCTGGTTGATCAGGGTCGCGACCAGCTCGGTGGGATTGATCGCGTTGGCGCCGAACTCGGCAAAGTGCACGGCGCGCTGGTGGCAGGCCTGGCGCGCCAACGCCTCGGCGTTGAACACGCGGCCGACGGTCGCCAGGGCATAGGCCCCGAGGTGCGACGCGATGATCAGCGGCTGGTCTTCGTGGTCGCTGATCACGCCGACGCCCATCGTCCCGGCCATGCGGCCGACGTCGGTCTCGAACTTCGAGCGGAACTGGGCATTGCTGATGTCGTGGATGAAGCGCGTGAAGCCCTGCTCGCCGCGCACGGCCAGGCCGCCGCGCCGCGTGCCGAGGTGGGAATGGTAATCCGTCCCGAAAAACAGGTCGCTGACGCAGTCCGCCTTGGACACGACGCCGAAAAAGCCGCCCATGATGTGCTCCCGTATGCGTGGCGCCAGCCGTCGCCGACCCGCAGTCTACCCGCGCCGGGCCGGACGTCAAGCGCGGCGCGCGCCGCGCCGCTGCCGATCGGCCAGGGCGCGTTCGGCGTCGCGGTCGGCGGTCTGGCGCCGCAGGGTCTCGCGCTTGTCGCCGGCCTGCTTGCCCTGGCAGAGGCCGAGTTCGACCTTGATACGGCCGTGCCGGTTGAAGTACAGCGCCAGGGGAACCACGGTCCGGCCCTTGAGGGCCATCTGGCCGACGAGGCGCCGAATCTCGCGCCGGTGCAGCAGCAGGCGGCGCGGTCGGCGCGGCTCATGGTTGAACTGGTGCCCGACCTCGTAGGGCGTGATGTGCACGTCGCGCAGGACCAGGTTGTCACCGTCCAGGTCCGCGAAGCCGCCGGCCAGGTCGGCGCGCCCTTCCCGGACGGACTTGACCTCGGTGCCCAGCAGCGCCAGGCCGGCCTCGAAGCGCTCGAGGACGGTGAAATCGCGGCGCGCCTTGCGGTTCAGAATCCGCGGAGAATGGGTGTCGGGGGCAGACATGGCAGACATGGCGGGCGGCGGTCGGACGGGGTCACTCGAACCGGATCATGGCCTTGACCACGCCGTCGCGGTACCCGGCAACGAGATGGAAGGCTGCCGGGGTCTCGGCGAACGGGAAGCGGTGGGTGACCATGAATTCCGGCTGCAGTCGGCCGCGTTCGAGCAGCGCCAGGGTCGGCGCCAGGCACTCGCACTGGCGCCGCACGTGGCGCAGGTCGAGTTCCTTGCGGCGCGCCTGGTCGCTCACCACCGCGACGCGCTCGGTCTCGGGGATGCCGACGAGCATCAGGCGCCCGCCGGGCCGCAGCAGCGCCACGGCCTGGTCGATGGCCGACTGCCGGCCGCAACACTCGAAAACGGCGTCGAGCAGCATGGGCTCCTGCCGGACGATGGACGCCACGATGTCCTCCCCGTCAGGATCGCCGGCCCAGTCGGCGCCGGCGCCCACGGCGACCCGCCGCCGCGGCGCGATGGGATCCGTGACGTAGATGCGCGCCGCGCCGTGCAACCGGGCGCCAAGCAGGACGCTCAAGCCGATCGGGCCGGCGCCGAGGATGGCGATCGCGGCGCCCTTGAGCGGCAGGGCGCGGCGCGCGGCATAGAGGCCGATGGCCAGCGGCTCGGAAAGCGCCGCCTGCTCGAGGCTGATCCCGTCGGCCAGCGGCACGCAGGCCGTTTCCGGCATCGCCAACAACTCGCTCAGGCAGCCCTCGGCCTGGCCGGGACAGCCCAGGAACACCAGGCGCCGGCAGGTGTGCGGGCGGCCGCGCCGGCACTGGTCGCAGGCGCCGCAGGAGACGGCCGGCTCGATCGCCACGCGGTCGCCGGGCCGGACCCGGCGCACGGCCGGGCCGACCCGCTCGACCACGGCAGCGCCCTCGTGCCCGACGGCGAACGGGTAGCGCACGACCTGGGCGCCGATGCGCCCGGCGGTGTAATAGTGGATGTCCGAGCCGCAGACGCCGACGGCCGCCATGCGCAGCAGGACATCCGTGTCGCGGGCCAGCGCCGGCGTCGGCGCCTCCCGCAACGCCATCGTGCGCAGGCCGGTCAAGACCCAGGTCTTCATGGCGCGCCGCGCTCCGGGGAGGACGCGTCAAAGCGCAGCCGGGCGGCGGCCAGGCGTCGGCCGAGTTCGGCGATCACGCGGTCATCGTCACGGGGACCGGCCGACTCGAAGGTCGCCGCGAAGCGCAGGCAGGCGCCGGCGTCGTCCCAAGGGACGGTCGAGACCCAGTGCTCGCGGATCAGGTGCTGCGAGGCATCCTCGGCGCTGGCAAAGACGGTGTCGCCGGCCGCGCAGGGCGCCGGCACGTAGAGGTAGAACGTGCCGCCGGGCATCTCGGCCGCGAACCCGGCCGCCCGCAGGCAGCGCACCAGCTTGCGCAACCGGCGCTCGTAGTGGCGCCGGATGCGGTCGGCCAGGGCGCGGTCGGCGATGCCGGCGCAGGCGGCGATCTGGATGGCCTTGAACTGGCCGGAATCGACGTTGTCCTTGACCTCGGCGTAGGCCTGGACGGCGCGCGGGTGGCCGGCCACGAACCCCAGGCGCCAGCCGGTCATGTTGTAGCTCTTGCTCATCGAGTGCAGTTCGACGGCCACGTCCTTGCCGCCCGGCCTCCCGAGGATCGAGAGCGGGGCGCGCCCGTAGACCAGCGTGGCGTAGGCGGCGTCCTGCACGATCAGGATGTGGTGACGGCGGGCGAAGGCGATCAGCCGGTCGAAGCCCTCCTCGGTCGGCGCCGCGCCGGTCGGGTTGTTCGGGTAATTCACGTACAACAGCTTGGCGCGGCGCGCCGTTTCGGGATCGATCGCGTCGAGGTCCGGATAAAACCCGTGCTCGCGGCGCAGCGGCACCCGGACGACCTCGCCGCCGAGATAGCGTGTGTGCGTGGCCAGCACGGGATACCCCGGCACGGTCGCCAGGGCGATGTCGCCGGGATTGATGAAGCATAGCGGCAACATCGCCAGCGCCGGCTTGGAGCCGATGCTGTGGACGATCTCGGTCGCCGGGTCGAGGTCGCGGACACCGAAAAACTCGGCCAGGTAACGGGCGGCCGCCTCCTGGAACGCGCGGATGCCGTTGTCGGCATAGCCGCGGTTGGCAGGATCGTCCACGGCCTTCTTGAGGGCGCGGCGGATCGGCGCCGGGGCGATGCCGTCAGGCTCGCCGACGCCGAAATCCAGGAGTTCCACGTCCGGCCGCGCGGCGCGGGCGGCCGCCTTGGCGCGCTTGATTTTTTCGAACTTGTAGAGCGCGGCCGTCATCCCGAAGGCGGCCCCGCCAAGACGTTCGGCAAAGAGGGTCTGGAGGTCCATGCGCGATTTCCTTTCCGCTCGCCGCCCGGTGGCAGACAAACACGTTCTGCAATTGATTGTCGAATCCAAGGGCGGCAAGATTCTCACTGCTCGAATCAAAGGCCACCAGGATTCTTCCGCCTGGGCGACTCCCCGCAATCCCGTCTCCCGACGCCGGCGCCAAGGCGCCGCGGCACGGCGCTCGACAGGCAGGCGGGCGGGCGGCGCCCGCAACGTCAGGGGGACGCCGGGCTGAGATAGGGCGCGCCGGCTTCGCGGGTGGCCTTGACGATGTCGTCGTTCGCGGCCTTCTTCGTGCGCACGAAGAACTTCGATATGACCTTGCCGCCGCGGGCCGTCACTTTGTCGGTCATGACCTGGAGGGCCTTGTCCGGACTGCCGCCGCCCAGGGTGACGAACACCACGACTGGCTTGCCCTGGAAATCCACTTGTTCGACGGCGGCGTTGAACTCGGGCGGGGGCATGCCAAACCAGACCGGACAGCCCACGAAGATCCGGTCGAACCCCGACACGTCCGTGTGGAACGGCTTGACCGGCCAAGATTTTCCCTCGAGTGAGGCTGCGCGTCCCTCGCCGTAGGCCTGCGCGCTCGAAGGCTTGGCCACGTCCTCGATCGGGAGCAGCTCGGCGCCGATCATGGCGGCCAGGGTCTTGGCCGCCAGTTCGGTTTTCCCCGACCAGGAGTAATAGACGACCAGGCTCTTGCTCTTCATCGGCACCCCCTGCGGTTCGGCAGCCCCGGCGGCACCCAGGCCGCACAGCGCGGCCGCGGCAAGTCTCAATCCCAGGCGATGCAGTCGACAGTTCATGCGGCGGGTCCTCCTCTGGAACGGTTGCGGAAAACGCGGGTCAGTCGGCCTGGCCTCCGGCGGCGGCGAACAGGCGGCGGCCGACGGCGTTGACGGTGTCCGGCGGCAGCACGTCATTCCCCGGGCCGGACCCGGGGAAGACGATGTAGGTCACGCCGCTGACCGCGCCGCCGTTGGCCGGGTCGTTGGGAATGCCGAGGGCGTCGGCCAGGGCCATGGACCCCTCGCCGAGCTGCGTGCCGAGCCCGTCGGACGCGGCGCCGACGTCGCCATAGATGGCATAGGTCAGCTTGCCGCCGTAGAGCACCGCGGCGACGTCGCCAAGGCGGACGGCGGGGTGGCTGCCCTGGCCGTTGAACCCCTCGGGCAGCACGACGTAACGCACATAGCGGGCGTCGAGCGGCTTGCCGGTGGAGGCATAGTGCAGGGCGGTGTCGTCCTGGCCGTATTGCGGATCGAGGATGCGGCCGCCGATGCCGTCGTCCCCCATGCCGTCGGCGTCGATGGCCATGGAAGTCGTGAACATCAAGGGGGTGATCCGACTGCCGTTGTTGTCAATGTCCGGGAGTTTGTAGACCGCGACGGCAAACGGGGCTTCCCCAAGTCCGGCGCTGTGATAGGCCGCGCCGGTGGTCGGACGGCCGGCGGTCGTGATCGAGCCCAGCCCGCCGGAGCTCCCGCCGCCCCCCTCGCAGCCGGCCAGCAGGACCATGCCGCCCAGAGCCAACGCCTTGACCAGGTCAACCTTCCGTCCTCGACTCGCGCGTACGCCTTGCATGGGCAACCTTTCCGTATGCCGGGTGGACCGCCGCCGCAGTGCCGCGACCAGGACCCAACCGGCAATGCCTTGGCGATGGGTTCAATATAGCAAGATTGCCGCCGTGATAACAGCACGAAAAACGGTGCGTCGCTATATCGATGGACATGGCGAAAAACCGAAACGCACAGGCCTCGGACTTGACCGCCCGTTTCCCTCCTGGCCTTTACAGTTCCAGCGGCACCTCGATCAGGGCATAGCCGGCGCCGGACAGGCGGAAACGCCAGGAGGCGCCACCGACCCGGCGGACCGCCGGGTCGGCCAGACCGTCGCCGTCGTAGTCGCCGGGCATGGGGTCCCAGCCCGGCCCGCCCAGGACGCCCGGTGCGACAAGCGGCGCATACCCGGCGCTCGAGAGGCAGACCGACCACGTGCCATCGGCACGGCGGTAGACGGCCGGATCGGCCAGGCCATCGCCGTCGTAATCGGCCGAAGCGGCGGCGTCGCCCGCCGCGCCCAGGAACTCGGGCAGCAGCAGCCGGCGATAGCCCGCGTCAGACAGGCGCACGGCCCAATCGCCGGTCCCGGCTGCGGCAGGCTCGCGATAGGCGGCGATGTCGGCGCGGCGGTCGCCGTCGTAATCGGCCACGGCCGGCGCCCAGCCAGGCCCGCCAAGGAACGCCTCGCGATGCAGGAGGAGATAGCCGCTGCCGGAGAGCCGGAACCGCCACGCGCCGGAGGCCGCCAGGTAGGCCGCCGGATCGCCGAGCCGGTCGCCGTCGTAATCCGCGGCGGCCGGGACCCAGCCGGGCCCGCCCAGGAGCCCAGCGAACACGAACGGCGCGTAGCCGGCGCTCGAGAGCCGGACGGTCCAGGACCCCGTCGCGGCCTCATAGACCGCGGGATCGGTGACGCCATCGCCGTCAAAATCGGCGGCCGGGCAACCGGCCAGGCCCGGCGGGAAGCCCCGTGCCGAATAGGACCGTCGGATGGTCGGGGCCGCCAGGTAATTGGCGTCGCCCGGCTGGCTGGCGGCGATCATGACGCGCCCAGTTCCCGTGAACACGAGGCGCGGGCCGGCCGCGAGGCGGCCGGGGCCGCCCACGACGGCGAAGGACACCGGCAATCCGGAACTGGCCTGCGCCGCGAGGGGCACGCGGGCGGTGTCCGCGAAGACCGCGCCATCGGGCGGCGCGAACACCGTCATGGTTTGCGCCGCCCTGGCAACCGACAGCCGGGCAACGAACACCACCGGCGAGTTGCTGGCTTCCGGCGCCAGGACCGTGTTGGTGACCCAATATACGCCGGCCGGCACGCCAACCAGCGAGACGCGGCCCGTCATGGCCGCGGCGCCGCGGCCCGCCAGGAGACCGGTGGCCGGGGATAGCGCGAACCATCCGGCGGCGCCGGCGGAATAGGCGGGGACCGCCCGGAACGACGCGCCGCGGGCGCCGGTATTGGCGAACGGGATCGCCTGGGGCGCCGGGTCCGGCCCGCCGTAGGTCCCGCTGAATCGCCAGGGACCGTCGGCCACGACTACGGCGGCTGCCGGCACGGACTGCGCGGCCGAGTCCGGTCCGGAGCCGGCGGCGTTTTCGGCGCGGACACGGTACCAGTAAGGCGTCCGCGCCTGGAGCCCCGTGACCGTCAGCGAGAGCACCGCGCCGGCGTTGCGATTGCTGAAGCCCGACAGGCAGTCGGCGAACGACGCCGCGGACGCCACGTCCAGACGGTAGGCGGACGCTCCGGCCACGTCCTCCCAGGCGGCGTCGAACGTGTCCAGAGTGCCGTTGGTTGGCGGCAGGACGGCGGGGGCCTCCGGCCGGGTGAGGAAGGCGGTTTCCGGCCCGGCGTTAGTGCCGAGGGCATTGACCGCGTAGGCCAGGACGGTGAGCGGCGTGGCGGCCGGCAAGCCCGCGACGGCAAACGCGAACGCGCCCGTGCCGAAGACGCCCGTCTCGAAGACGCGCACGCCAGTGGCGCGCAGGGCGCCGGAGTTCGTGCCCCAGAAAACGCCGCGCTCGGTGGCCGGCCCGCCGTTGGTCAGGACGACCGCGCCGCCCAGGACAGCGGTATGGGCGCCGACGTCGGCGGCCGTGGCCGGCCCGACGAGCGCCGGAACGCGCAGCCGGGTTTCCGGGTCGCCGAGCAGGTTGGTCTCGTAGAGGCACCAGCGAATCTCGGTTTCCGGCAGTGCCCAGAGGGTGTCCTCGTGGCTCTTGGCGTTGAGGGCGCCGAGCTCCTGGATACCGTGTCGGAACAGGGCATCCCAGAAGGCGCGGTGGAAGTGCTGGCTCGGGCCGTCGGTGTTCTGGGAATAGAAGAACCCGTAGCGCGCGTTGAAGACCGCCGCGTAGGCGCCGTGGCGGGTGGAGGTCGTCAGATGCTCGGCGATGCAGTCGGCCTCGATATTCCCCGAGTAGCAGCCCTGGGAATAGATAAAGCACGTCGGCCCGTTGGTGAGAGCGTCCACCTGGCCGTTCGTGAGGCGCAGGCCGTAGGCATCGCTGGCATGGCCGTTGTGGTTGACCAGGCCGTATCCGCCGGAATTGAGCCGGGCAATCATGGCGGCGGCCGGCCACGGCTGGGATTCCGGCGGCACGCACGGCAGGCCATCGTAGAGCGCGCCGCGGGCGATGAGCGGGTTTTCGGCGAATCCCAGGGTCGTGTAGCCCCAGAGCCCGCAGCCCCAAACCAGTTCCTCGAGCATCGTGTCGCCGTATCGCATCGGATAGTTGCCCAGGGATTCCCCCGCCATCAGCACGGCGCGCAGGTGGGGGGCATCGTCCGGCTCGCTCGCATGGGCGAGCGTCTTGAAGACGAAATGCGACATCTCGGTCTCGTTGTCGGCCGAAGCCCGGCCGATGTAGACCTCGGCCAGCAGGTCCACGTCCGTCCCGCCCGGCCCGTCGGTCTCTTCGCCCCACTTGTCGTTGCCGTTGGCATTGTAGTCGCCGTCGAGGCACTGGAAGTAGAGATCGGAGGGGATGTGGTCCTCGTACCAGGTCGTGCCCTCGTCCAGGCAGCGGTTCCAGAGCTTGCGCAGGGGCACGATGGCGACGTCGCCCCCCAGCAGGAGGTAGTCCGTGCCCCAGAGGCCGTAGGCGTCGCGGATGAAGTTCCGCAGCTTCTCGGCATCGTCCACGCCGGAATATCCGGCCAGAATACTCTCGATGGTCACGATCGCGGCGCTCAAGCCGCGCGCCTGCTTGTGGGCGACCAGGTCGCGGACGGTGACGTCGGTGGCGGCGTTCGAGATCGCCGCACTGGTCACCACCACGTAGCGGTTGGTGACTCCCGCGCGGCAGAGGGGTCCGAGCGGCGAGGGAGACGGCTCGCCGATCGCGTAGCCGCCCGCTGCGAGCATCTCGGGATTTTCGGCGCCCGCCGCCAGCGGGAGCACCGGGTCGGGGCGGAACGGCAGTCCGGGCGCCGTCCCCGCCGGCTCCGGCCGGGCGGTCACGGTCACGGTCATTCGGCGGAACCCGGTCAGCCGCCCGTCCGCCGGCGCATAGGATACCGGGTGCAGGTTGAGCAGCAGGAACGCCACTCCGCGCTTGCGTTGCACACCGATCAGGGTGTGGCGTCCCCCCGGGTACTCCGCGGAGGACCCGTAGATCGCCGGATCGGGCGGCGCCGTTTTCGCCGCCGCGCCCGCCACGAGCGGCACCGCCGGCTGGCGCGGCTCGACACGGTGCACGCCGGGCAACACGATCGGCTGCTCGCCGCGCACCTCGATGCGCTCCACGGCATACCCGCGCGCCAGGATCAGCCGCACCGGGATCACCGGCAGGAGCGGCGCCCCCACCCGGCCGAGCGCCGGCGCGTTGCCGACTCGCACCCGTTCCCAGGCTACGCCGCCGACCGATACGGGACTGCGCGCGAGCCGCGGCGCCGGCACGGCGTAGACCAGGGTGATCCGCGCCGGCCCCATGCGCTCGGCCTTCACAAGGATGGCCGCGCCGTCCGGAGCGGCGTCGCCGAGGGACCGGCAGGCGCGCCACCCTCCGGCCAACCCGGCCGGCAACCAGAACCCGATGGCGGCGGCGCCGCCCAGCAGCACGGTTCGACAACCCATGGCGCGCTCCCGCCGCGGCACGGCCTCGGCAATCCGAACGCTCCTACCATTGTGTTATCATAGCGTATCCACCGCCCGCGTCAAGCCCGGAGACCTTTTGGGTTTTCAGCGGCGACTCCTAGTGTCGTGCGTCAGAAGTCCCTTGACACCAGAAACGGCCCGCGCCCGGAGGTCGCGCGCCGCCAGACGTGCCATTTTCGAAGGTGGGCGCCGACCTCCGGGCGGCGCCGAATGTAAAGAAGCGTTAGACGCACCACACTAGTGACACCGATGAGCACGCCCGGTGAGGGCAGCGGGCCTACAACGTCCGTGGGGCGCTCCGGGGTTG
>CAZEVX010000021.1:20822-22511 GCA_964515705.1 uncultured Verrucomicrobiota bacterium | reverse complement strand
AAGGAACGCCTGCACGCTGACCGACGGGAGGACGTGGAGGGCGAGGCTCCCGCCTACGCGGCGCGTCAAGCCGCCGCTACGGCGCGCAGGGCGCCGAGCCGCAGGCGCACGGGCTGGCGCCTGACGGGGCAACAGGGGCAGGCGCAACGCCCGCCGTGTTGGGAGATCAGACCCGCGGGCAGGCAAAGCGCTGGCGCGGCGGCGCCCGGCTTACCAATACCCTGCCCGGCGGCCGAGCCAGTAGGCCCAGAGCCAGTTGGCCAGGGCGTCCCCGCTGAGGAAGCGCGTCTGGTAACGCTGTTCCGGCGGCCAGCGTTCGGGGTCGTTCATGTAGGTCAAGTCCTCGATGTCGAGGGCCTCGAGGGCGCGGCGCGCGGCGGCGAGGATGGCTGGGCGGTCGGCGTCCAGGTGCGCGGCGGCCTGGACGCCGGCGCGCGCGATCATGCCGCCCCAGCCGGAGGTGGCGCCCGACACCTTGGCGATGTCCGAGGTTTCGGCGGCCGGCCGGCGCGCGGCGCCCGATTCCATGTCCACGAGCACCTGGACGAGGTAACGGCCGTCGGCGTCCAGGGCGAGCCGGCCCTCGTCCCACATGCTCCGCATGGACTCGCGCCAGCAAGCCGCCCAGGCGTTGGCCGGGTCGTGGCGCAGCAGCACATCCAGTTCCATGATATCCATGGTGACGGCGTCGGCGGCGTGGGCCATCAGCCAGGCGTGTTCGCGTGTCTCGTAGGCGCTCGGTGGCTGCTCGCCGCTGCGCTTGCGGCGCAGGCGGGATTCGCCGGGGAACCGGTTGACGCCCTCGGCCAGCAGGCGCTCGTATTCGGCCATGAAAAGCGGGTCGCCCGAGTGGCGCCAGGCCAGCAGCAGCAGGCTCGGGAAGCGCGCCAGCGGCCAGAGCATGTCGGGGATATGATAGTAGCCGAACCGGTACGCGCGCTTGACCCAGAAGCGGACCATGCCGGCGATCATGCGGGCGATCGCGGCACGTTCCGCCGCGTTGGCATGCGGCGCGAAGCGGTCGAGGGCCAGCACGGCGTAGAGTACCTGGTCGGTGCTGGTCTGGGTCGAGAAGCGGCCGCCGTAGATTTTCGGGAAAAACCCCTCGCCGAGCTGTTGGCCAAGGTCATAGATATGCCGCAGGGCGGCGATGCAGCGGCGGGCGCGGTCGAGGGCGGCCGGGTCGCGCTCGACCTCGTGGCGGCAGACGAGCGCCTGGAGGTAGGCCCCGGTGGTCATGCCGCAGTTTTCGTAGGCCCAGAACTCGGCCGGCGAGACTCCGGCGACGTGCTGGGCGGCGTCCTGGGATCCCTCGAAAAAGGCGTCCGTGGGCGGGGCGCCCGTGGCGCGGTCGAGTTGCGAGTAGACCACGCCGTGCGGGTCCACGGCATGGGTTTCGGCCCAGGCCTCGAGGCGGGCGGCGCGTTCGGCGAGAAAGCTCATGGCGGCGTCGCGGGTACGACTCACGGCTCGAAGGCGGTGGGGGCGTCGCCCCGCTCGAATTGCAGGGCGTCCACCCAGATCGTGCCGACGTCGCGGAACTGGAACTCGAGCCCGCACTCGCGCGGCACGTTGGCCGGCACCGGGCCGGTGACGGCGTACCGTTGCCACTCGCGGGTGAGGGCGACGGTCTTCCAGGACTTGACCCATTCCGTCCCGTTCCATGCCTTCATCTCGTGGCTGCCGATG
>CAZEVX010000021.1:0-20812 GCA_964515705.1 uncultured Verrucomicrobiota bacterium | reverse complement strand
AAACTGACCACAACGTCCTGGACTTCCTCACTCCCTGCCTTCCTGCGTCTCTCGAATATAGCCCCAAATCTATCGTGCGATCATCGACGATGTGATGGCCAACGTCGCGGTGGACTTCGAGGAGTACGCAATGGACGAGGACCTGCTGGCCGTCCCGGCTGCCCTTCATGTAGAGCGACCAGGTATAGGTCTTGGGCCGCGGGTGCTGCGGGGCGCAGGCGATGTGGAAGCCGGCGTAGTTCAGGAGGGTATCGCCTTTCCGGTGGGTGAGCTGCAGGCAGACCTTGCCGTGATAGGGGTCCGTGTCCACGACCCGCATGCCGGTCTCCGCGAATCCGACCACGCAGTTAGGGATGACGTAATCCGGCAGATCCGGGATCGTGACCTCCTCGAAACTCGGATTGGGCGCCGCGTTCTTTACCCCGCGCCGCCCGAAGTAATCCACCGTCGGCAGGCGGGGCGCGGGCGGCGGCGCGTTGGGATCGGGGCGCGAGACGACGCGGATGCGGACCGGCGCGTCGGCGGCGCCGGCCGCCGGCAGGGTGTAGGCGCGGACGCCGAACGGTTCCAGGCGATCCGCGAAGACGCCCCCGGCCACGGCGAGCGCGCCCTCGGCGAAGAGCCGGGCGACGGTCCCGGTGTCCGGCAGGCAGGAGAGCGCGAAGTCCGCGAGCGCCGGCCGGTCGGCCGTGTTGGCCGCCAGCAGGATCGGGGTGCCGGCCGGCTCGCGGAAAAGCGCCACCTGGACATCGGGGAACAGGTCCTTGTCCGGGTCGAACGCCACGGGCGCGTAGGCGGTTTCCTGGGGCACGCCGGGCGCCAGCAGCGCGGGCGTGAGGCGGGCGAGGTGTTGCCCGAAGGTCCGGATCGCGTCCCGCAGCAGCTTGTGTTCGGGCAGCTTGTAGTAGGTCAGCCCGCGCGCGCCGTGGATCAGGCAGAGATAACTCTGGCAGAGCTGTTCGGCCGGGGAGATCAGGCGGCGGTGGCTGGCCGACCAGTAGCTGCCGAGCGGGACGATCCAGGTCAGCTTGCGGGCGGCGTCGGCGCGCTGCCGGGTCAGGCGCACGATTTTCGACACGAAGTTGATCGAGGACCGGTCCTTATACGTCGTGCCGTCGGGGATCCAGTAGGGGTCGGTGCAGAGGATATCGCCCCAGTCGGTGGCTTCCGGCCCGGGCGGAATGTGGGAGGAGTAGAGCAGCAGGGTGGGGTGGTATCCGTCGGCCTCGTTGGTCTGCCGGTAGAGGTCGCGGCCCTGGACGAACATGTCGAACCCGGCGAAGCCCGGTTCGTCGAAGGTGTTGTAGCCCATCAGTGCCGGATGGCGCGAGGCCGCCCGGATGCCGGCGAGGAGGTCGGGGAGTTCCTCGCGGTAGAACGCCTCGAAGATCGCGTTGCGCTGGGCGCGGGTCAGGTCCTTGAATCCCGTGCGGCCGTAGTTCAGGGTGCTCTGGAGCCGGGTGGCGTTATAGGGTTCGTCGGCCTGCCGCAGGGCGTCGCCCGCGAGGAAGGCCGACAGGTTCGGGATGTTGCGGGGATGGGTATAGGATTCCAGGCGGTCCATGACGTAGAGGCCGGCGTCCGACGCCCGCTCGAAGACATTGCTCGGGAAACTGGCGTCCCACTTGAAAAACATGTTGCAGCCCAGGTCCCGGACGGCGGCCAGCCGGTCTTCCGAAAACTGGTGGAACAGGACGCCGAAGGGGAAGAACGGGGTTCCGTCGCGCAGCAGGACCCCGTCGTGCAGGTCCACTTTCCACTCGCCGGCCGGGCGCGGGCGGCGCGTGACGAGCGTTAGCGGCTTCCGGAAGAGCGGGCGCCCTTCGGCGTTGCGCAGTTCGAGCGCCAGGCGGTGGGTCCCGGGGTTCAGCCCGGCGAGCGGCACGGCCAGGCGCTGGGCGGCGGCCACCGACGCCGCGCGCGCCAGGACGCCGCTCCGGCCGTCCTGCAGTACGAGGGCCAGCCCGCGCCGCGCCTCCGCCGGCAGCGCGACCGTGCAGACCAGGTCGGCCGCCGGTTCCGCGGTGTAATAGTTGCGGCCGAATCCGGCCTCCAGCGGCGTCAGGACCGCCGGGTTCTCGAGGACCAGTTGGTCCACGATGCCTTTCGTCCAGTAGTCCTTGAGGAGCACCGTCACCGTCCGCGGCTCGATCTCGTCGACCGGCAACGACACCAGCACGCTCGCCTGGCGGGCGGCCGTGACGCAGACTTTTTCCGTGGTCTCCCGTCGCTTGCCGCCGGCCGTCCGGTCCGCGACGGTAATATCCGCCCAGTTATAGGCGGTTCCGCCGTAAGACGCCTTGACCAGCACCTCGTAGACCGTCCGCCCGTCGCGGACGGCATAGGGCTGGACCGCGGCCCCGTCCAGCGCCAGCAGGCAGGGCTCGGTCCCCTCGCGCACCTTCGGGGCGTCCGGCCCCGGCATCTGGACGGCGGCCGTGTCCAGCCCCTTGAGGGCCGCGAAGGCGTCCGGGTCATGGAACGACTCGCGCACCGGGAAGAGGGTGCTCAGGACGCGCCGTTCGCCGAGCCGGACCGCGTTGGCGTCGCGGTCGGGCACGACTTTCGTGCGGGCGATGTTGAAGCGGAGCGGGCCGACCTTGCCGTCGCGCGCCACGAGGTGCAACGGCAGCGCCAGTTCCGCCGTCCATCCATGCTCGGCATTCGAGACCGCCGAGAGCCAGGTGGGGGTCCAGGCGCGCTCGCGCTGGGCGGCCGCGCCCGTTCCGCTGACGCGCTGCTCGGCCTTGGTGTTGGCGCAGTTCAGCATGAAGTGCAGGTAACGGCCGCGGTCCGGGGCGTCCGAGAGGAACACCTCGATCGCATCGTCGCGCGCCACGTCGCCGTCGCGGACCCGGGCGGCGCCGTCGCCGAACCCCGGCTCGCGGTTGCCGCACTCGAGACCGAGGTAGAGCCACTTGTCGTCGTGTGCCAGGCGCAGGGCGGTGTCGGCGGTCGTGGCGCCCGGCTGCCCGAACACGGCAAAGTTCGCGAGGCGCGGCGCCGCCTGCCAGGCGGCGTCGTTCAGGACGCCGTCCAGCAGGATTGGGCGCGGGGTGCGGAGGGCCGTGACGGCCGGCGGCGCAGCGGCCGTCGCCGCCGTGGCGGCGCCGGCGGCGATGAGCCCGATGACGGAGAGGGCGCGGAAAGTGCGATGCATCATAACCCTCTTTCGGTGCGAGTTTCGGGGGAATCGGGCACTCATGATTCAGCCCGTTTGGAAGAGGGGCATTTCACCATAAAGGACATGACGATCATGAAGGGGTTGTTGACGCGCGCCAGGCTTCATGGTCTTCAAGGTGAAACACCGGGGCGGCCTGAATGGCGCTACGATACACAGCGCCACCTGGAGGGCGAGGCTGCGCCGAGCCGCTGCATATCGTTGCGCCATTCTTCCCTGTCCCCAATGGCCGCCCATAAAAGGGGGGACCCGCCTTGGTCCGCCGCGGCCGGGCCAGCCTCAGGTTGGCGGCCATCCATGACCATTGGAGGACGGATCGCCCGCCAGGGGGCGGGCTCCTACAGAAGGACTTGATGACACACCCGATGCGCCCGATCCCCTCACCGGAGGATCATCAGGCCGCCCTGCGGTACGTACTCGAAGGCGCCCATGTCCGCGCGCTGGAAGAGGCGGTCGAGCCGCGCATGCCCGTCGAGATCGAGAGCGTTGGTCATCCAGGCCTGGTTGACGCCCGCGTTGATGCAGGGCGATTCGCGGAGCAGGCGGTAGGTCGCCCCCCATTGCGGCGGCACGGTGAGGTTGCCGCTGGACACGGCGTTGCTGATCGTGCTCAACAGGTATCCGCCCCCCGCCGTGCAGCAGTTGGAGAACGAGCTGTTGGTGGACGCGCCGGACTCGATCCAGACATTCGAGGAGCCGGCGCTGCCGCCCGGGTTGCCCCAGATGATCGAGTTCCGGAAATACGGCGCGGCATTGTTGACCACCGTGACGCCGGACCCCATCGTGCCGCTGCTGTTGCCGGCGATCGTGCAACTGTCGAGCATCTTGTCGCCGGTGACCGCAGTGGCGCAATACACCCCGCCGCCGCGGCCGCCGGCCGCGGAATTGCCGAGGATCAAGCAGTTCCGCAGCGTGCCCTTGCTCAGGTAGACGCCGCCGCCGTACCAGGACGAGCTGGCGATGACGGAATTGCCCTGCACCAGGCAATGCGACATGATCCCGTTGCCAGCCAGGCTGTCGGTGGAGTACGTGATGCCGCCGCCGCGTCCGTAACTGACGTTCGAGACGATCGAACAATACTCGACCTGGAGCCGGGACCCGCTGCCGCCCGAGAGGTTTGCCCCGCCGCCATAGGCGTAGCCGTAGACGTTGGTAACGGCCGTGTTGGCGCGGACGGTGCAGTTGCGCATCAGGAACGAGGCGCTCGCCCCGGTGACCCAGAGGTCGATGCCGCCGCCATTGTTGGAGGCGACGTTGTCGGCCACCAGGGAATCCAGCAACTGGGCGGTGGTCGTGACCGTGCCGTTGATCCCGCCGCCGCCGCGGATGCCCGCCGTGTTCGTGACAAACGACCGGTTGCCGGCGATGACGCAGTTCGAGACCGTGCCGGCCGTCAGGGACAGCCCGCCGCCGCCCGTGCCCTGGAACAGGCAGCCGTTGGTGATCGTCAGGGCGGCCACCAGCGCATTCGTGTGGTTGACGGACATGCAGGCGTTGGTCGTGGTGGGATAGTTGCCGTTGACGATCGTGTCGTAGGGGTTGCCGCTGAATCCCCGGATTTCCAGGGCCTCGATGACGCTGATCTGGGCGGTCACCAGATAGGTTCCATTCGAGACCCAGATGCGGTCGCCGTTGACGGCCTTGTCAACCGCCATGCCGATGGTGGCGAGGGCGTCATGCCAGCCGTTGGTGCCGGTGCGCCCCGTGTCGCTGCCGTTGGTGGCGACGTAGTAGTTGGTGGTGACTCCGACCGCGTTCAGCGCCAGGAACACCGTCACGATGCCGATCCCGATCGCGCGCATGGAACCGTCCTCCTGTTAGGATCGCCTCGTCATGGCTCGGACATCGGTCCGCTCCGGACCGGGTGCCGAGCAGGCGAGTCGATACGTTCTGTGGCCCCCGTCTGTTTCTCCGTCATTCCATTCGAGACAACACGCCAGGTTATGGCCGCGCGATTGCCGGCCACGCGAGCGTGACGATCTCCCAGCTCGAGGTCGGGCGGATGCCGGCGCGCGCGGCGGTCCGGCCGTCTTTGGCGGCCGTCACCGCATAGCTGAACTCGCGCGTCACCGGCTGATTCGGCGTCTCGGTCGCCGTCCGGATGCGCTCGGTCAGCAGCAGCGCGTCCGGGAGCCCCTTCCCCGGCGTGCGGCCGGCGGCGTCGGTGGCGACCGGGCGCGGTATCTCGCCGGCGCCGTCCTGGTCGGCGGCGACCGAGACGCGGGCGCCGGGCACCGGCGCGCCGGCGGCGTCCGTGACGGCGACCACCAGGTGGCGGCGCACGGTCAGGGTCGGCGTGTGGCGGCGGCCGTTGGTGTCCGTATGCATCCGGTATTGGTCACGGTCGCGGGGTTCGTCCCACTGGCAATCAATCAGCGTCAGGCCCTTGTCCGAGTAGGTCAGTTCCCAGTGGCGCGCGTTGTGGCGAAAGACGCAGTCAACGAGGGTGGCGTTCAGACTGCCCCAATCGCGGATGGCGGTCTCGGCGGCGTCCTCGAAGACGCAGGACTGGAAGACGCCCGCCGAGGGCAGCAGGGCGCCGTAGTCGGCGAAGACCGTGCGCTCGGCGCGGAACAAGGCATGGGCATCGCCGCCGATCCCGGAGCCAACATGGCCGCGGGCATGGGAGACATGGGCGCCGACGAACACGGCGGCGTCGCCGCCGGCCTGCCGCAAGGACTCGATCCGGCCGCCGAACGGCATCCCGAACCCGCGCGCCGGGTCGAGCGCCGTGATCCGGCTGTGGTACACGAACAGTTGCCCGCCGCGTCCCGCCCGGCCGTCGGCCATGACGCCCGTCGTCAGGCTGGTGTTCGTGGCGCAGACGAGCACGGCGCAGACATTCGTGTCGTCCGGGCAGCCCAGCGTGACCCGGTTGACGCGCGCGGGCATGTCCCACCATTTCGCGTCGCTGGCGCCGGCGATCCAGTAGGGCTGCACCACGAGCGGCGCGTGCAGGACCAGCGTTTCGCGGGGGGCGCCCGGCGCGCCGACCTGGAAAAACGTGTCCGAGCCGTCTGCGGCGCCCACGGCCAGTCGGCATCGGACGGTGTAGGTGTCGGAGGCCGGGTCATAGGAGATCTTCGCCCAGCCGCCGGCGCGGTCGGCGGCCAGCAGGCGCGCGGGGGTGCAGGGATGGGCGGCCGGGAAATCCGACACCCAGATCGTGTCGGAACGCGGGTCGTAGTCCATGAGCGCGGCGGCCGGCCGGGCCAGCGCCAGCAGGGCCGCGGCCATCGGGATCGCCAATTTCGGAGGGATCACCATGAAGTGCATGAAGAGCATGAAGAATTAGAGGACAAAGCTTACGGCTCGAACTCCGTGGGCGTATCCCCCGCCTCCAACTGGACCCCGTCCAGCCAGACGGTGCCTTGGTTCGAGAGCATGATGGCGAAATCTGCCCGGTTGCCCTGGGCGCGGGCCGGGATGACGATGCCGGGCAGGTCATAGCGCTGCCAGTCCGTCGTCAGCGTCCAGTGGCCGCCGTTGGCCCAGACGGGGTGGGAGGGGGCATGCCGGGCGGCGAGGACTTCGCCGCCGCGGGCGCCCTTGGCCCAGAAACTCCAGACGCAGCGGGTCGGCTGCTCGTACTGCGGCGCGCAGCTCCAGGTGATGTTGATGTAGGGCGGATTAGGGTCCTCGTGCTTGACGAGCTTGACGGCTTTTTGGCCGAACTTGGCGGCGCCCGAGGCGTCGAGGGTCCAGGTCCCGTAGTAGTAATCGGGCAGCCCGGCCACGGAATCGTCCTCGAAACTCGGGTTGGGGAACACGTTTTTCCGGCCGGTGCGCGCGTTGTTAGGCAGGGCCGTTTCCGGCGGCGGCAGGGCCGCCGGCCGCCGTGCCGCCAGGGTCGCGGCGACCGGTTCCGGCGGAGCGCCCGCGAGGCGGTAGGCGCGCACGCCGAAAGGTTCGAGCGCGTCGTTGAAACTTCCGTCGCGCGCCGCGGCGATCGGCCGGCCCGTGAACAGGTTGGTGACGGGCCCCGCCAGCCCGGCGACCGTGACCGTCAGGGCGACCGGGTAATAGCGGCTGTTAGCCGCCAGCAGCACGAGCGCGCCGTCGGCCGGGTCGCGGAAGAGGCGTCCCTGGACATCGGGGAACTCCTCCTTGTCCGGGATGAATGGGGCGTCCTCGAACGCGCCGACCGGCCCGGCGGCGCGCCGGTGGCGGATGTCCTGGCGGACTGGCGGCTGGACCGTCATCGGGCCGACCATGCGGATCTTGGCGATCGAGGCTTTCAGGTTTTGCCAGGACACCTCGGGCATCGGGTAGCGGAACCAGGACAGGCCGCGGGCGCCGTGGATCAGGGCCAGGATATCCTGGCATTGCTGTTCCGGTCCGGACAGGACGCGCTTGCGCGTGCCGGACCAGCCGATGCCGGCGACGTTGACGATCCAGACCGTCTTGCGGAACTCGGCCGCGCGCAGCTCGGTCCAGCGCACGATTTTCGAGACAAAGTTCGGGTCGTTGCGGCCCGGCGGGCCGGCGGGGGTCCAGTAGGGATCGGTCATGAGGATATCGCCGCAGGTGACATACTCGGCGCCGGCGGGAATATGGCTGGAATACAGCACCAGGACGGGGTGGCAGCCGTCCGCGCGGGAGGCCAGCCGGTAGGTCGCGTCCAGCGAGGCGGTCATGTCGAAGCGCCGGCTGTCGAACGGCTCGTCGAACGACGAGAATGCCAGGAGGGCCGGGCGATTCCGGACGCGCTCGAGCAGGCGCTGGGTCACGGGCAGGTTCTTGTTGACGTACTCCCGGAAGATGGCCGTCTTCACGGGCGTCGCGTAATGGTCGAGCGTCGTCATCAAGGGGCCGCGCATGCCGAGCGTGCCGCCGCGGGGGACCGCCATGAGGCGGGCGGCATCCGCGGGGCTGACCTCCGCCGGCAACGCGATACCGGCCGCTTTCGGCGCGAGCCAGCCGCTTTCGAGTTGCGAGACGAGGTACAGGCCGTGCGCCCCGGCGCGCTCGAGAAAGGCGTCCACCCCGTCCGGCGTCACGTCCAAGGTCCACTGGTGAAAGGTGTTGCAGCCGGCGGCGGCGATATCCTGGAAGGCGGCGTCGTCCTCGGGCATGACGCCGTCCATGACCAGGCCGATCGGGAAAAACGGCCGGCCGTCGGGCTGGAGGACGACCCGGTTGACCTGGTCGACTTTCCATTCGCAGCCGGGATTGGGCGCGCGTTTGACCAGGTCGAGCGACATGGAAAAAAAGGGCGTGCCGTCGGCCTGGATCAGGGTCAGGGTTACGGGGTGGGTGCCGGCGGGGAGGGCGCCGATGGGGAACGCGACGCGCGTGCGGGGCTGCGCGGGGGCGCGCGCGGCCGCCTGTCCGTTGAGCGTGACGGCGGCCTGCATGCCCGCGAGGGAGTCCGGCGGGAGTGACAGTTCGGCGACGGCCAGCGCCGCGGTTTCCGCCGTGTAGTAGTTGCGGTCGAGGAAGGCCGTCATGACGTTCAAGGCGGCCGGCGTGGGGATCGTGACCGTCCGGAACGGCGCGGGATCGCCGGCGGCCCGCAGGGTGAGCGTCACCGTGCGCGCCGCCATGGTCGCGACCGGAATGGCGAGCACCACGTTTGTGCGGTCTGGCCCATTCAGCGCGACCGTCCGGCGGACGGCCGACGCCGCGCCGGCGACCGGCCGGTCGGCAACCACGATGTCCGCCGTACCCGGCTGGCGGTTCAGGCCGCGGAGCGCGATCTCGAGGCCGTACTCGGGCGCGCCGTCCCGCAGGCGGTAGGGCGTGACCGTGACCTGGTCGAGGACCGGCAGGAAGGGCGCGCGGACCTTGCCGGGCTCGAGCGGGGCCAGCCGCGCGAAGGCAGCCGGCTCGTGGAACGTGCGCGTGACCGGTTGCCAGAGACTGAGCTCCATGGATTCGTGGGTGATGACGAAGCTGTCGTCCATGACCGGGACGCGCCGGTTGCGGACCAGGTTGAGACGGAGCCGGTCGAGTCCGCCGTGGTCGAGGAGTATGTAGAGCGGGATGGCGGCTTCCGCCGTCCAGCCGTTGGTGGTGACGGCCGTGGCCGAGCGCCAGGGGGCGTTCCAGGTTTCGCGTTCGCGGACGCCGTCCACGAAGCGGGATGCGGCCTTGACGTTGAAGGCGCTGAGCAGGAAGTGGTAATAGACCCGGCCGCCGTCGTCGGCCGTGAGGAACAGTTCCAGCGACTCGTCCTGGTGCACGGGCCCGTTGTCTTGCGTGACCACCGGGCCAAGCAGGCGGTTCTGGAGCGGGTGGTCGCAGGCGATACCGAGGTAGAGCCAGGCGTCGTCGTAGGCCAGGCGCACGGTCGTATCGCGAACGCGGCGTCCGTCCGCGTCCTGGTGGACATAAAAGTCGGTCAAGGGCGCGGCCTGCCGCCAGACGAGCTCGTCGAGGCGGCCGTCGAGCAGCAGCGGCTGGTCGAGCCGGACCGCCACGGCGGGATCGGCCGCGGCCAGGGCGGCGCGGCTGGCGCCGGCGAGCGCGAGCGCGGCAATTAGACGGAACATGACCGGGTCTTCCCTTCGAGTCGTTCGTCGCCCACCCGCGCGATCCAGCGGCGGGCGGTGTCGGCGGTTTCGAGGCCGATATCGGCCGTGCAGTTCGAGCAGAAGACGACGCCTTCGATCAGGCCGCGGCGGATGGCCTGGTACAAGCGGTCGCACTGGTGTTCCATGAGGTCCGGCGTGAGCGGCCGCCGTCCGCCGTAATCCCAGAAGTAGCAGCCGGCCAGACGCCGCTTGCCGGGGGTGAGGGCGGCGACGCGTTCGAGGTTCTCGTCCAGCCGGCGCAGGTTTTCCGCCTGCCAGGTCCAGAACGTGATCACGTCGCACTCGGCGAGGTGCGCCGCGATCGGCTCGCCGAGCTCGTGTTCGTAGCAGACGACCCAGAGGTCCAGCGGGCGCCCAGCACCCTCGCGCAACCGGGCGCGCATCTCGCGCAGGCGTTCGGGCGGGAACAGGGCGCGGCGCTTGGGTGTGAGGAAATCGTCCAGGATGCCCCCGCTGACGTTGGCGTGCATCCCGGCCTGGCGGACGACCTCGTCGAGATCGCCCCAGCCGTCGTCGTTGCGGGTCACGCCCCCGGCGCCGACGATCGACCAGACCACCCGCCGCAGGTCGCGCAGTTCCGCGGCGTCCCGGTCGAACGGGGGCATCGGGCTCTCGTACATGGCCACGCGGCAGCAGTTCGGGATGCCGAAATGGCGGGCGCCCTCGGCCGGACCCATGCGGTTGACGCCCGGCAGCCGGAAGGTGTCATGCCGGTGGTGCGAGCCGGGGGTTTGGCCCCAGAGCCAGAAACGGTCGCGGAGCGTGTTCATGGAAAGGATGCTAACAAGGGCGCCAGCAGGAAGGACATGAAGATCACGAAGGGCGTGTGGGTTCGGCCCGCGCCAGCGTCTCGGCCCCGATCAGCCGGGCGGCCGTGACGCCCAGGATCGCGTCGCGGTCGGCCTCGGGGATCGGCAACGCGCGGATGGTTTCGATGGCGAAGCGCGCCTGGGCCGGGCCCTGGAGCGGCATGTCGGTGCCGAAAAGCAGGCGGTCGGCGCCGAGGATTTCGACGGCGCGCTCCATGACCCCCGGGTACACGTACATCAGGAAATGGGCGGTGTCCACATAGACGTTCGGGAGCCGAAGCGCGGCGACCTTTTCCAGGCCGTCGAGCATCGGGAAGTAGGGGTAGAGCGGCGCCTGGTAGATGCCCGCCAGGTGTGCCAGCACGAAGGTCGTCTTGGGGTGCCGCGCGGCGAAGGCGGCCACCCGCTCGGCGGCGGCGAACCCCGTGCCCGGCATGCAGGAAACGTGCACCAGGACCAGCCGGGCGCGCGCGGCGACCTCGTCGAGCAGGCCGCGCACGGCCGGCGACTGGATATCGTAGCCGTGATAGTCCGGGTGCAGCTTGGCGCCGATGAACTTGGGATCGGGTCCGAGCCGGTCGAGATCGGCGAGCGAGTCCGGGAAGACCGGATTGACCGTCACGTAGCCCAGCAGCCGCCGCGAGGTCGGGAGGGCGGCCGCCAGGTCGGCGTTGCCCTCGCGGGCGTCGTACATCAGCGACTTGGCCGCCGAGACGCACAGCCAGGCGACGCCCACCTGCTCGAGGTAGCGGTCGAGGGTGGCGGCGTCGACCGCCCAGAAGGGGGCCTGGTTGATGTTGCCGAGATGGCCGTGGATATCGAGGATCATCGGCCCTCCAGGACATTCAGTTGCCGCCCGAACGACGACAGTTCTTCCGGCGGGCCGTCGCGCACGATCAGGCCGTCTTCCCAGCGGAACCCCTGGCGGCCGTCGGCCAGGAACAGGTCGGCCATGAAGGTCATGCCGGTTTCGAGGACCAGGTCGGACGAGGTTTCCACGAAGGGATACTCGCATTCCATCTGGCCGCAGCCGTGAGCCGGGCCGTAGAGGATCGTATGGCCGTAGCCCTGCTTGCGGATCCAGTCGTGCACCTGGCGGGCGACGTCGCCGGCGCGGGCGCCGGCGCGCATCCGGTCGAGGGTCATGATCTCGGCGTCCAGCCCGACTTGCAGGAACTGGCGCGTCGCCGCGGGGCAGCGGCCCAAAACCACCGGCCGGCCGATGCTGGCGCTGTAGCCGGCGACCTTGGCGCCGACGCTGAAATGGATGATTTCGCCCTCCTGCACCGGGCGGTGGGTCGGGCGGCTGATGGCCTGGATCGAGTTCGGCCCGGCGCAGCACCAGACCGGGTAGCCCGTGGCCTCGGCGCCGTGGGCCAGCATGGCGCCGGTGGCGATGCCGGCGAGCTGGCATTCCGTCATGCCCGGCCGGATGGCCTCGAGCACGGCGCGGAACCCGAGTTCGGAAATGCGGGCGGCTTCCCGCAGGCAGGCCTGCTCGGCGGGCGACTTGCGGAGCATGACCGAGCGCACGACAGCGTCGGCCTCGATCATTTCGGCGCGCGGCAGCGCTTCGCGGATGGCCTCGAACATGGCGTGCGGAAACATGTGCCAGCCGGCAATGCCGAGGCGCGCGGGCGGGGCCGCGGCGAACACGTCGCGCCATCCGGTCAAGGCGCTGCCGGGATAGTCAGGTTGCGAGGATTCCCGGAAATCCTTCATGCGCACGATGCGGGGAATGCGGGAGCGGGCCGCGGCATAGGTCTGGCTTTCCGGGCCGATCAGCAGGACGGGCTCGCCCGCGGCCGGAACCAGGACCGCCGTGGTCTCGAAGCTGGGCCAGTAATCGGCGTAGTAGCGCACGGCGAACGGCTCGGACTCGGTCGAGAACGCCAGCAGCGCGTCGAGGCCCTGGGCGGCCATGGCCGCGCGCGTGCGCGCGAGGCGGTCCGGGAATTCGGCGTCCGGGATGGCAATCAAGGGCATGGAATCTCCTTCCCATAAGCGTAGGTTTTTTGGGCGGCGTTGACAATGGAGATTCGCACAAATCTATGTATAAAAACATTGCGGCGCCGGCCGGGCCGCGCGTCACTCCTCGAACGCCGTGGGCTCCGCACCGCGCTCAAGTTGCAGGCCGTCCAGCCACATCACGCCGGCGTCATTGAGGCGCACCTCGAAGACCGAATCGCCGTCGTCCCGCAGCCCGGCGGGGATGGTTCCTGTGATCCAAACCCTTTGCCAGTCGGTTGTTAGCTCGACCGAGCGGTTCGCGCCATGCGGGGTGTCCGGGTCCATGCGGGTGGCGCGGAGCCAGGCCCGCAGGCCGGGCCGGTCGCCCTTGAGATACACGGAAAAGGCGTGCGGCTGCGGCTGGTCGAGGCGGGGGGCGCACTGCATGTGCATGGATTCGATGCGCCGCGCGCCGGTGTTCTCGAACCGCAGGCAGTGCCGGCCGAACAAGGCGTCTTCCGCCGCGAGCGAGACGCCGGGGGACAGGGCGCAGTAATCCGGAAAGCCCTCCGTGTGCGCGTCTTCGAGGCTCGGGTTCGGCAGCAGGTTCTTGCGGTCCGGCCGCCAGCAGGACGGCAGCCGCGGCGGTTCGGGATTGGGCAGGTCGGCGGCCAGGACGACCTGATCCACGGCCAGGGCGAGCGAGGCGGCCGCGGACGCGCGCGCCAGCCGATAGGCGCGGACGGCGTAGGGTTCGAGCGTTTCGCGGAACCCGTCCGCGGCCGGGTCCGGCGCCTTGCCGCCCGCAACGGTCGCGACGGACGCCAGGCCCGGCACTTCGAAACGGCAGGCGACCGGGTAGTACCGGCTGTTGGCCGCCAGCAGCAGCAGGTCGCCCGCGGCGTCCCGCAGGAGCGCCGCCTGGACGGCCGGATAACGTTCGGCGGGCGGGTCGAACGGATCCTCGGCAAAGGACGGCGCGGCGTCCCGGTCCGCGACGACGGCCCGGCGATAGCGCGGTTCGATGCCCGGGTCCGGCCCGACGAGGAACGGCGTCAGGCCGCGGATTTCCGTGCCCAGGGCGCGGAACAAGGGCCAATGGTTCGGCCGGACGTTGCTGTAGGCGAACAGGAAAATCCCCTTGGCCTTGTGGATCATGGCCAGGTAGGTCTGGCAGCGGATTTCCCGGGAGTTCAGCGGGCGCTTGCGGCAGCCGCTCCAGGTGGGCGCGGCCAGGATCTGCCAGACCGCCTGGCGGTATCGTTGGGCGCGGCGATCAGTGAGCCAGCAAATTTTGGAGACGTGGTTGGGGGTGGAGCGCGTGTCGTCGCCGGCGGGCGGAGACCAGTAGGGATCGGTCATCAGGATGTCGCACCAGTTCACATACTCGTCGCCCTCGGGGATGAAACTCGAATAGTTGACGGCCACCGGGTGGTAGCCGTCGGCCCGGTGAATCCGGGCATAGTAGTCCTGGCCGAACCGGTATTCGTCGAACTGGCGGGCCGACATGGGCTCGTCGAGAATGAAATGGGCGGCCAGGTTCGGGAACTCCATGACCGCCCGCACGCCCTGCAGGCAGCGGTCAATGGTCTTGGCATAAAACTCGCCGTAGAGCGTGTTGCGGTCGCAGATCGGGATTGGCAGCGTCGCGACCCCTTTGGGAAATTGCGCGCCATCCGTCATGCGCTTGACCTGTTCGAGCAGGGCGCCGCGGTAGCGGGCGGTGCTTTCCCAGGCGATCGGCCGCGCGCAGCCGTCGGAACAGGACACCACGAACAGGCCGTGCGCCCCGGCCGTGCGGACGAACGCCGCCAACTCATCCGGGGTGGCGCGGTTCCAGATGGAGAACGTGTTGAAGGCGTTAGCCGCCAGGTCGCGGAAGGCATTGGTGTCCGAGGAACGCACCCCGCTCATGATCATGCCGAAGGGGAAGAACGGCGCGCCGTTGTTGAGGACCACGCGGCGGTCCCGATCCACCTTCCACTCCCGGCCCGGCCGCGGCTCGCGCTTGACCAGGCTCAAGGGAACGTCCAGCAGGTCCGCGCCGCGCGCGTCCCGCAGGACGACGGACAGGGGCGCAACGCCCGGCGGGACGTCGGCCAGCGGAATCGCCAGGCGCACCGCGGCGGCCAGGTTCGACCGGCTGGCGAGCACGGCGCCGTCGCCGCGGCGGACCTCGAGGGACAGGCCGGGCAGGCTGTCGGGCGGCAGTCCCAGGCAACAGACCGCGACGGCGCTTGACTCGGTCGTGTAGTAGTTGCGGTCCGAAAACACCCGGAGCGCGCGCAGGTCGGCCGGGCGTTCCACGGTCATCGTGTCCAGGAGTTCGGCCGCGCCGGGCGCGCGCAGGTGGAGCCGCGTTTCTTGGCCATCCAGCGAGCGGACCGGCATGTCCAGGGGTATCCGCATCGGGGCGGCGCCGGCGACGGTCACCGGTTGCGTGACCACGCAGGCCGCGCCCGACGCCGGGCGGTCGGCGGCGAGGAGGTCCACCCGGCCGGTCGCGCCCAGGTATCCTTGCATGGTGATGTCCAGCGCGACGCGGGGCTGGCCGTTCTCGAGGCGATAGGGCAGGAGGCGGGCGTCGAGGATGCGCGCCAGAAACGGAATCGGTGGGCGGGTCAGGACGATCCCGGCGACGGGGACAAAACGGTCCGTTTCGTGGAGGCCGCCAATATCCTCAAGCGGCGGCGCCCAGACGCTGGTTTCGAGCGTTTCGGCGGGCAGCCCGCCCCAGGGGGTGATGACGGGCACCCGGCGGTTGCGGGCCACGTTCAGGCGCAGCTCGCCGCCGCGCCGGAACGGCGCCAGCAGGCACAACGGGATCGCTGCTTCAGCGTCCCATCCCCCGCGGTGGGTTCGGGTAGCCGAGCGCCATGGAATGTCAACATACTGGTCTGAACGCCCCGACACGCGCCGCTGGTCGCGGGCATTGGCGGCGTAGAGGATGAAATGGAAATACGGCTTGCCCCCCGAACCGGGGTCGACAAAAAATTCCAACGCCTCCTCGGCATAGGCGCGTTTTTGGGTCCACGCATGATGGACGACGATCGGGGCGAGGGCGGGCCAGTCCGGGTTCCGACATTCCGCGCCCAGGTAGAGCCAGGTCGCGTCGCAGGCCACCCGGAACGCGGTGTCCCGCCGGGAAGCGTTCGTGGCGTCGAAGGACGGCGAAAAATCGCCGTTGGCCGGCGCCCGACGCCAGCAGGCGTCGTCCAACACGCCGTCGAGGATCGGCGGCTGGTCGGCCATCACGGCCTCGATCGCCGCCGGGTCCGCCGCCAGCCCATACGCTGCCACCAGCCATCCCATCCAACCGATCCATCGCAGTCTCATGGAGGATTTTCCCTGGGGTGTTTGCCATTGACGGCCGATCGTCCGCTGCGTACAAACGCACATACCGTGTCCTGACAGTCCTCACGCGATGGCCGCCCATGCCCTTTACGACGCGCTTCGAGGAGCATACGATCCGGCTGCTGGCCTGCGGATGGGTCAACATGCTGGCGCTCCCGAATCGCTGGAACTTCAGCCGCGTGTCCGCCCCCTACTGGCGCTTGTACTGGAACGACCGTCCGGGCGCGGAGCTCTGCGAGGGCGCGCGGCGGTATCGGCTGACGCCGCGGGTCCTGGCGCTGGTCCCCCCGCACCTCGTGCTCTCGACACGCAACAGATTGCCAGTCAATCATTTGCACGTTCATTTCCTGCTGCTTCAGCCGACGCTGTCAGAACAGGCGCGGACGACATTGATTTCGCTCAAGCCGGCGGGGAAACGGCTGCTCGATGCGGTCCTGGCCTGCCTGCGGCGCCGGCCGAACGACCGTAAGCTGTCGTTCCTTGCGCGGGCTTTGATCGAGTGGACGTTATCCTGCCTGGCCGAACACGCGGCGCCCGCGCCGCCAGCCGACGCGCGCCTCGCGGGCGTGCTGGCCTATATCGAGCAGCATCTCGGCGCCCGGCTGTGCAACCGGGACCTGGCGTACCAAGCCGGGATGAGCCGCAATGCCTTGATCCGGTTGTTTCATGCCCAGTTTGGAATGACGCCGCACGCCATCCTGCTGCGCAAGCGGGTGGAGCAGGCCTGCCTCCGGCTGCAGTTCACGGGCGCCTCGCTGGACCACATTGCCGAGCACACCGGGTTTTGCGACCGCTACCATTTTTCGCGGACCTTCAAGCGCCTTCAGGGCGTCACGCCGGCGGCGTTCCGGCGGCAGGCCTGCCACCCGCCCGTCCCGGAGCCTGGAACAGGACGCTAGGGTGCCGCGGTCCGGAGCGTCATTCCCACTCGATCGTGGCGGGAGGCTTGGAACTGATGTCGTAGACCACGCGGTTGACGCCGCGGACTTCATTGATGATCCGATTGGACAGCCGCGCGAGCAAGCCGTGCGGCAGACGCGCCCAGTCGGCGGTCATGCCGTCCTGGCTGGTGACCGCGCGCACGACGATGGTGTGCTCGTAGGTGCGCCCGTCGCCCATGACGCCGACACTCTTGACGGGCAGCAGCACGGCGAAGGCCTGCCAGAGCCGCTGGCGCCGGTCATAGGCCAGAATTTCCTCCTGCACCCGCACGTCGGCCTGTTGCAGCAGGGCGACCCGGGCGGGCGTGACGTCCCCGAGAATGCGCACGGCCAGCCCCGGTCCTGGAAACGGCTGGCGGCGGACGATTTCATCGGGCAGGCCCAGGGCGCGCCCCAGGGCGCGCACCTCGTCCTTGAACAGGTTGCGGAGCGGCTCGATCAGCGTAAACTTGAGGTCGGGGGGCAAGCCGCCGACATTGTGGTGGCTCTTGATCGTGGCCGACGGGCCGCCCAGCGGGGAGCAACTTTCGATCACGTCCGGATACAGGGTGCCCTGCGCCAGGAAACGGATGCGCCCGAGGCGCCGGGCTTCGGCGGCGAAGACCCGGATGAACCGCCGGCCGATCGCCTTGCGCTTGGCTTCCGGGTCGCGCAATCCCTTCAGGTCGTTCAGGAACAGGGACGGCGCGCGCGCCACGTGCAGGTCCATGCCGAAGGCCCGCCCGAAGGTTTCCTCGACCTGGCGCGCCTCGCCGTGCCGCAGCAAGCCGTTGTCCACGAAAATGCAGTGCAGGCGGCGGCCAATGGCCCGGTGCAGCAGCATGGCCACGACGGCCGAGTCGACCCCGCCGCTCAAGCCGCAGACGACATGGCCGCGGCCGACCGTCCGACGAATCGAGCGGATGCTGTCCTCGATGAAGCGCGACATTTGCCAGGTGCCGCGGCAACCGCACACGGTCTTCAGATAGTGGCGCAGGATCGTCAAGCCATGGCGGGTATGCACGACTTCCGGATGGAACTGCAGGCCGAACAGGCGCCGGCGCGGATCGGCCATGGCGGCGGTCGGGCAGGTCGCCGTCCCCGCCAGCGCGACGAAACCGGGCGGCAGAGCGCGGATCTGATCTCCATGGCTCATCCACACCGTTTCGTGCCGGCGTAACCCGCGGAACAGCGGGCCGTAATCGGCCAGCACGATGCGCGCGCGCCCGTATTCCCGCGCCGTGCCCGGCGTCACCGTGCCGCCGAGCAGATGCGCCATCAGTTGCATCCCGTAGCAGATGCCCAACACCGGAACGCCCAGATCGAAAATAGCCGGATCGCAGGCCGGGGCTTGCGGGGCGAAGACACTTGCCGGACCGCCCGAAAGGATCAAGCCGTACGGCCGGCGTTTGCGCAGGAGCGCGGCCGGCGTGTCGTGGCGCAGGATGTCGCAGTATACCTGTTGCTCGCGGACGCGCCGCGCAATCAACTGCGTGTATTGCGATCCGAAATCTAGAATGGCAATCCACTCGCGGGAACTGCGCATGGATGAAATTCCGTCAGCTCGTAAATAACGCGGCGATGGTCAACGGGTTATCAATTCTCGAAATCGCGAAAACAGGTAGAATGGATCATGGGGGCCGGGGGCTGATTCGGGATGATATTGCACGGCAAACATCGGTTCGGTGCGATGTTCGATTCCCTCGACTGTCTGGTCGTTGAGATTGATGTGCGTGACGACCACGGGCTTGCCGTCAAGCGATTCTTGGGCGACGGCAAAATTATGGTTTTGCGAGGTGATTTCGATAGCCCCCGTTGCCAGGCGTTGGACGGGATGGTTGCATCCGTGGTGGCCGAACTTCAGGCGATAGGTGCGCCCGCCGACGGCGAGGCCCAGAATCTGGTGTCCGAGGCAGATCCCCATGAGCGGGACTTTGCCCAGCAGAGTGCGCGCCGTGTCCACGGCGTATCCGAGGGCGGCGGGATCGGCGGGACCGTTCGACAGGAACACGCCGTCCGGCTTCATCCCCAGCACGGTCTCGGCCGGCGTGGCGGCCGGAACGACGGTCACCGCCATTCCGGACCGCCGCAGGCAGCGCAGGATATTCCACTTGATTCCGAAATCATAGGCCACGATCCGGAGGTCGGCGGGCGGCAAGGCGCCATGCGAATCCTCGTCGAGCGACCGGGTTCCCTCCGGATCCCATGCATAGGGCGAGGTGCAGGTCACGCGAGCGGCATAATCCTGCCCGTCAAGCCCGGGCCAGGCGTTGGCCCGCCGAATCGCCTCGGCCTCGGTCAGCGTTCCGGACACGGCCAGGCAGGCCTTTTGCGTGCCGTGATCCCGGATGTGCGCGGTCAGGCGGCGGGTCTCCACACCGCCGATCGCCGGCATGCCGGCCCGCCGCAGCGCTGCCTGCAGAGAGTCGGCGGCCGACCAATGGCTCGGTGGATTGAGCGCATGGACGACGAACCCGTTGGCAAAGAAGCGCGCCGACTCCATGTCGCCGGGGCGGACGCCGTAATTGCCGATCTCGGGATAGGTCATGGCCACAAACTGGCCGGCATAGGACGGATCGCTCAGAATTTCCTGGTACCCGGTCATCCCGGTATTGAACACGACCTCCCCAACGGCATCCTCGGGAGCGCCGAGCGAATGCCCGCGGAAGAGCGTGCCGTCGGCCAGCGCCAGGAACGCGCCGGGGTCCCGCGCCGCCCGCCAGGTCCAGTTGCCGGATGTGGCCATGCTCAAGGATCCTTGCCGCCGAAGGCGGCTTGTATAGCAGGAAGGCACTGCCATGGCAAGACGAACCGCATGGTGGCCCGCGCGTTGCGGGCGTGGCGCCATGCCGCGGCACCCGCGGTCCGACCGGCGGCACGGTCGGCCTGGCAGCGGCCGCCTCGGGTCGGAAGGCCGCGTTCAGCATGAGCGGGCGCCGCGCATCTCGGCCAGTATCCGCCGCGCGGCCGCGGGCGGATCCGCGGCCGCGAGGATCGGGCGTCCGACGACCAGAAACGAGGCCCCGGACCGCACGGCCAGCGCGGGAGTGGCAATGCGCTTCTGGTCATCGGGGCATCCATCGGCGGGGCGGATGCCCGGGGTCACCAGCAGAAAGGTCGGCCCGAAACGGACGCGCAGCGCGCGCGCTTCCAGGGCGGAGGCGACCACGCCGTCCAGGCCGGCGCGCAGCGCCAGACGGGTGAGCGCCAGGGCCTGGGTCTGCGGTCGGCGGTGCACGCCGACCGCGCGCAGGTCGGCGGCATCCAGACTGGTCAGGGCGGTGACGGCGACCAGCTTGGGGCGGGCCGGTCCGGCCAGCGCCGCGGCCGCGGCCGCCTCTCGGAGCATGGCCGCGCCGCCGGCGGCATGCAGGGTGACCATGTCGGCGCCGTGGCGGGCCGCGGCGGTGACCGCGCGCGCCACCGTCCGCGGGATATCGTGCAGTTTCAAGTCCAGAAAAATCCGAAAGCCGGATCGGCGCAGGACGCGCAACGCGCGCGGCCCCTCGGCGGCAAACAATTCCAACCCCACTTTGACCCAGCGGATGCCCGGCGGCAGGCGCTTCAGCAGCGCGCGGACGGAATCCAGGGCGGACACATCCAGGGCCAGGATCAGGGTGGGGCGCATGGCATCGGCTCCTCGTGGCAACGGTGGTGCGGCGCCGGCAGGGCGCGTCCAAACCAGGACGCACTATGCCGGATCGGCGCTCAAAAAAAAGCCAAAAATAATTGTTGACACTTCATGATCAACTGCTACATTCATCGGCTCGTTGGGCATACAAAGCCTGACACTGCTCTTTGCACCGATCGCAAATCAAGCACGGCATGCCGGACTGGAATTCGGGATGCGTGCTTTTTTTACGATTGCTGTTCTTTGACAACTGAATCTGCACCCACATTCACTTCGAATCGGAAGTGGTGTGATTTGTGGAAAAGCTCATGTTCTTGGCTAGTCAATACGCGGTGGCGTCTGTTTCGGTAACGGGGCGGGCGCTGTCGCAGCCGTTTATTACGGAGAGTTTGATTCTGGCTCAGAACGAACGCTGGCAGCGTGGATTAGGC
>CAZEVX010000020.1:0-23327 GCA_964515705.1 uncultured Verrucomicrobiota bacterium | reverse complement strand
CCGCCGCTACGGCGCGCAGGGTGCCGAGCCGCAGGCGCACGGGCTGGCGCCTGACTGGGCAACAGGGGAAGGTGCAACTCCCGCAGTTTTGGGTTGTCAAAAGGCCAGCGGGACGACCACGAGGCGGTACCCGAGACTGGACAGCAGGACCCGCCATTCGCCGGTCGTTTCATGGTGGACGGCCGGGTCGGCCAGGCCATCGCCGTCGTAATCCGCCGGGACGGCGGTATAGCCGGGCTGGCCCAGGAGCCCGGCCCACGCGAAGCGCGCGTAGTTGCCGGACGAGAAACGAACCTCCCAGTTTCCCGTGGCTTCCGCGTAGACGGCGGGGTCGGCGCGGCCGTCGCCGTCGTAATCCGCCGGCGCCGGGCTGAAGCCCACGCCCCCCAGCAGTCCGGGAAACGCCGCAGCGCCGTACCCGGCACTGGAAAACAGGACGGCCCAGGTTCCGGACGCCTCGTGATAGACGGCCGGATCGGCGCGGCCGTCGCCGTCGTAATCCGCCGGCGCCGGTCCCCGCCCGGGATTGCCCAGCAGGCGGGGGATGGTCTGCACCTCGTTATCGCTTCCGGAGACCATCACCGTCCAGGTGCCGGACTCCTCCTCATAGGCCGCCGGGTCGCCGAGGCGGTCGCCATCGTAATCGGCCGATGCGGCCGCGAACCCCGGTCCGCCCACGCCGGTGCGGCCGTCCGCTTCATAGCCGTTGCCAGACAGGACCATGCTGAAGGCGGCGGCGTCCGGGTAATACTGGGCTGGGTCGGCCAGGCCGTCGCCGTCGTAATCCGCCACGGGGGTATCCGCCGCGCTGCGGCGCCAGCCGATGGCCGGGGCGCTGAAGGGGCTGAGGAGGCCGAACTCGTTCTGGGCCCGCACGCGGTAGACATAGCGTACGCCGCGTTCCGCGGCGATGTCGTCGAATGTCGTTTCGATCTGTTCGGACAGCAGCGCTGCTCCGCTGGTGGCGCTGTCCAGGGAACGATAGAGCAAATACCCGTAGGCGCCCGCGGCGGGGTTCCAGGCGACGCGGATCAGGTCGCGGGACGTGCCGGCGCCCGCCGTCAGCCCGGTTGGCGTTGGCGGCAGGTCGTTGACCTCGAGGGTCGCCGTTTCGCTGGTCACGGCGCCAGCCCGGTTGGTCACGATACAGCGGTAAGCCCCTTCGTCGCGTTCCGTGGCGGCGGTAATCCGGTGCTGGGCGCCAGTCGCCCCGGCGAGGGGGAGGCCGTTTATCTGCCACCGATACGCCAAGGGCGGAGTGCCCGCCGCCTCGACTTGAAAGGACACCGGCACCCCCGGGTCGACGGTCTGGGATTCCGGCTCGACGAGCAACGCGGGCGGCGTCACGACGGCAACGGCGACCGGCGCCGAGGTGGCGCCCGCGCCAAGATCGTCCCAGGCGCGCGCCGTCAGTTCATACTGTCCGTCGGGCACATCCAGCCAATCCGCTTCGCACGGGCTGGTGTCGCCGCTCCCGATGGGCGTGCCATCCACGCAGACGGTAATCTGGGTGATGGCGAGACCGGGCTGCGCGTCCGCAACGGCCCGCACGACAACATACGCCGGCCCCGGGATGATGGCGCCGTCGGCAGGGTCGGTGATGCCGACGCCGGGTGCCTCGTGCGGATTCACGGTGACGCTGATCGGCGTCGAGGTGGCGGCGATCCCGTCGCTGTCCCAGGCCGCGGCCGTGATGGCGTAGGATCCGGCCGGCACATCCTGCCAGTCCGCGCTCCAGGGCTCGGACGGCACGACGGCGATCGGAAGCGTGTCGGCATAGAACACGACTTGGGTGATCTCCAGGGACGGGTCGGCCTCGACGGAGGCTGTCAAGGGAATCGCGGCTGGCGCCACGAACAGCGCGCCGTCTTCCGGCTCGGTGATCGCCATGGTGGGGTCCGCGCGCCCCGGCAACTGGACGCAAAGCATCAGCAACACGGCTACCCCGGTCCGGATCCCCATGCCGGGCCCGCGACGATTCCGGACCGCGCCACGCCACCTGCCCCATGACGAATGCTGGTGCATGGACCTCCGATGGCCGGCCGCTCCCGGCGGGTCAGCCGGCCGGTTGGCCTGGGTACGGGAGACCGGAACCGAACCCGGCCGTTCGCAGGCGATCCCAGGTGAGCGGGGCGGGTGCGGGCGCCGCGGCCGTTTCCAAGCAGCGCGCGACGTGTTTGCCGATCAGGTCGGTTTCCAGGTTCACGGCCATGCCGGCGGCCAGCGTCCCGAGCGCGGTATGCGCGCAGGTGAAGGGAACCAGATGCACGGTGAACCCGTTGTCCGTCAGTTCGGCGATCGTCAGGCTGACGCCGTCCACGGCGATCGACCCTTTGAGAACCATGCCGCGCAGCAGCGCCGGGGCGCAGGCGATCCGCAATATCCGGTCGCGCCCGCGCGGCGCGGACTCGGCCACGGTGCCGAGGCCGTCCACGTGGCCGGTGACCCAGTGCCCCCCGAGCGGGTCGCCGAGCCGCAGGGCGCGTTCCAGGTGGAGGCGGGCGCCGGGCGGCTGGGCATCGAGCGTCGTGCGGACGCCGGTTTCCTCGAGGAGATCGCAGGCAAAGGTCGGGCCCTCGACCTGTGCGGCCGTCAGGCAGGCGCCGTTGACCGCGATGCTTTCGCCGGGCGATAGGGGCGGATTCCAGGAGGCGCAGCCGCGGATGACGAGCCGCAGTCCCCCATCCGCCGCCTCGCGGCGGACGAGGGTGCCGACTTGTTGAATCAGGCCGGTGAACATGGCGGCAACCAGTCAGACGATCACCAAACGATGATCCCATATCGAACGCGCCTGTTCAAGGCGCAACGCTCCGGGAACAAGGACGGTCGTTGGGGCGATGCCAGGCCGCCCGCACGAGCAGGTCGGGGCCGATGCGTCGGCATTCCAGCAACGCCAGCCGCGGCGCCCGGGCCAGCGGCCAGCCGGTTCCGGCGACGGCCCCCGGCGCGGACCGGCCGCCGATCAGCAGCGGGGCGATCAGGAACCGGAACTCGTCGACCCGCCGCGCGCGGATGAGGCTGGCGGCGAGTTCGGCGCCGCCCTCACAGAGGACCTGCAGCACGCCCAGGCGTCCGAGGCTGGCCAGGAGCGCCGGCATGGAAATGCCTTCCCGCCGTGCCGGCAGCACCCAAACGCGGGCCCCGGCGGCCTGCCAGGCGGCGCGCCGTCCAACGGGGCAGCGGCGGGTGGTGGCGATGATCGTCTGTCCAACCGGCGCGCCGCGGAATATCTTCGCGGTCGGGGGTAGTCGGCCCCGGCTGTCGGCCACGATTCGGAACGGGCAATGTCCGCGCGCCGGGCGGGGCAGCAGGGACGGATTATCGGCCAGCGCCGTGCCGACGCCGACGAGGATGGCGTCGGCGGCGCGCCGCCAGGCGTGGACCAGGCGCCGGGCCGCGGCCCCGGAGATCCAGCGCGCGCGGCCGCGGGCGTCGGCGATCTTGCCGTCGAGCGACAAGGCCATTTTTAGCACGACCCGCGGGCGTCCCGCGGCGATCCACCGGGCGAATGGCGCCAGCAGATCGCGGGCTTCGGAGCCCCCAACGCCTTCCAGGACCTCGAGTCCCGCCCGCCGCAGGCGGCGGAGGCCGCGCCCGTCGTGGGCCGGGTTCGGGTCGCGCGCCGCCACGACCACGCGCCGCAGGCCGGCGCGCACGATCGCCTCCGTGCAGGGAGGCGTACGCCCCTGCGTACAGCAGGGTTCGAGGGTGACGTAGAGCGTGGCGCCCCGGGCGCGGGGCCCGGCGCGGCGCAGCGCCAGCGCCTCGGCGTGGGGATCGCCGGCGCGCCGGTGCCACCCGCTTCCGACCAGGCGCCCGCCGCGCACGATAACCGCGCCGACCGGCGGATTGGGGCGTGTCAGGCCTTCCCCGCGCCGCGCCAGCGCCAGGGCGCGATCCATCCAGGCGGCATCGTCGGATCGGTCGTTCATGGGGAAGACGGTGCGCCAGCGCGGCGAATCCCGGCTAGGCCCTGGGCGGTCTGACAAGGCGGATGCCGGCGGCTACTCCTTGGTGAGCGGGGCCGCGACGCGGCCCGGCCGCGGAATATCCTGGCGCGCGCGGTCCAGCACGCCGTTGACGAACTTGCCGGATTCGACGGACGAAAAACTCTTGGCGAGGTCCACCGCTTCGTTGATCGAGACCACCGGCGGGATATCGGGGCGGAACAGCATCTCGTAGAGGGCCAGCCGGAGAATGTTCCGATCCACGCCGTTCAGGCGGTTCATGTCCCAGTGATCCACGCAGGCCTGGATGCGGGCGTCGAGCTCCGACAAGTGGTCGAGGACGCCGCGGATCAGGGCCTCGGTCGGCGGGCGCGCTCTGGGCGTCACCCGCAGCAGGGCCCAGAAATCGGTCAGACGCCGGTCGAGGTCGCCCGAGTTGAAATCCCGCAGGAACAGGTACTGGACCGCCCACTCGCGGCACAGCCGGCGGGACGTCATGACGGCGTCCCGAGCGTCTTCATCAGCGACGCCATCTCGATGGCCGAGAGCGCGGCCGACCACCCGCGGTTGCCGGCCTTCGAGCCGGCGCGTTCGATGGCCTGGTCGAGGCTGTCGGCGGCCACCACGCCGTCGATGACCGGGATGCCTTCCCGCAGGGCAATCTGGTTCAAGGCGCGCGCCACCTGGCTGTTGATCAGACCGGCGTGGGAGGTCGCTCCCTGGATCACCATGCCCAGCGCCAGGACGGCGTGGAGCCGCTTGCTCTGCGCCAGGGCCTGGACTGCCAGCGGGATTTCAAACGCGCCCGGCACCCAGACCACCGTGGCGGCGTCTGGCGCCGCGCCGTGGCGTTCGAGGCAGTCGAGCGCCCCGCGCAGCAACTGCTGGGTGAAGAGGTCGTTGAACCGGCTGACGACGATCCCGAAGGCGAAGCCCTGGGCGGACAACTGGCCGGACAGTTCTTTGATCTTCATGGCGGCTCCTGTGGCTAAGGGCTACGGGGTAAGCGGGACAGGACGGTGGTCAGAGCCAGTGGCCCATCTTGGTTTTTTTGACATGCAGGTACTTGCGGTTATACGGGTTGGCCGGCAGGATCAGCGGTAGGCGCTCGACGATCCGGATGCCGTAACCCTCGAGACCGATCACTTTACGCGGGTTGTTGGTCATCAGCCGGATGCTTTGCAGTCCCAAGTCCGACAGGATTTGTGCGCCGATGCCATAGTCCCGTAAATCGGCGGCGAATCCCAGTTTGCGGTTGGCCTGGACGGTATCGAGCCCCTGTTCCTGAAGGGCATAGGCATGGATCTTGTTGGCCAGACCGATGCCGCGTCCCTCTTGGCGCATGTAGAGTATCACACCGGCTCCTGCGGTCGCCACTGTTTTCATGGCGGCGCGCAGCTGAGCGCCGCAATCGCAGCGCAGCGAGCCGAAAACATCGCCCGTCAGGCATTCGCTGTGAACGCGGACGAGCGGAGCCTTGACGCGGGCGGGATCGCCCATGACCAGCGCCAGGTGCAGATCGGGGTCGAGCCGGGACTGGTAGAGTTTCAGGCGGAACAGCCCGAAGGGCGTCGGCAGCATGGCGTCCTGGACGCAGGCGACCAGGTTTTCCCGGCGGCGCCGGTAGGCGATCAAGTCGGCGACCGAGGTGATCGGCAGGCGATGGCGGGCGGCGAACCGCCGCAGGTCCGGCAGGCGCGCCATGCGCCCGTCGTCGCGCATGATCTCGCAGATGACCGCGGCGGGAGGCAGCCCGGCCAGGCGCGCCAGGTCGAGGGAGGCTTCGGTGTGGCCCGCGCGCTGCAGCACGCCGCCATCGCGGGCCTGGAGCGGAAAGATATGGCCGGGGCGCACGAGGGCGTCGGGCCGCGCGCGGGGGTCCAGCAGCACCCGGATGGTGCGGGCGCGGTCGTGGGCGCTGATGCCGGTCGTGATGCCGCGGCGCGCGTCCACGGACTCCATGAAGGCGGTGCGGAAGAGGTCCGGTTCGCGTCCGGCGTTCATTCGGCCGATGCGCAGGCGATCCAGCCGCTCGCGGGTCAGGGCGACGCAGATCAGGCCGCGTCCGAATCGCGCCATGAAGGCGATGGCCCTGGGGGTGGCGCGGGCGGCGGCCACGACCAGGTCGCCCTCGTTTTCGCGCGCGGCGTCGTCCACGACCACAACCAATCGACCCCGCCGGACCGCCTTGATCACGGCGTCCACCGGGGCGAAGGCGCTGGCGGGAGCGGGGTGTTTGGCGGAGCGCGGGTTCATGGACGTGGGGGGGGGCGGCGCTTACAACTCCAGGAGGACCACTTCAGGGACGCGCGTCCACGACCGCGCGCGCCGCAGCCCTTCGAGGCGCTGCTGGCAGGCGGCCCGCACATCCGCGACCAGCACGGCCGCCGGGGGGGCGCCAAGCGGGCATCCGAGCACGGCGGCCGCGGCGGCCTCGACCCGCCGCAAGCCCAGAAATCCCCGGCCGCCCGACCGGTCCCAGACGCCGGCCACCCGGCTCAGCACGGCGTCCAGCACGGTCAAGGCCGCCGTTTCGAGGCCGACGCCGGCCTGGCGGAACAGGCGCTCGAGATCCAGCACCCAGGCTGCGCCCGTGACCGCGCGGGTCCACCCCGAGTCGCGCACTGCCCGCGCGGCCAGCAGCAGGCGCCAGGAGACCATCGAACTATCGGGGGCGCAGACGGCCTCGATGCAGACGGCTGGCAACGCACAGGCGCGGCCCCGGATGTCCAGCAGGCGTCGCGCCGCCGGTTCGTCGCCCAGCGACCACAGCGCCCGCCCCAGCAGCATCAGCAGGTAGGCGCTGGGCCAGCCGGCGCGCCCCGGGTCCGCGCCGGCGTCTTCCTCATCCTGCCGAATGAAGGCCGCGATGGCATCGGCGACTTCGCGGCGGGCGTTCCCGTCGCCGACGGCCGGGGGCTCCGCCAGGTCCAGTTCGCCCGCGAGGAAGGCGGTCAACGCCCCGGCCTCGTCGCTCGGTGCTGGATGGGTCCAGATCATGTCTTGCCGATGATCCCCTTGACTTCGGAGAGAAACTGGTTGACGTCCTTGAAGCGGCGGTAGACGGAGGCGAACCGGATGTAGGCAACCTCGTCGAGTTTTTCGAGGCGTTCCATGACTTTTTCGCCGATCGCCGAACTCGGCACCTCGCGGTCGTATTCGTTGGCCAGTTCGCCGAGAATGGAATCGGCCATGGCCTCGATCTGTTCGGCGCTGATCGGCCGCTTCTGGCAGGCGCGCAGGATGCCGGTCATCAGTTTTTTGCGGTCGAGATCCTCGTGGCGCAGGTCGCGCTTGATGACGCGCAGGCTGGCCTTGAGGATCTCCTCGTAGGTCGTGAAGCGGTGCCCGCAACGCAGGCAGACCCGGCGCCGGCGGATGACGTCCCCCTCGCGGGCGGACCGGCTGTCAATCACCTTGTCTTCCTGGTGGGCGCATTTAGGACAACGCATGACGGGTCGCCTCCGGGATCTGCCGTGCGATCCTTATTCTAGGGGGCGGGCGGACGAATGAAAGCGTTTTCTGGGAGGCCGCCGGCGGACGGCAGCGGATGGAAGGCGAGTCGGCCGTCCTGTTCGAGGCGGGTCCAGGGAAACCACCCGGCTTCCAGTTCGAGCACGCCCCAGGCGGCGCGGCCGCCCCGGGCCAGCCGCCATGGCCGCAGGCCGCGGACTGCGCGCACGACGCGCCCGTCGCCGTCAAAAAACACGAGGTCCAGCGAAAACCGCATGCCCGCGGTGTGAACCGCGCGGCAGGGCGCCAGCACTAACCCGCGTCCCGGGCCGAGACGCCGGCAGCCGATCAGGCCGATCGCCCGGCCCCAGGGCCGCGCCGGCCAGGTAACCTCGCGCACCAACGGGTGCCCGGCCCCGTCGCAGACGCACAGGCGGCCGGCGCCTGCTGGCCGGAGCGTGGAGCAGAGAACACTCAAAACGTGTGAAATAATTACACCGGACGCCGCGCGAGTTCACGCGGCCTTCAGTTGTCTATGGGGGTCGAGACTCGGTGTGGGCCCGCTGCCATCACCGGGCGGTTATCTCCCGCGTTCTCACGCCCGCCGGGGCTTGTAGATTTGGGGATTTTGGCGCCGACACTCCTCGATCACGGCGATCTGGCGGCGCACCTGTTCGGGCGTGATCTCGAGGGACGCCCCCCGGGTCAAGGTCTTGTACAGCATGGAGTAGAACGTCACCACCAGGTTGCTCGTCTGCTTGGGCGCGGCCGCCGCCGAGTAGCCCGCCTCTTTGGCCTGGGCGTCCGGCGCCACCGGCCAGGCGCCGGCATGCCAGGTCAGTTCCTCGCGGGGATAGGCCGGGGTGCCGTCCGGCTTGCTGAGCGGGGCGGTGATCAGCTTCTGGCGCGGCGCTTCCGCGCGCTTGAAATAGCGCCACTCCAGGCTGCTCCGCGTGCCCTTCAAGCCTCCGCGCGTCCCGTAGACGTTGACCGTGAACGCGGGATAGGCGCAGCAGGACGAGATTTCCAGGTCGATCGTCGGGCGGCCGGGCCCGCTGAGGATCACCTTGGCATGGTCCTCGGCGTCGCCGAAGGAATTGTCGGTGTGATCCATGAAGCAGGTCACGCGCGGCATCCCCTCCCCGAAGAGCTGCAGCACCTGGTCGAGCGGGTGCGGGCCGGTGTTGGCCAGGCAGCCGCCGTTGCGTTCCCGGAGCGTCTGCCAGTCCCAGCGCCGGCTGAAGCCATTGTACTGCATCGCGATCTGGACGATGCGCCCCAGCACGCCCGAGCGGATCACCTTCTGGAGTTCCAGGAAATAGGGCGCGTAGCGCGACTGCTGGAAGATCGCCAGAACTTTATGGGTCTTGCGGGCGGCGGCGATCATCTGGTCCGCCTGCTTGACCGAGCGCGCCAGCGGCTTCTCGCACAGCACGTGGAAGCCCGCCCGCAGCGCCGCGATCGTGATCGGGGCGTGCAGGTCGCTGTAACTGGCGTTGACGATCAGGTCCACGTCCCGCCGCCGCAACAGCGCGCGGTAATCCTCATACACGTCGCAGCGGTATTCCTCCGCCGCGCGCTGCCGGCGGTCGGCCAGCAAATCCGCCGCCGCCATGATCTGAAAGCGGGGATCCTTGCACAGCGTGACCCCGTGAATGTCCCGCCCGCTGCGTCCCTGCCCGATAATCGCCACGCGAATCTTCTTCATGCCCTCCGGCCTCCTGGATGCGCGCGCCCGCCGGGCACGCGGTTGGTGATGCGTATCTGTGGCCAGACCCTCACGGGCGATCGTCTGACGCGGAAACGACCCTTGCCAAACTCCCGAAATGAACGTCGATCAACATGCCTGCTGCCGCGTGCGCGCACAAGTAAAAAAGCGGTCACGGCCCGCGCGCGGGGGCCGCGAGCGGCTTGGCGTAGGGGGGATAGCCGGCGTCCGGCCGCTCGGGATCGACGTATTTCCAGCGCTTGTACATCCAGAGCCACTGGCCGGGCGCGGCGCGGATTTCGGCCTCGAAAGCGGCGGCGATGGCCTGGGTGGACGCCCGGATCGCGGCTGGCCCGGAGTGCGCCGGCGGCGGCAGACGGTCCCGGACATGGATCGTATACATGCCGCCGGGGTCAGCGCGGCAGAAGAGCGGCAGGATCGGCGCCCCGGTGCGCGCGGACAAGACCGCGGCAGCGGTCGATGTGGCGGCCGGCCGGCCGAAGAACTCGACGAACAGTCCGCCTTCCGCCGGCTTGGTGTTCTGGTCGAGCAGGAGCGCGATGTGCCGGCCCTGCCGCAGGGCGCGCAGCAAGCCGCGCGCAGCGCCCCGCCGCGATACGATCTCGACTCCGGCCGTGGCGCGGCCGGCGCCGATCAGGGCGTCCACCGCCGGGTTTTGCAGCGGGCTGGCCGCCGCCACGTGCGGAAACCCGTACACGCCGAAGGCCTTGGATAGCAGTTCCCAGTTGCCGAAATGGGCGGTGACCCCGATGATCGCGTGCGGGCCGATGCGCGCCAACGTGCCGGGGTCCAGCGTCACGTAGCGCCGCACGCGGGCCTCGGTGTCGCGCGCGAACCAGAACAGGTCCACCAGGACGCGCGCCATGGTCTCGAAGGCTTCCCGCGCCAGGCGCCGCCGCGCCGCCGGCGGCAGCCGGTCGCCGAAGGCCAGGGCGAGGTTGGCGAGCGTCACGCGCCGCTGCCCGCTGGCCAGCAGATAGGCGGCCCGCCCCGCCGCCCGGGCCGCGGCCGCCGCGGCCCGGCGCGGCAGCCGCGGCAACAGGACCAACCCCAGGCGCACCAGGAGGGTTTCCAGCGCGAACCGTGCCTGTTTGAGGGAATCCATGCCCGGACGCAAGGCGGCGCCGGGTGAGCCGGGCGGGATTCGAACCCGCGACCCCAGCATTAAAAGTGCCGTGCTCTACCGACTGAGCTACCGGCCCGTCCGCGCGCCGCAAGCGCCACACCCTATGGCAAGGAGGCCGAGTTGTCAAGGGACGCGCGAATTGTGCGATCCCTTCACAGTCATGAGGGGACGTCCCCCGCGGCCTGGCGCCGCGGGACGCTGAAATTTCGGCTGCTGCCGGACAAGCCGGCAGGGAGCCCCAAGCATGACCGAGCCCATGCGATTGTGCTGCAATTGTACTTGCCATGCCGGCCGCCGCGGCCCATAGTGCGCCGCTTCTTGGAATCTCCCCGGCAGGCGAAAGGAGCCCGTTCCGTGGCGCGCGCGCACGACATGTCCCGCATCCGCAACGTCGGCATCATGGCGCACATTGACGCCGGCAAGACGACCGTCAGCGAGCGGCTACTGTTCTATTCCGGCAAGTCCCACAAACTTGGCGAGGTGCACGACGGCGAAGCCACGATGGACAGCATGGTTCAGGAGCGCGAGCGCGGGATCACGATCATGTCGGCGGCCGCCACGCTGCCCTGGAAGGACCATCAGATCACCCTGATCGACACGCCCGGCCACGTGGATTTCACCGCCGAGGTCGAGCGCAGCCTGCGCGTGCTCGACGGCGCCGTGGCGCTCTTCTGCGCCGTGGGCGGCGTGCAGCCCCAGTCCGAGAAGGTCTGGAAACAGAGCGAGAAGTACGGTGTGCCCAAGATCGCCTTCATCAACAAGATGGACCGCACCGGCGCCAACTTCTTCGCCGTGCTCAAGAAAATCCAGGACGTCCTTGGCGCCAACGCCGTGCCGATCGTCGTGCCGCTCGGGCAGGAGGAACAGTTCAAGGGCGTCATCGACCTGATGACCATGAAGGCCGTCTACTATGCCGACGAGGATCTCGGCCAGACCTACCGCGAGGCGGACATCCCGGCCGAGAAAATGGCCAAAGCCCGGAAATGGCGGGCGAACCTGGTGGAAAAATGCGCCGAACAGGACGACGTCCTGCTCGCCAAGTTCCTCGACACCGGCGACCTGTCCGAAGACGAGATCCGGGGCATCATCCGCAAGGCCACGATTCAGCGCAAGGTCATTCCCGTGTACTGCGGATCGGCCTTCAAGAACAAGGGTATCCAGCGGCTGCTCGATGGCATCGTCTTCTTTTTGCCGTCGCCCGCCGACCTGCCGCCGGTGGAGGGCGTGGCGTCGCCTGCCGATGACGAGCCGCGCCAGCGCCGGGCGTCCGACGACGAGCCGTTCGCGGCCATCGCCTTCAAGATTTTGTCCGACAAGCACATCGGCAAGCTGACGTTCCTGCGGATCTATGCCGGCCGGATGCACACCGGCGACACGGTCTGGAACAGCACCCAGCAGGTCGAGCAGCGCGTCGGCCGGATGATCCGCATGCACTCGAACCGCCAGGAAGGCATCGAGGAGGCCGGCGCCGGCGACATCGTGGCCGTGGTCGGGCTGACCAAGACCCGCACGGGCGATACGCTCTGCGCCGACAGCGATCCGATTCTGCTGGAAGCGATCGAGTTTCCGGCGCCGGTGATGTCCATCAGCGTCAAGCCCGAAAGCCGGGCCGACGGCGAAAAAGTGCTGACGGCGCTGCACCGGCTGGCGGACGAGGACCCGACCTTTTTCGTGCACCTCGATGCCGAGACCAAGGAAACCGTGATTTCCGGCATGGGCGAACTGCACCTCGAGATCCTGGTGGACCGCCTGCTGCGCGAGTTTGACGTCAAGGTGGCGGTCGGCCGTCCCGAGGTGGCGTTCCGCGAGACGGGCACGATCCTGGCGGAGGGTCAATACCGGCACGTCAAGCAGTCGGGCGGCCGCGGGCAATATGCCCACGTGTGGATGCGGCTTGAGCCGCTCGAGACCGGATCGGGCTTCGAGTTTGTCAATGAAGTCCGCGGCGGGCGCATCCCGTCCGAATACATCCCGGCCATTGAAAAAGGCGTGATCAAGGCGATGGCCAAGGGGCCGTTTGCGGGGTACCCGGTGGTGGACACGCGCGTGGTGGTGTTCGACGGGTCGTTCCACGAGGTGGACTCCAGCGACCTGGCGTTCCAGGAGGCGGGCCGCGCCTGTTTCCGGGACCTGTTTTTGAAGGCGCAGCCCCGGCTGATGGAGCCGGTGATGTCGCTCGAGGTGACGACTCCGGAGGAGTTTGTCGGGGGGATCGCCGGCGCGGTCTGCCAGCGGCGCGGCCGGATCGAGGAGATGGATGTTCAGGTCGGCAACCGCGTCATCGATGCCATGGCGCCGCTGAACGAGATGTTCGGGTTTGCCAACGTCATCCGCACGCTGAGCCAGGGCCGCGCCGGGCATGTCATGCACTTCGAGCGCTACGAGCCGGTGCCCTTTTCCCTGGCCGAAGGGATCGTCGAGAAGCGCCGCCAGGCCGGCAAGGTGCGCTGACGGACCCCCGCCCTCCGGCGCCCGGCCCGTGGCTCCGTCCCGAATGGCGCTACGATCAGCGCGTGGTCCCGGTCCCGGGACGGCTCAGCACAGCTTCGCCCTCCATGATCCGTGCACGCAGCGCACCTGGAGGGCGGGGTTCCCGCCTACGCGGCGCGTCAAGCCACCGCTTCGGCGCGCACGCCGCCGAGTCGCTGCTCATCGCAGCGCCATCCTGTTCGATGAATTGATCAACAGAAGTTGCAGAGGTCCGGAGCGAAGCGTTGAGTGGTGATAGGATACTCCGTCCACTGTTTCGTTGCCCCATGGCGTCCGGCCTTTGTGCCTGCCGGTATCATGCAAGAACAATCTTGATATCGTCGGCGAACTGGTAATCGCTCCGTGAGCATTCAAAGGCGAAACCGCCAATATTAATCCATCAGGCCGGCTGCTGCACGGCGACCCAGCCCTCGCGCCCGCCGACGGTTCCCCGGCCGAGACGGCCGGCGGGGAGCGCGGCGGGATCGGCCGGCAGCAGGCGGCCGAGCGGCACGATGGCGTGTCCGAGCGCCAGCGCTTTCCGGAGGAACTGATCGAAGAGCGCCTGGCGGGCAATCCCCTCGACCTCGGCGTGGATCGTGAGCACGTTGAGGCGTTCCGGCCGCAGCCGGGCCAGCAGGGTGTCGTTGTAGTTGGCGTCGCTGACCTGGTCGCGGCCGATGAGTTCGTCGTAGGTCGGAAGGGTGGTCGGGACCTGGGGCTGCGGCAGGAGCCGTCCGGCGGCGGCGGGCCGGAAGATCGAGTCCCCGCGGCAATCGCTGTTGTAGCGCAGAGGGAAGACGGCCTCCGCCAGGAGCGTGGCCTCGGTGGCGCGCCAGCCGGGCGCCGCCGCGCAGGAAGGGGCGGCGCCGGTCAGGGCGGCCAGCGCCTCGTAACCGCGGGCAAGGTCGCGGCGGATGGCCTCTGGCGACTGGCGCTCGGCGCGCGCTTGGCGCGTGTAATGGTCCCAGGCGTGGAGTCCCACCTCGTGTCCCGCCTCGGCCGCCTGGCGCAGGCGGTCGCCGAGCCGGCGGGCGATCGGCGTCCCCGGCCAGAGCGTGCCGCGCAGCAGGATGTCCCACCCGTAGAGCCCGGCCGCCCGGCTGCGGAGCATCTTGGCCAGGAAGCGCGGCCGGACGAGCCGCCAGAGATGCCGGCCCATGTTGTCGGGGCCGGCGGAAAAGAAAAAAGTGGCCTGCAGGCCGCGCGCCGCCAGGAGGCGGCAGAGGGCGGGCACGCCGTCGCGCGTGCCGCGGAAGGTGTCGGCGTCGATCCGCAGGCCGATGATCATTCCTCGTCCGGCCCGCCCCCGAACTCGCCGGAGGCGACCGCCTCCTTCAGGAAGAAATCGAGCGTGTCTTCGATGGAACGTTCGAGCGGGATGGACGGCGTCCAGCCGAGCAGGCGCTGGGCCTTGCGGATGCTCGGCCGGCGGTGGGCGACGTCCTGGTATCCGGCGCCGTAATAGCGGCCGCTCTCGATGTCCTGGAGGCCGGCCAGCGGCGGGAACATGGCGCGCTGGGGATGGCGCTCGAAGGCGCGGGTCAGGATCATGGCAAGGTCCTTGATGCTGGCCTCGTTCTCGGGGTTGCCGATGTTGAAGATCTGGCCGTCGCAGACGCCGTTCGGGTTTTCGATGATCCGGAAGAGGCCCTCGATCCCGTCCTTGACGTCCGTGAAGCAGCGCTTCTGCGCGCCGCCGTCCACCAGCCGGATCGGGCTGCCCTCGACCAGGTTGAGGATCAGCTGGGTGATGGCCCGGGAACTGCCGATGCGCGCCGAGGTCAGGCTATCGAGGCGCGGGCCGATCCAGTTGAACGGGCGGAAGAGGGTGAACCGCAGGCCTTCCTGCTGGCCGTAGGCCCAGATGACGCGGTCGAGCAGCTGTTTCGAGCAGGAATAGATCCAGCGCTGCATGCGGATCGGGCCGAGGATCAGGCGCGAGCGGTCCTCGTCGAACTCGCGGTCGTCGCACATGCCGTAGACCTCGGAGGTGCTCGGGAAGACGATGCGCCGATGGTACTTGGCGCAGTAGCGCACGACCCGCAGGTTCTCCTCGAAGTCGAGGCTGAAGACCCGCAGGGGATTGCGGGTATACTCGATGGGCGTGGCGATGGCGACCAGCGGCAGGACGATGTCGCACTTGCGCACGTGGTACTCGATCCATTCGCGGTGGATCGCGATGTCGCCCTCGTCGAAGTAGAAGTCCGGCCGGCGCCGCAGCCGTTCGATCTTGTCGGCGTGCAGGTCCATGCCGTGGACCACATAGCGGCCGCTGTCCAGCAGGCGCTCGCTGAGGGCGTTGCCGATGAAGCCGTTGACCCCCAGGATCAGTACGGCGGTCTTGCGCCGGCCGCGCGGCCGGCGGCGCGGGCCGAGCCGCGCGCCGCGGACCAGGCCAAGAGCCTCGGCCGCCTGGACGCCCGCCATGACCACCTCGCGTTCCGGCTGGGCCTGCTCGATCCGCAGCGCGTCCGCGCCGCAGGCGACCGTCAACGGCGCGGTCGCCGTCACCGTGCCGGGCGTCGGGGCGCCGGCGGGAGCGGGGACGACGGCGGCCGACCAGACAGTCAGGCGGCAGTCGCCGGCCCAGGTGAAGGCGCCGGGGTAGGGATGCGTCACGGCCCGCACGAGGTTGCGGACCTCGGCCGCGGGGCGGCTCCAGTCGATCTCGCCGTCCTCCGGGCGGCGCCCGCCGAACGTCGTGGCGCGGGCGTGGTCCTGCGGCGTGCGCGAGGCGGTCCCCGCGCGCAGGCGCGGCAGGGCGGCGTCGAGCAGCCGCTCGGCGGCGCCGGCCATCTTGCGGAAGAGGGTCAGGGCGGTGTCGTCGTCGCCGATCGGCACGGCGGCCTGGGCGACGAGGTCGCCATCGTCGGCGCGCGGCGTCATGTAGTGCAGGGACACGCCGGTTTCGCGTTCCCCGTGGATCAGGACCCAGTTCACGGGACAACGCCCGCGGTAGCGCGGCAGGAGCGAGCCGTGCAGGTTCAGGCAGCCGCGCTTCGGCAGATCGAGGATCGCCGGCTTGACGAGCCGCCGGTAGTAGAAAGAGAACAGGATGTCCGGCTGCCAGGCCCGGATGCGCTCGACCCAGAGGGGGTGGTTGATGTCGTCGGGGGCGAAGACCGGGATGCCGCGCGCCGCGGCCAGTTCGGCGACCGAACGGAACCAGACGGTCTCGGCGGGATCGTCCTTGTGGGTGAAGACCGCCTGGACATCAAACCCGTGCCGCAGCAGGGCGTCCAGCCCGACGCACCCGATCTCGTGATAGGCCAGCACCAGCGTCTTCATGGGGAGTCCTGGGTCGGGGATCCGGAGGGGAAGGGGCCGGTGACGCGCACGCGGCCGGGGCCGCCCAGGCGCCGGGCCAGCCCGGCGATCTCCCGCGCCAGCGCCCGGCGGGCGGCGGCACGATAGGGCGTTCCGTCGGCATGCACGGGGTTGACAAGATGGAGCGGGCAGGGAACGAGCGCGGCCAGGAGCGCCACGTCGCCCCAGGCCAGGATGCCCGGCACGTGCATGGCAAGCGGCAGGCGCGGGGCGTCGGCGCCGGCGGCCCATGTTCCCGGGAGATCGGTCACCGTGACCTCGGCCCAGCCGCGTCCGAGGGCGGCGGCGGCGAGCGCGGCCAGGCCGGTTTCGCCGAACGCCGCCAGGCGAAGTCGGGCGCCGGGGCGCGCGGCGCGCGCCAGGCGCGCCAGCGCCAGCAACTCGGCGGTCCAATCGCCGAGGACCGTGCGGCCCAGCCAGTAGCAGGCGCGGAGCTGGTCGTGCAAGGCGCCGTGAGGAGTATTGCCGGGCGAGGCCGATTCGCCGGTGCCGCCGAGATCGGCGCAGAGCAGCGTCGCGCCGGCACGGCGGGCGCGGCGGACCCAGCCGGTGTCCGCCAGGGACTGCTTGCCCAGGGGATGCACGGCCAGGATGACATCGCGGCCGGGGCCGTGTCCGGCGATCTCGACGACCGGCAGCAGGCCGCCGGCCGGCGAGTCCAGCGTCCACCGGCGGAGCGCCAGGCCGTCCGCGGCGGCCGCCACGGGCGCCGAGAGGCCGAGGCGCGCCGGGAGCGCCGGCGGGCGCAGCACCTGCCGCAGCCGGGCCGCCAGCGCGGCGCGGCTGCGCGGCCGCACCCGGGTGGCGGCCAGGCGCCGCGCCGCGCGGCCGGCATACTCCACGATCGAGGCCACCGCCCGAGGCCGGCGTCCGGTGGGGAAACAGAGGACCTCCTGCTCGGGCAGGGTGGTGATCGATGGGAGGTCGCAGGGCCGCCCGGAGCCTTCGCCCTTGAGCCAGCAGCGGAACCAGCCGAGCATGGCGCGCTGCATCTCGGGCCAGTACCCGTGGGGCAGGTCGATGGCCTGGTAGGCGATCCGGTCGGCCGCTCCGTAGAGCCGGTAGACCTCGCGGGCGCCCAGGAACGAGCGGATCATCTCCGGCACGCAGAAGGTCGGGCCGTCCCGCAGCGAGTTGAGCAGCAGCAGGGCGTTGGGGGCAACCAGTCCGAGGATCGCCCACTCTTCGAGCACGGAGAGGCCGTCGGGCAGCACCTCGCACATGCAGTTCGAGCGCATGACATAGGATTCGAACGTCCCGACCGAGACCACCGGCACCGCCGCCTTGATGCGCGGGTCGAGGGCCGCCAGCCACATCGTCTGGTTGCCGCCCCCCGAGGCGCCGGTGACGCCGATGGCGTCCGGCCGCACGCCGTCCAGGGTGGCCAGCAAATCCACGGCGCGCCGGTTGTCATAGACCTGCATGCCGAGCAGGGACTCGCCGAGATCGAAAAGCGACGCCCCGATGCCGCCCCCGTGATACTCGAAGCGGCCGGGAACCGTGCCGCGCTCGCCGGCGCCGAAGGCGTCCACGGTCAGGGCCACAAAGCCGTCGCGCGCCAGGACATGCAGCCGTTCCTGGACGCGCCGGGAAATTTTGCCTTCTTTCCAATGCCCGTGCAGGTTGATCACCGCCGGGAACGGGCCGCGTCCGGCGGGCACCGCCAGGTGCGCCGTGACGCGCAGCCCCGGCCGGCTCTGGTAGGACACCAGCCGCAGGTCATAGCCGTCGCAGGGGAGGGTGCGGTGGACCTCGAGAGCCAGCGGCGGCGGCGGCGGAAACGTCCCGGCACGGGCGCGGATGGCCGCCAGCAGGCGCGTCCGCCGCCGCCGCCAGTCCGCCAGGCTGGTCGGCGGCTGGTGCCGGTGATGCCAGCGGCACGCCTCCTGCCGCAGGCTCTCGGTCAGCAGGGGAGCCAGCGATTCCTGGCAGACGGTCAGGTTCATGGGCGTAATCCTCGCGGTCCGAGCACAGCGATCCTCCGGACGGCCTACGGCGGCGCCGGACCGCAACCGACAGGATTACCATAGCAGGCCGCCGGATTTCAGCAAGCTCGATTGCCGGTTCCGCGCGGCGCTTCAGGCCGCCGGCAACACCCCATCGAACGGCCGGCCGCAGCCGCGGCAGGCGCGCCCGGCCAGCCCGGCGAGGTCGACGCGATAGCCGGTCCGGCGGATCAGCACGTCGCCGCAGCCCGGGCAGCGGGTCTGCTGGCCGTCGTCCGTCCGGACATTGCCGAGGTAGACGTAGTCCAGGTCCTGGCGGCAACGCGCGCCGGCGCGCGCGAGCACGGCGGGCGGGGTGGCCGGAAGGTCCATTTGGTAGTCCGGGTGGTAGGCGCTGAGGTGCAGCGGCGTGCGCCGTCCGAGCGCCGCGGCAACCCAGGCCGACACCGCGCCGGCCTGCGCCGCGCTGTCGTTCAGCCCGGGAATCAGCAGGGTGGTGATCTCGACGTGGCAGCCGGCGGCCGCCGCCTGCCGGGCGAACCGCAGCACGGGTGCGATACTCCCGCGGCACAGGTGGCGATAGAAGCGGTCGTCCATGCTCTTGATGTCGATGTTCAGGGCGTCCACCAGCGGCAGCAGTTCGGCGGCCGGGGCCTCCGCGACGAACCCGTTGGTCACCAGAACGTTGGCCAAACCTGCGGCACGCGCGGCGATCGCGCAATCGCGCACGAACTCGAGATTGATGAGCGGCTCGTTGTAGGTATAGGCCAGGCCGAGCGACTGCTGGTCGCGGGCCGCGTCCACGAGGGTCTCGGGGGAGGTTTCGGCGGCCGGCCGGTCGATCCGTTGGGAAATCTGCCAGTTCTGGCAGAAGCGGCAGGCGAAGTTGCAGCCCCACCCGCCGAGACTCAGAATCGCGCGGCCGGGATGGAAATGATAGAGCGGCTTTTTTTCGATCGGGTCGCTGTGGAGAGCCGAGAGGCGGCCGTAGCCCGTGGCCCACAGCGCGCCGCCGATCACGCGACGGGCGCCGCACAGTCCCGCGTGGCGTTCCGCGATCAGGCAACCGTGCGGGCACAGCCCGCAGCGCACCTGGCCGTCCCCCGCCGGGTCCCAGTAGGATGCCGTGTGCATGGCCGCTGTCTCCGGCCGGGCGGCCGCGATTGCGCCCCGCGGCCAGTTCCGTTAGTATAGCGGCGGCGTGCGGCAAGGCAAGCCTGCGACGGGAGCGCGCGATGACGGCGGGAACCTTCGGGCTGGCGTTCGGGTTGACGCTGCTGGCTGGCCTGGCCACCGGTGTCGGGGGGGCGGTGGCGTTTTACGCGCAGCGCACGAACACCCGGCTATTGGCCGTCTCGCTGGGGTTTTCGGCCGGCGTCATGATCTACGTGTCGCTGGTCGAGATCCTGGCCAAGGCCCGCGCGGCGCTGGCGTCGGACCTGGGCGAGACGACCGCGGCCTGGGCCACGCTGGCGGCGTTTTTCGGGGGCATCGCCCTGATCAGCCTGATTGACCGCTTCATCCCGTCGTTCGAGAACCCCCACGAGCCGCGGCGCCTCGAGGAACTGGCCGTTGCCGAGAACGCTGTCCGCAAGCATCACCTGCTGCGGATGGGCCTGTTCTCGGCGCTGGCGATTGCCATCCACAATTTCCCGGAAGGGCTGGCGACCTTCATGGCGGCCGTGCGGTCCCCGGCGCTCGGAATCAGCATCGCCGTGGCCATCGCCATCCACAACATCCCGGAAGGCGTGGCGGTCTCCGTGCCGCTCTACTATGCCACCGGCAGCCGGCGCCGCGCCTTCGGCTGGGCGCTGCTCTCTGGGCTTGCCGAGCCGGCCGGCGCGCTCATCGGGTTCCTGCTGCTCTTCCCGTTCCTGACCGCAACGGTCTTCGGCCTGCTCTTCGCGGGCGTGGCCGGCATCATGGTCTTCATCTCGATCGATTCCCTGCTGCCGACGGCCGAGCGCTACGGGGAACACCACCTGGCGATCTACGGCGTCGTCGCCGGCATGCTCGTCATGGCGGTCAGCCTGGCCGCGGTCGCTTGAGCGGGGGCGGCGCGGCGGACAACAACGAGGGGCGGCATCCATGCGGGCGTTCCTGATCGTCCTCGACTCGGTCGGCATTGGCGCGGCGCCGGACGCGGCGGCGTTTGGCGACGCCGGCGCCAACACGCTTGGCCACCTGGCCGCGGCGGTCGGCGGGCTGCGTCTGCCCGTGCTCGGACGGCTGGGCCTGGGCAACATACCGTCGCTCCTCCCCGACGGCCTGGCGATCGCGGGCGTGCCGCCGGCGGCGTGCCCGCTGGCGTCCTACGGTGCCCTGCAGCCGGTCTCGCGCGGCAAGGACACGATCACCGGACACTGGGAACTGGCCGGGCTCGAACTGCCGCGCGGGTTCCACCTCTTCCCGCCGGGCCCGCCGTCCTTTCCCGAGTCTATGGTGCGAACGTTCGAGGAGCGCACCGGCCGGCCGCTGATTGGCAACCGGGCCGCCAGCGGCACGGCGATCATCGAGGACCTCGGCGGCCGCCAGATGCGCGAGGGTGCCTGGATCGCCTACACCAGCGCCGATTCGGTGTTCCAGATCGCCGCCCACGAGGAGGTCATCCCGCTGGCGGAGTTGTACCGCGGCTGCGAGATCGCCCGCGACCTCTGCAACCCGCTGCAGGTCGGCCGGGTGATCGCCCGGCCATTCGTCGGGCGGCCGGGCGCCTTCCGGCGCACCGAGCATCGCCGCGATTTCTCCTACCCGCTGCCCGAGCCGACGGTGCTGGACCGCCTGGTGGCCGCCGGGGTGGCCGTTACCGGCGTCGGCAAAATCGAGGACATCTTCAATCACCGCGGCCTGAACCGCTCGTTCCATACCGGCAACACGGCCGATTCCGCCCGGCAGGTGCTGGAGCTGGCCGCCGCGCGGGAACCGGGCCTGGTGTTCGCCAACTTCATCGATTTCGACCAGCTCTATGGGCATCGGCGCGATTCCCGTGGCTATGCCGCCGGCCTCGAGGACACGGACCGGTTCTTCGCCGCGCTCCTGCCCGTGCTGGTGGCTGGCGATATGCTGATCGTGACGGCCGACCACGGCAACGACCCGACCTTCCGCGGCACGGACCATACCCGCGAAGTCGTGCCGCTGCTGGTGTGCCGCCCCGGCCGACCGGGCGTGCCGCTGGGCGTGCGTCGCGGCTTCTACGACGTTGCCCAGAGCCTGGCCGCCGGGTTCGGGCTGCCACCCCTCCCGCGCGGGGTGTCGTTCCTGCCCGCCAGGCCGCGAGCCTGACGCGGTGGTGGGCGGGCCGGCGTTTTCCGCTTGTAAGTTGCCGGGCCGGCCCCTATAGTGCCGGCCGATTGACGGGGGAGCCCAACCCGAGCGGCGGCGGCCGCGCGCGGTGGCGACCGCGAACCGGGGGAGCACCACATGGCACGCGTTTGTGATATTTGCGGCAAAGGTCTGAAGACGGGCAACCGGATCGTGCGGCACGGGATGCCCAAGGCCAAGGGCGGGATCGGCCTGCATACCACCGGCATCACGCGCCGGCGATTCTTGCCGAACCTCCAGAAAATCCGCGTCATGGAAAACGGCGGCACGGTCGTTCGCAAGGTCTGCACCCGTTGCATCAAGGGCGGCAAGATCGTCAAGGCCAGCCGGACCCCCCGCCCGGCGGCGGCCGTCACCCCTCCGTCCGGCAAGTAACCCCGCCGTCCGCCGCCGCTGGCGCGCCGGCCGCCCCCGCGACGATTCGGCCGACGCGGGCGCCCACGCCCTTCAGTAGAGCAGGCAGGCCCGGCGATCGGCATCGAAGGCGCGCAGGCCGGGCTGCCAGGCCGCGCGGATGGCGGCCGGATCGGTTCCCTTCTGCAAGGCCAAACGCACGGCATCGGTGCCGCAGAGGGCATCGAAGAATTCCGGGCGGGTGCCGGACGCCGACCACAGGCGTTCCGCGCCGCCGAGCGCCTGCGCGGCGGCCAGGATCGCGATGCCGGTGGTCACGGGCTGAAAGGCGTCCGGGTCCGGCACGGCCAGCCGCACGCCGTCGCGCACGGCCGGCGGCGCGCCGGCGGCGTAGGGATGGGGATAGAAGGCGGCGCCGGGCAGGCGCCGGGCATTCAGCCAGTCGCACAGCGGGTGGCTTTGAATCCACGGCACCGAGACCACTTGGAAGGCCAGGTTCGAACCGCGCCCGACGTCGAGTGCCGGCAGTGCTTCCGCGAAGACGGTGGCCGGGTAACAGTACCCGGTTTCCCAGGCGCGGATGCCTGGGGAGGGGGGAATCCAAGGCGGCCAATCGGCGCCGCGTGCGGCCCGGCGGCGGTACCCGGCCATGGGCGCGACGCGCAGGTCCAGGTCCAGCGCGAGCACACGCCGCAGCCAGCGCGCGGTTTCGCCCGGCGTCATGCCGTAGGCAAGCGGGGCGGGGATGCCGGCCACGAAGCATTCGCACCCCGGTTTCAGCAGCGGACCGTCCAGCGCACATGGCAACGGCACCGGCCGGTCGGCGACAATCACCTCGAGGCCGTGGGCGGCCGCCGCCTCGAGGACATAGCGCAGCGTGGTGGCGTAGGTGTAGCAGCGCGTTCCTAGGTCCTGGAGATCCACCACCAGCGTGTCCAGGCCGCGCAGCATGGCCGGCGTCGGGCGGCGCCGGACGCCGTAGAGGGAATGCATCGGGATTCCCCAGTCCGAATGCCGGCGCGAGGCCACGCCGGCGCCGGCGGTGGCGATCCCGAAATACCCGTGTTCCGGCCCGAAAAGCGCCGCCAGCCGGCTGCCGACGGCGCGGCGCAGGGCGTCGGCGGCCGGCATACCGCCTGCGGTCACGGCCGCCACATGGCTGACCAGTCCCAGCCGCCGTTTCGCCAGCCATGCGCGGCGGCGGGTCAGCAGGGTGTCCATGCCCGTTTGAAAGCGCATGGCGAGCGGCGGGGCCGCGGCGCGGTGTCCCGGCGTGCGGAACGGGGGATCAGGGGCGCGGACGGTAGGCGTTGGTTTTCTGGTCAGGGAAGCGGAAAATGGTTTCGCCTGCGCGGGCCTTGCCGAGTTCCTCGCGGGCGACGCGCTCGACGGCGCGGGGATCCGACAGGAACTGGTCTTGCAGCGCCTGCACGTGCTTGATCTGGTCTTCGCGGGCGCGGTTGTCCTGCTCGAGCGCCATCACCCGGCGTTGCCGCTCCTGGTTCTGCCGCAGCTTGGGGAGGAACAGGCTGACCCCCGCCGCCACCACCATGGCGGCGCAGAGCAGCGTGGCGAAGCGGTACGTTAGCAGCCAGATATTCATGGATAGCGATCCGCGAGTCGCGACATCCCCGGCACTATACCGCCGGCCG
>CAZEVX010000019.1:21594-23476 GCA_964515705.1 uncultured Verrucomicrobiota bacterium | reverse complement strand
AGTTGTCAAGGAACGCATGCACGCTGACCGACGGGAGGACGTGGAGGGCGAGGCTCCCGCCTACGCGGCGCGTCAAGCCGCCGCTACGGCGCGCATGCTGCCGAGCCGCACCCCCGCGTCACTGAAAACGTGTGAAATAAACAATCTGGACGCCGCGTGAGGCCTGCCCGCCTCAGGTGGGGCACGCGGCCTACAGTTTTCCTGGACGTTTCGCCCATTGTTGTAGGCCCGGTGCCCGCACCGGGCGATTATTTCACACCTTCTGAGGCCTTACCGGCCGACGCCGATTCCGCTTGCCCCGCGCGGCGGGCCGGGCTACAGTTGCCTGGCGGCGGTCAACCCGGGGCCCGCGTCTGGCATGAAGGTCAAGGACGTCAATCTCACCCCGGCGGAACTGCAGGCGATCCTGGACCACAAGCGCGTGCTGTCGGCGGCCCGCGGCGGGGACGTCGCGATCGAGGAAGCCATCGCGCACTTCGTGGACCATTACCGCCTCGACTGGCTGCGGGAGAAGCAGCGGCGCGACATGGCCGAGCAGCGCCAGGAGATCGAGCGGCACAAGTACCTGCGGTCGGAGAAGGCGGGATTTGACATCGGCCGCGCGCAGGCGGCGGAAGAATGGTGCGAGAAATACGCGCCGATCTGGCGGGCGGAGCATGAGTCGCTGGAGCGCAACGGGTTCCTGATCATGCGGATGACGGTCCGCGGGCCGGACGGCCTGCACTTTCAGCCGTCCTCGACGCTGGCGGAGCTGGTCGGAACGTTCGACGGCGAGGTCTACGTCCACCGCCCCGGCATGGTCTACTCCAACTTCCGGCTCCAGGGAAAACCCTATCTGAACGTCAAGTCGGTGCTGGGCCTGCTGACGGTCGCGGCGCGGCCGGGCGAGGACCTGGAATGGATCGCCACGGGGCCCCAGGCCAAGGCGGCGCTGGAGGCGATTGCCGCGGCGATCGACAAGGAGGCCGGGCCGCCCGACATCGAGGGGGTCGCGGGAATCGAGGCGCCGGCGACCGCGGCGAGCGCCTCGTAACGCCGGCGCATGCCGGCACGAAAGGACACATCCCATGACGGATTCGGACCACCATGGCCGGGAGGATCGTTCCGCGCGAGCGCCGGTTCGGGAATCGCCGGCCGCCCCCCTTGGCGGCCTGCGGCGGCAACTGGAGCGGAACTACCTGCCGCTGGCGGTCGGGGCGGCGGTCGTGCTGCTGGCCGTGGCCGGCGCCGGCTGGCTGGCACAGCAGCGCCGCGGCCGGGCGGCGCGCGCTTCCCAGATGCTGCTCGCGGCCCAGACGCCCAAGCAATGGGAAGCGCTGCTCGCCGACTATCCCGGCACGCCGGCCGCGCCGATCGCGCGGCTGGCCCTGGCCTCGGCCCGCTACCAGGAGGGCGCTGTCGATCAGGCCGAGGCCGAATACGGGCGCTTCCTCGACCTGTATCCGAAGCACGCGATGGTGCCCGGCGCCGAACTCGGCAAGGTGCAGTGCCAGGAGGCGCGCGGCGCCGTCGAGGAGGCGCTCAACGGGTATTCCCTGTTCCTGATCGCCCATCCCGGCCATTTCCTCGAACCCCAGGCGCTCTTCGGCAAGGCGCGCTGCCTGCAACTCATGGGCCGCCTGCCGGAAGCCCGCGCGATCTACGAGGAATATATCGCCGCCCATCCCCAGGGCGATTGGACTCCCCAGGCGGAATTCGCGCTGCGCGCCCTGGAACGCCAGGTCCGCGCCCGGCCGGCGGCGCCGGCTGCCAACACCGCGATCGGGATGCCCGCCCTGCCCATTCCCGCCGCGCCGCCCGCCGCAACCGCCGTGACCGCCGCGCCGCCCCCCGCCGCGGCCACGGCCGCCGCCGCGGCGCCCCCCGCCGTTCCCATTCCCGA
>CAZEVX010000019.1:0-21584 GCA_964515705.1 uncultured Verrucomicrobiota bacterium | reverse complement strand
TTCCCGAACTGCCGACCCCCCTGCGTTGACGGCATGTCGGCGTCCCGGTCCAAGACGGTCGGGTTCGTGAGCCTGGGGTGCGCGAAGAACCGGGTGGATTCCGAGCACATCGCCGCCCGGTTGGGCGCGGCTGGATGTCGGCTGGCGGCGGCGCCCGGGCGGGCCGACGTGCTGGTTGTCAATACCTGCGCCTTCATCCGGGACGCCCAGGAGGAATCCGTCGCCGCCGTGCTCGAGGCCTGCCGCTGGAAGCGCGCCAGGCGCGGCCGCGCCGTGATCGTGGCCGGCTGCCTGCCTCAACGCTACCGCCGCGAGGCGCGGACGCTCTTCCCGGACGTGGACGCCTTCCTGGGCATCGACGCTGTCGCCCGCGCCGACAGCGTGCTGCGGCGCGTCCTAGACGGCGCGGCGCCGGTGGTGGCGATCCCCGCCCGCGCCCGGGCCGTGCTCGAGCCGCCGCCGGACCGCCCGCTCTTCACCGGCGGTCCCTATGCCTATCTCAAGATCGCCGACGGCTGCAACCACGCCTGCACCTTCTGCGCCATTCCGCGCATCCGCGGGCGCTACCGGTCGCGCCCGATCGCGTCGATCGTGGCCGAAGCCGCGACGCTGCTCGCGCGCGGCGTCCGCGAACTGAACCTCGTCTCCCAGGATACCACCGCCTACGGCTGCGACCGGGGCCCGCGCCAGCGCCTGCCCGACCTGCTGCGCGCGCTCGGGCGCCTCGGCGGCCGCTTCTGGATCCGACTGCTCTACGGCCACCCGGCGCGCGTGACGCCCGCCCTGCTCGAGGCCATCGGCGAGGTCTCCCAGGTCTGCCGCTACCTCGACCTGCCGATCCAGCACGCCGACGACACGCTCCTGCGGTCCATGGGGCGGCCGGGCAACGCCGCCGCCTTGCGCGCCGCCGTCGCCCGCGCCCGCGGCGCGCTGCCGGGCGTCGTCCTGCGCACCACCTGTCTGGTGGGATTCCCCGGCGAGACCGAGCGGCGCTTCCACAATTTGCTGGCATTCCTCGACGAAATCCGCTTTGATCACCTGGCAGTGTTCGCCTATTCCCGTGAAGCGGGAACCCCGGCCGCCCGCTGGAACGGCGCCGTGCCCGCGCGGGTTGCCGAGCAGCGGCGCCGCCGGCTAATGCTGGCCCAGCGCCGCCGCGTGCGGGTGGCCGCCGCCGCGCGGATCGGCGGGCGCGATGTCCTGCTGATCGAGGCTTACGAGGAGCGGCGGCGCGCCTGGCGCGCACGCTCGGCCGGCCGCGCCCCGGACGTGGATGGCGTGGTCTGGGTGGCCGCCCCGCGCGGCCGGTACGTTGCGGGCCGGTTCGCGGCGGCCCGCTACACGGCCGTGTCGGGATACGACCTGGGCGCGGCGCCGGCGGATGAAGAACGGTCATGACCTTTTCCAACCAGTTGACCCTGAGCCGCTTCGCCCTGGCATTCGTCATGGCGCTCTGCCTGACCCTGCCGCTGCCCTACGGCAAGACGGTCGGCCTGGTGGTGTTCCTCGTGGCGGCCCTGACGGATTTCTGGGACGGGCGCATCGCGCGCCGCACGGGAACCACCACGGTGTTCGGGCAGTTGATGGACCCGCTCGTCGATAAGATGCTGGTTGGCTCGGCGTTCGTCAGCCTGGTGGCCATCCGCCAGATCGTGCCGGCCTGGATCGTGATCGTCATTCTGACGCGCGAGTTCCTGGTGACCGGGCTGCGCCTGGTGGCCGCCGGTCAGGGGAAAGTGCTGCCCGCCGGCCGCTGGGGCAAGCACAAGACCGCCTGGCAGATGGCGGTGATCGCCGCGATCCTGGCCGGGATCGCGTTCCGCGACGAACTCCTGCCGCTGCTGTGGCCGCCCGGCGACGGCGTCGCCGCCGCGGCCTTCGACCGCTGGTTCAGTGGCCTGACGTTCTGGCTCTCCACTCTGGTGGCCGTGCTGACGGTGGTCTCGGGCGCCCTCTACGCGCGCGACGCCCGCCGCCTCCTGAACACGCCCCCTTGAACCTCGCGCGCTGGCCAGCATGATCACCCAAGACTGGAACATCAAACCGCGCGGCCGGACCTGCGCAAAATGCGCCGCCGCCTTCGCGGACCGCCAGGAGTACATGTCGCGCCTGACCTTCGGGGACGGCGGGTACGAGCGCCGGGACTGCTGCCTGGGCTGCTGGGCCGAGGCGGACCGCACGGCGGACACCCTCAGCGTCTGGCGCGGCGACTACGCGATGCCGCCCCCGCCGCCGCCCGAGCCGCTCAAAAAGGAGACCGCGGAATCCCTGCTGCGCGCCCTGATGGCCGGCAACGAGCCTGCCCGCGCAAACGCGATCTTCATTCTGGCGGTCATGCTCGAGCGGCGGCGCGTGCTGGTCGAGCGCCAGACCCGCGCGCGCGAGGACGGCGCGCTGGTCCGCGTCTACGAGCACCGCAAGACGGGCGAGACCTTCATCGTCGTGGACCCCCGCCTGCGCCTCGACCAGCTCGAACCGGTCCAGGCCGAGGTCCTCGCCATGCTCTCCGCCCCGGTCCCCGCCGCCGAACCCGCCGCCGCGGCGCCCGCCGTGCCGCAACCCGCGCCCGCCAGTGGCGCCTGACGCCAGAAGACAGACGCCTGACGCCAGACGCCTGAAGACAGACGCCAGACGCCTGACGCCAGACGCTTTCCGGAACCCTTTGCCCCATGGCGTTGGACTACACGATCGTCGGCGGTGAGGTCCTGGACGGCACGGGGGCGGCGGCTGTCCGGGCGGACGTGGGGGTGGCGGGCGACCGCATCGCGGAGGTCGGCGACCTGCGCCGGGCCGAGGCCCGCACGGTGGTGAACGCCGCCGGGCTGTGCGTGGCGCCGGGCTTCGTGGACGCCCATTCCCACTCGGATGCCTATCTGCTGATCGAGCCGTCGGCCCCGAGCAAGATCGCCCAGGGGGTGACCACCGAAGTGCTCGGGAACTGCGGGGCCAGCGCGGCGCCGCTGGCGGCCCGCGAGCACCTGGCGTCCGATTGGCGCGGCCAGACCTATCCGGGCGCCTGGCGCACGATGGCCGAGTACGCGCGCCTGCTCGAGCAGGTCCGCCCGGCGCCCAACGCGCTGCTGCTGGCCGGGCACGGCATGCTGCGCAAGGCCATCATGGGCCACGCCGCCCGGCCGGCGCGGCCCGACGAGCGCGCCGCCATGGCGCGGCTGCTCGACGAATCCATGGACGGCGGCGCGCGCGGATTCAGCACCGGCCTGATCTACCCGCCCGGCTGCTTCGCCCAGCCGGAGGAAATCGCCGACCTGGCGCGGGTCGCCGCGCGCCGCCGCGGCATCTACACCACCCACCTGCGCAACGAGGGCGCCCAGGTCCTCGCGGCGCTGGACGAGGCGCTGGCCGTGGCGCGCGTGTCCGGCGTGCGCCTGCAGGTGTCGCACCTCAAGACCCAGGGGGCCGCCGCCTGGCCGCTGGTGGGCGCGGCCCTCGAACGCCTGCGCCGGGCGCGCGCCGACGGCATCGAGGTCGCCGCCGACCGCTATCCTTACATCGCCTCGGGCACCGACCTGGACGTCGTCCTGCCCGCCTGGGCCAGCGCCGGCGGCGCGGAGGCCATCCTCGGGCGGCTGCGCGACCCGGCGCAACGCGCGCGCTTGCGGACCGAGATCGAGGCGGCCCGCCCGGCGCCCACCTGGAACACGGTCGTCATCGGCTCGACCTCCGATCCCCGCTTCCACGGCACGCCCCTGCCGGACGTGGCCGCGGCCCTGGGGCTCGACCCGATCGAGACCGTCTTGCGCCTGATCGAGGAGGACCGGCTCGCCACCTCCGCCTTCTTCTTCGGCATGAACGAGGACAACCTCTGGACGATCCTGGCCGACCCGCACGTCATGCCCGGCTCGGATGCTTCCGTGCGCGCGCTGGACGGGCCGCTCAGCCGCGACTACCCGCACCCGCGCGCCTACGGCACGTTTCCGCGCTTCCTGCGCGCCGCCCTCGACGGCCGGACCGTGCCGCTGCCCGAGGCCATCCGCAAGATGACCTCGCTGCCGGCCGCCCAGTTCCGCCTCGAGCGGCGCGGCGTCCTCCGCCGCGGAGCCTTCGCCGACCTCGTGGTCTTCGATCCGGCCGCCGTCCGCGATCGCGCCACCTTCGCCCAGCCCCGCCAACTGGCCGACGGCATGGTCTGGGTCCTGGTCAACGGCGTGCCGGCCGTCGCCGCGGGGCGGCCGACCGGCCGGCGCGCCGGGCGCGTCCTCTGACCGGCCGGGCGCATCACGCCCCGCGATCCGCCCCCGGGTGCTCCTGTAGGAGCCCGCCCCCTGGCGGGCGATCCTCTGTAGGAGCCCACCCTTGGCGGGCGATCCTCTGTAGGAGCCCGCCCCCTGGCGGGCGATCCTCCGCGCACAACGGACGTTCGACGGATGGACGCGCTCCGGCGGATCCGGAAGTCCGACCCAAATCCGCGCGTAAGCACATCCCTGTTTCTTGTCCGTATTCACGTTCAACCGGTGATGCTGTGCTCCCGATCACGCGCCGCGTGTTCCTCATGATTGGCGCGGTCTGACGGCCCGCGCCGGCGGGCGTTGTCATGCCGACCGAAGCGCAGGTTCAACCGTGGCTTACGCGCCAATCATGGTCCGACAAAACCAGTTGACGCCACACAGGCGCGGGATTATCGTGACGCCCCATGAACACCAACCTCTGGGACTATTACGTGCAGCGGGCCGCGGCGATTAGCGACGGCGCCTTCCAGACCATCCGAACCCGCGCGGACTGGGAGCGCGAGGCCCCGTTGCTGCGCCGCCAGTACCTGGCCTCGATGGGGCTCGATCCCATGCCCGAGCGCTGCGACCTGCGTCTGCGCTCCGTCCGCACCCTGGCTAGGCCCGGGGCGCGCATCGAGACGCTCGCCTACCAGATGCTGCCGGACTGCTGGGCCAGCGCCGCGCTCTTCCGGCCCGATCCCGCGCCGGCCGGCCGGCTGCCGGCGGTGCTGATCGCCTGCGGGCACAGCACGATCGGCGTGTTGGGGGCGCAGGGGCTGGCGCTGCAGTGGGCGCGGCGCGGCTACGTCTGCCTGGTGTTCGACACCGTCGAGCAGCACGACAATCCCGGCGACCACCACGGGCTCACGCTCGGGAGGCGGCCGGACTGGGTGTCCCTGGGGTACACCGCCGCCGGCGGCGAACTCTGGAACTCGATCCGGGCGCTCGACGTGCTCTGCGGACTGCCGGACGTGAACCCGCAAGCCATCGGCGTCACCGGGGCCTCCGGCGGCGGCGCCCACAGTTTCTTCCTGGCCGTCGCCGACGCGCGCATCGCGGCGCTCGGGTCGTGCTGCGGGGTGACCCTCCCCAAGCACACGCTCGATCGGCAGCACCTCATGACCCATTGCGATTGCATGTATGTGCATAACCTGTTCCAGCGCGACACGGCCGAGTTCGGCGCCCTGATCGCCCCGCGCCCGGCGTTGTTCTGCTACGGCCAGCGCGATTACCTCTTCAGCCGCGACGAGTACACGACGCTCGTCGCCGGCATGCAGCGCGTCTACCGCCTGCTGGGCCGCGAGGCGGACTGCCAGTTGTTCGAGTTCGATGGGCCGCACGGCTACCGGCCGGAATGCGTCACGGCCGTCAGCCAGTGGTTCGACCGCCACCTGGCCGGCGGCCCGCGCCCCGCGCCGGCCCCGGCCGCGGCCGTCCCGGAACTTGCGGATGCCGAGTTGACGGTGTTCAACGGGACGCCGCCGGACCCCGACCGGCTCGACCTGCTGCCGGAGCTGCTGTCGCCGCGGGGATCGGTGGCCTTGCCGCGCGACGCGGCCGACGCGGCGCGCCTGCGCGGCGAGATTTGCCGGCGGCTGGCCGACACGGTCTTCCACGGCATCGCGGAGCGTCCCGCGGCGCGCTTCGAGCAACTCGGCGACTGGACCAAGGGCCGCGCCGCCTATCGCAAGTACCGGGCGCAGTCCGGGTCCAACGCATGGTGGATGGAAACCTATGTGCCGCCGGAGGACTCCGGCTGGCTCTGCGTCGGCCTGGCCGACGAGGACGAGACCGCCCGCTCGCTCTGGGTGCGGCTGAGCGAGCAGGTGCCCGGCCATGCCCTGGCGGTCATCGTCCCGCGCTTCGCCGGCTTCAACTACACGCCCACGCAGCGGCTCAACCTGCGGCGCGCCGGCTGCCTCGTCGGGTTGACGCCCACGGCCCTGATGGTCGAGGACCTGCGGGCCTGCCTGCCGGCGCTGCGGGCGCTGCCGGAATGCCGCGGCCGCCGCGTGCTCCTCGCCGGGCGCGGCATCGCCGGCGTGGCGGCCCTGTATTACGCCCTCTTCGACGCCGCCGTGGACGGCCTGGTGCTCGAAGCGCTCCCGGCGTCCCACCGCAAGGACGCCTTCCTGCTCGGCGTTCTGCGGATTCTGGACCTGCCGCAGGCGGTCGGGCTGATGGCGCCGCGGCCGGTCGGCATCGTCGGCGGCGCCCCGTCCCTCTGGACGTGCCGGGCGTACGACCGGCTCGGCGTTGGCGACCGTCTGGTGGCGGGATTGTCGGTCGGGGCGGTGTTCGACCAGGTGGCGGCCGCCGCCGGCCCGGAAGCTTGAGCCATGGCGCGCCGCGTCACCCTGGCCACCATCAGCGCGCGGCCCTGCCGGCTCGGGCCGGGGGTCGCGATGGAGGCGGCCGTCCCGAAGGTCCTGGAGTATCTGCGGGAGCGGATTGCCCAGGTGCTGCCCGACCGGCCCGACCTGATCGTGCTGCCGGAAACCTGCGACTGCCCGGAAGAGTTCGCGTCCGAGTGGGAAGGGCTGCGCGACTACAGCCGGGTGCGCGGGACGCGGCTGCTCGAGCCGCTGTGCGCCCTGGCGCGCGAACAGCGCTGCCTCCTGGCCTATCCCCACGTCCGCAACCTGCCGGACGGCTCGTTCCGCAACGCCGTCTGCCTGATCGACCGCCAGGGGGCGATCCTGGGATGGTACCACAAGAACCACCTCGTGATCGAGGAGCGCACCCGCATGGGCACGCTCTACGGCAGGCGCGCGCCGCTCTTCGACTGCGAGTTCGGCCGGGTGGCCTGCGCGATCTGTTTCGACCTGAACTTCGACGAGCTGCGCCGGCAGTACGTCCGGGCGCGGCCCGACCTGATCCTGTTCTGCTCCGCCTTCCACGGCGGGATCGCCCAGGCGCTCTGGGCCTACACCTGCCGCGCCCATCTCGTCGCCGCCATCGGCGGCGGCCCGCCGGGCGCGATCCTCTCGCCGCAGGGCGAGGTGCTGGCCGAGACCACCAACTACACCGACTGGGCCGTGGCGCGCGTCAACCTCGATGGCTGCCTGGTGCACCTCGACTATCACGGCGACAAACTCGCGGCCCTCAAGCGCCGCTACGGACCCGGAGTCGCGATCCGCGATCCCGGCCGCCTCGGCACCGTGCGGGTCACGAGCGAGACGGAAGGCTTGAGCGTCGCGGCCATGCTGCGCGAGTTCGAGATCGAGCCCTTCGATGACTACCTCGAGCGCGCCCGGCGCCACCGCGCCGCCCCCGGCAGCCTCGAACGCTAATCGGGGTCAGCCCTTTAGAATTAAGAAAGTGCTTGCCGTGGAAAGATGCCAGCGCTAGGGAGAACCTGCGATGGCCCGACCACTTCGCCTTCATTACCGGGGTGCGATCTATCACGTCACGGTGCGTGGCGTGGAGCAGCGCCCCCTATTTGCCGACGATGCCGATCGGCAGCGGTTTCTGGACCGGCTTGGCGAGGCAGTCGCGGAGTGCGGGACACGCCTCTATTTGTATTGCTTGATGCGTAATCACGTGCACCTGCTGATCGAGACGCCGCGGGCGAATGTGTCGGCGTTTATGCACAAGGTGCAGACGGCCTACAGCGTGTATTTTAATCGGCGTCACCAGCGGACGGGGCACCTGATGCAGGGGCGATATGGGGCGGTTCTGGTGCAGGGGGATGAGCATCTGCTGAGACTGTCGCGGTATGTGCATCTGAATCCGGTATGGGTGGGAGAGTGGAAAGACGCCGGGACGGAGGCGCGGCGGGCGGCCTTGCGGGCCTATCGGTGGAGCAGTTACCGGGGCTATGCGGGGCTGGTGAATCCGGCGGAATTCGTGACGGAAGGCCCGTTGCTTAGACTGGTGGGAGGGGCGGGTCGGTTGCGGCGGCGGCGGTATTGCCAATTTGTGGAGACGGGGTTGGCGAGATCGGGCGCGGACGTGGAGGCGATGGCCAAGGGGGAAGGCTTGGGAATTGGGGACGCGGAATTTCAGGAGCGCTTGCGGGGGCTTCACGCGACATTGGCCAAACGGGTGCGGCGGCCGGAGGACGTGTCACTGCGAAAGGTGGAGGCGGTGTGTGACCCCGGGGATGTGCTGAAGGCGGTCGCGGATGCCTTCGGTCTGTCGGTGGAGGGTCTCCGGCGTCGGCAATATAAGTGCTTGGCACGGGCGGCGGCGGCATATGGACTGGGCCGCTATGCGGGGATGACGCAGCGGGATATCGGGGTCCTGCTGAGGATGGGCAGCGGATCGGCGGTTTGCCAGCAACTCCAGGGCTTGCGGCGGGCGCGCGCGGACGATTGCGCACTGGCCGACCGCATGGCGGCACTCGCGTCCCGGCTGTCCGGCCTGCAGGCCTCGTCCGCCATATCTTAATTCTAAAGGGCTGACCCCAATGTACCGATTTTTCCTTGACCCGCCGGCGGGCTTGTCCCACCATGCGGCGCATGCAATCTCCCGTTTCCAACGTGACGATGGACGCCCTGGTCTCGCTCTGCAAGCGGCGCGGGTTCGTGTTTCCGGGCTCGGAACTCTATGACGGGCTCAACGGGTTCTGGGACTACGGTCCGCTGGGCTGCGAACTCAAGCGCAACGTTCGCGAGGCTTGGTGGCGCGAGCTAGTCCAGCGGCGCGACGACGTTGTCGGTCTCGACAGCGCTATCATCATGCATCCGCGCGTCTGGGAGGCCTCCGGCCACGCCGCCAGTTTCGCCGACCCGATGGTGGACTGCAAGGCCTGCCGCAAACGCTTTCGCGCTGACCAGCTCTGCGAGGAGCAGGGGCTGGCACTCGAGACCGGTCCCGCCGGGTTCGCGTTGCCGGCGGGCGTGAAGTGCGCGGCCTGCGGGTCGGCCGACCTGACCGCGCCGCGCGCTTTCAACCTGATGTTCAAGACCTTTGTCGGGCCGGTCGAGGAGGATTCCTCCGTCACCTACCTGCGCCCGGAGACCGCCCAGGGCATTTTTGTGCAGTTTGCCAACGTCCTGGCGGTCTCGCGCCGCAAGATTCCTTTCGGCATCGCCCAGATCGGCAAGGCCTTTCGCAACGAGATCAACCCGCGCAACTTCACCTTCCGCTCGCGCGAGTTCGAGCAGATGGAGTTGGAGTTCTTCGTCAAGCCCGGCAGCGACGCGGAGTGGCATGCCTACTGGGTCAAGCAACGTCTGGCCTGGTACGCGCGCATCGGCCTGGCCGAGGCGCGCCTGCGGCCGTACGTCTACCCGGCGCGCGAGCTGGCCCATTATGCCAGCGCCTGCACGGACGTGTTGTACGATTTTCCCTTCGGCAGCCAGGAACTCGAGGGCATCGCCGCGCGCGGGGATTTCGACCTCGCGCGCCACCAGGCCCACAGCGGCAAGAAACTCGAATATTTCGACCCGGAGACCCGCGACCAGTACGTACCGCACGTCATCGAGCCCTCGGCCGGCGTGGATCGCATCGCCCTGGCCCTGCTGTGCGAGGCGTATGCCGAGGAATGGGTCCCGTCCGGCGAGACGCCCGGCGGGCCGCGCCCGGCCGAGCCGGGCCAGCCCGTGCCCGCCGGCTACGAGCCGCGCACGGTGCTGCGCTTTACCCCCGCCATGGCGCCGGTCAAGGCGGCGGTATTCCCGCTGCTCAAGAACAAGCCCGAGCTGGTCGCCAAGGCGCGCGCAATCTACGAGACCCTGCGGAAGCGCTGGCCCTGCTTCTGGGACGTCACCGGGGCGATTGGCCGGCGATACCGGCGCCAGGACGAGATCGGCACGCCGTTCGGCATCACCGTGGATTTCCAGACCCTGGCCGACGATACCGTCACCTGGCGCGACCGCGACTCGATGCGGCAGGTCCGGCTGCCGTCGGCCGACCTCGCGGACCGCCTTCAGGCGGCGCTGGAGTGACTGCCATGGGCGAGCGGCCGGCCACCGCGCTCAACCAGAAGAACGCTGAGCTCGACCTCAGCCTGCGTCCGAGCCAGCTCGGCGATTTCGTCGGCCAGGCCAAGGTCAAGGAGCGGCTCGAACTCTTCGTGCAGGCCGCCCGCGGCCGCGGCGACGTCCTGTCCCACGTGCTGCTGTCCGGTCCGCCGGGCCTCGGCAAGACCACCCTGGCCTACATCCTGGCCGACGCCATGGGTGTCAACTTGCGGGCGACCTCCGGGCCGGTGATCGACAAGCCGGGGGATTTGGCCGGGCTGTTGACGAGCGTCGAGCGGGGCGACTTGGTGTTCATCGATGAAATCCACCGCCTGCAGCGCGCGGTCGAGGAATACCTCTATTCCGCGATGGAGGATTTCGTCATTGACATCATGATCGACCAGGGGCCGCACGCGCGCTCCGTGCGGCTGAACCTGCCGCGGTTCACGCTGGTGGGCGCCACCACGCGCAGCGGCCTGATTTCGGAGCCGCTGCGTTCGCGCTTCGGGATGACCTGCCGCCTGGACTACTACGGGGCCGAGGACCTGAAGACCATCGTGCTGCGCTCGGCGCGGTTGCTGAACGTCGAGGTGGACGACGCCGGCGCCCTCGAGATCGCCGGGCGCGCCCGCGGCACCCCGCGCATTGCCAACAACCTGCTGCGCTGGGTGCGCGACTATGCCCAGGTGCGCGCCGATAACCGGATCGGCCGCCCCGTGGCCGACCAGGCGCTGGCGATGCTGGACATTGACCGGCATGGCCTGGACGAGATGGACAAGCGCTTGCTGCGGGCGCTGGTCGAGAAGTTCGGCGGCGGCCCGGTCGGCATCGGCTCGCTGGCCGTCTCGGTGGGCGAGGAGCCCGACACCCTCGAAGAGGTCTACGAGCCTTACCTGATCCAGGAAGGCTACCTCAAGCGCACCCCGCAAGGCCGCGTGGCCACCGATCGCGCCTACGAGCGACTCGGCCTCCAGCCCAAGCCGCGCCCGGGCGAGTTGCTCTAGCCGCGTCCCGGCCGCCATCCCGCGGGGACCGCGATGATAGCCTCCCTCAACCACGTGCGCTTGTTTTATGACGTGCTGAGCGACGGCCTGCGCGTCGTGGGCGGCCGCGCGCGGGTCAAGCCGCCGCTGGTGGTGCTGCACGGCGGGCCGGGCATGGACCACCAGGACCTCAAGCCCGTCGTGCGCTCCCTGGCGGACCGCTACCAACTGGTGACGTTCGACCAGCGCGGGAGCGGCCTCTCGCAACGCGTCCCGGAATCCCGGCTGTCCATGGCCGCCATGGCCGGCGACATCGAGGCGCTCCGGCGTCACCTGGGCTTGTCCCGCGTCATCCTGATGGGCGTCTCGTTCGGGGGTATGCTGGCGCTCGAGTACGCCCTGCGGTATCCCGGTTCGTTGCGGGCCTTGATCCTCGTGGTCACCGCGCCGAGTTACCGGTTCAAGGACCAGGCGCGGCGCTTCGCGGACGGGCTGGCGGACCCCGGGTTACGCCGGGCCGCGTACAAGGTGCTGGACGGCGACCTGCGCAGCGCGGCCGACGCCAAGGCCGCCTTGGCGCGCCTGGCCCCGCTGTATGCGCGCCGGGGCGACCCGCGCCGCAGCCGGAGGGCCCTGCGGCCCATCCGGCTCAACGTCCGCGTGTTGCGCTGGTTTTTCCGGCGCGGCTGCGCCCGCTACGACGTCGAGGACCGGCTGGGCCGCATCCGCGCGCCGACACTGATCGTCGGGGCGGAACGCGACTGGATTTGCCCGCCCGACCAGTCCCGCATCCTGCACCGGGGCATCCGCGGGTCACGGCTGGTGATCCTCCCGGGCGCCCGGCACGCCTGTTGCCTCGAGCAGACCCCCGCCGTGATCGGGGCGATCCGACGGTTCCTGGCGGGTGTCCGGGGGTGCGCGTAAGGCCATGCCCGTGTCCGGGGTCTGTCCCGACGGCGCCGGATCGAGGACATCGCCGCGGGTCGCGCTCCCGCTCACCAGGACGGCGTCGGCCGCCAGCTCGCGGACGGCGGTGATGCGCGCCTGGCCGACGATCCGCCCCTCGCGGACGTCGATCGGGTCGCCGGTGGTCGGGTCGGTGATGACGCGCCCGGCTTCGCGCACCTGGTAGCCGGCGCCTGGCCGCACGCCGTAATTGGCGCCGCCGTTGATCACGAGGCGGTCGTCGCACCGCTCGGCGACGCGCGGGCGCCAGAGGGTGACCGGCAGGCGGACGAGGATGCCGCGGACCGCCGAGCGGATCGCCGCGCGGGTGGCGACGCCGATGGGCGTCTTGAAAAACGCCTCGCCGCCGAACGACACGTCGCGGTAATTGAACCGCGCCCACTTGAAGGAGGCATAGGCGCTGCCTTCCGCGGGGATCGAGCGCAGGATTTCGCCAGTCTCGACGTCAATGATCGTCAGCGCGATCATCACCCGCGCGCGGGCGCCCCACCAGCCGGCTTCGGCCTTGGGCGAGCGGAACCAGCCGGTGGCGTTCCCGGTCTGGGTAAAATCGGTGATCACGCCGCGCACGAGGTAGCGCGCGTTCTTCAGCCGGCCGCAGGCCACTCCGTCCTCCCGGCGGAAGAGGCCGTTGCCCTGGCGCGTGATTTCACCGACCACCTCCGGAAGGTTCTGGCGGTCGACGACGACCACCCGCTCGCTGGCCAGCAATTCGGCCACCAGCAGGTCCGGCACGCCGCGTCCCAATTCCCACTGGCCGGAAAACCCGGTCTCGTTGCGGAACGCGGCGACGGCCACGACCGGCTTGATCGCGTCGCGGGGCAACGGGGGCAGGCGCGGACAGGTCTGGCAGCCCGGCGTTACCGACAACGCCAAGACCAGGCCCGCGCCGCGCAGAATCCGGGCGGTCCCGGAAACGCTCATGGCGTGACGCCCTCCGCCGTCAACCGTGGAGTTCCAAGGCCGCCGGTCAGGTGGCCGGCTGCGCCGGTGTGGCGGGCGCCGGGTCCGCCGCGGCGGTTGGTTGCGCCTTGGCCGCCTTGGCCGCCTTGGCGGCTTTGGCGGTGTTGGCCGCCTTGAAGGCCGCGGACTTCCGACGCAGCACCCAGCGTTTCCGGCTCCGCCGCTTGACTCGAATGCGTAGTTGTTGTCCCATAAGTGGGCGGCACTATGGCAGGACGGCCCAGGGGGGTCAAGCCGAAAGTGGCGGCCGAAAATCCGCGCGTAAGGGTAACCCCCACGCGGGCCGGCTATGTTCCCGACACCGTCCTTCCCGCGGAATGGGTAGGGCCGCGCAGCCTGTGCGGCCGCTGGGCGGCGGGCCAAGGCTGTCCCGCCCTACCTGCGATGCCCGGAATGGGTAGGGCCGCGCAGCCTGTGCGGCCGCTGGGATACAAGCGGGCGAGGCTCCTCTCGAGCCGCGCCGGTCAAGGAGACCATCCACACCCCGATTTGCGGGAGTTGCGCCTGCCCGCGGTCACTCCAGGCGCGATCCGTGCACGGGAACGGCTCAGCGCAGCTTCGCCCTCCATCTGCGCGCGCCTCATCGGCGCCCGTGGAGGGCGCGCGCGTGCCCGCCGTAGCTCAACGAGCGCAGGCTGGGTCTTTGCGAGCCGTCCTGGTATTCACCCCCGCGTCACTGAGGCCGTACTCGGCGTGGACGAATCGCCTTGACCGGCGCGCCGGCGCCGCGATAGAGTCCGCCCCGGTCGCGGGTTGGCCAGTGGGCGGGAACGCGGCATGGCGGATCACACACGCGCCGGCATCGCGGGGCGGATTCTGCCGCTCGCGTTCTACCGGCGATCGGACGTGGTCGGCATCAGCCGTGACCTTTTAGGCAAGCGGCTGCTGACGCGGATCGGCGGGCGGACCGTGACCGGCGGACTGATCGTGGAGACCGAGGCGTACGGCGGGGCGGCGGACCGCGCCTCGCATGCCTTCGGCAATCGGCGCACACGCCGGACCGAGGTCATGTTCCGGGCGGGCGGCGTCGCCTATGTCTACCTGTGCTACGGGATGCACGCGCTGTTGAATGTCGTCACGGGGGCGGAAGGAGTTCCGGATGCCGTCCTGATCCGCGCGCTGGCGCCGACGCACGGCCTCGCGCTAATGCGGCGGCGCCGTGGACGATCGCGGCGCGACCGCGCGCTGGCGGGCGGTCCCGGATGCCTGGCCCGGGCGCTCGGAGTGACGGTGCGCCATTCGGGGGTCAGCCTGCTGGGGCCGGACCTCTGGCTGGAAGCGGGGGTGTCCGTGCCGCCGGAGCGGATCGAGGCCGGTCCGCGCGTGGGCGTCGCGTATGCCGGGCCGGACGCTCGGCGCCCCTGGCGGTTCCGGTGGCGGGAGGGAGCAGAGGGGTTCAGGGATCAGGGGTCAGGATCGAATGACTGTTCCTCAAGTTTTCAGGGGTCCCATCAACTGTTGCCTGCAACCGTTCCGCTTTCCTGAACCCTATGGTCTCTGATCCCTGACTCCAACCCTTGCTCTCCTGTCGGCCTCGTGAAAGAGCCATGGCCATGACCCTTCCCTGCGACCATCCGTCGGAGTCCTGCGGCATTTGCGGCGTGTACGGGGTGCCGACGGCCGCGCAAACGCTGTACCAGGGCCTGTTTTCGCTGCAGCATCGCGGCCAGGAGGCGGCCGGCATGGTGATCAGCGACGGCCAGCAGTTGCGGACCGTGAAAGGACCGGGGCTGGTCAACGACGTCTTCACCCGGCGCGCCCTGGGGGGGCTTGCCGGCGGCCTGGGGATCGGGCACGTGCGTTATTCGACGACCGGGTCCGACCGCGTCCAGAACGTGCAGCCGCTGGTGGTCGAGTGCCTGGACGGCCTCTGGGCGGTGGCGCACAACGGCAACCTGGTGAACGCGCTGGCGTTGCGGCGCATGTACCAGGAAGCCGGCGCCATCTTCCAGACCAGCACCGACAGCGAGGTGCTGGTGCACCTGCTGGCCGACCCGATGTATCGCGAGCGGCCGCACCGCGTGGCGCGGGCGCTGCACGAGTTGCAGGGCGCCTTCGCCTACCTGTTGATGACCAAGGACAGCATCATGGCGGCGCGGGACCCGCTGGGCTTCAAACCGCTCTCGATTGGCCGGCTGGGGGCCGGCTACGTGTTCGCCAGCGAAACCTGCGCCCTGGTGCAGACCGGGGCCACCTATCTGCGCGACGTGTTGCCGGGAGAACTGGTGGTGGCCGGGGCGTCCGGCCTGACGAGCCTGATGTTCGCCGAGGCGCCGCCGCGCGGCGCGCAATGCATTTTCGAGCACGTGTACTTCGCGCGGCCGGACAGCATCGTCTTCGGCGAGAGCGTGCACGCCGTGCGCCGCGCCCTGGGCCGGCGCCTGGCCGCGGAACACCCGGCCGCCGCCGACCTGGTGATTCCCGTACCGGACAGCGGCAATTCGGCGGCGCTCGGCTTCTCGCAAGGCAGCGGCATCCCGCTCGATTACGGGTTCATGCGCAACCACTACGTGGGCCGCACCTTCATCATGCCGGAATCCGAGGCGCGCGCCGCGAGCGTGGACCTGAAACTGGCGGTGGTCCAGGACGTCGTCCGCGGCCGGCGACTGGTGGTCGTGGACGACTCGATCATCCGCGGCACGACCGCGCGCCGCCGGGTCTCGACGCTGCGCGCCGCCGGCGCCCGCGAAATTCATCTCCGCATCGCCTCGCCGCCCGCCCTGCACCCCTGCTTCTTCGGCATCGACTTCCCGACCCGCGCGGAACTGATCGCCGGGTCGCGCACCGTCGAGCAGATCCGCGACTTCGTGGGGGCCGACAGCCTGGGCTATATCAGCCTGGACGGCCTGCGCGCGGGGGTCTCGCAGTCGGGCAACTACTGCACGGCCTGCTTTTCGGGCGAGTACCCGCTGGATGTCAGCCGCATGCAGGGCAAGCGCGCCTTGGAACTGTTCGCGCCCTAGCCCCGGTCCGCCGCCGCGCGGCCATGCCCAGCGGCAGAGGCCGCGCCGGATCACTCCGGCAGGTTGGCGAGCCGGTCGTCGTCGGGCAGCGGCGAGTTGTCGATCAGGCGCGTGGCGCCGATCCGGACGGCCAGGGCCGCGAGCGCCGGGGCGGTCAGTGTGTCGACCGGCTGCAGCGTCTCCTGGTCCACGACGGCGACATAGTCGGGCCGCGCCTCCGGCGTTGCGGCGAGGTCCTGCTGCATGGCGGCGACCAGGCGGGCGGTCCGGCGTTCTCCGCCGCGATACTGCCGGCGCGCGGTCCGCAGGGCGCGGCTGAGGCAGACCGCCGCCTGCCGCTCGGCCGGGGACAGGTAGCGGTTGCGGGAACTCATGGCCAGGCCGTCCGGCTCGCGCACGATCGGGGCCGCGATCAGCCGCACGGGGACATCGAGGTCGCGCACCATCTGCCGGATGATCCGGAGCTGCTGGGCGTCCTTCTGGCCGAAAACCGCCACGTCCGGCAGGGCCAGGTGCAGCAGCTTGGCGACGACCGTCAGGACGCCGCGAAAATGGCCCGGCCGCGAGGCCCCGCAGAGCCCGCGTGCGAGCGCGGTCTCGTCGACCACCACCGAGGCCCCGGGCCGGTACATGGCCTCCGGCGCGGGATGGAAGAGAATCTGCACCCCGGCGTCCTGGCAGAGGGCGCGATCGCGCGCGAACGGGCGCGGATAGCGCGCGAAATCCTCCTGCGGTCCGAACTGGGCGGGATTCACGAACAGGCTCAGGATGACGACCTCGGCCTCGGCGCGCGCCAGGGCGGCCAGCGAGAGATGGCCGGCGTGGAGGCAACCCATGGTGGGCACGAGGGCGATGCGGCGGCCGGCGCGCCGGAGATCCTGGGCGGTGCGTTGCAGGTGTTGGGGATCGGCGATCAGGTCCATGGCGTCGGGTCCTTGCGAACGAACGGAAAGACGCCGCGACGGGGCCGCCCCGCGCGCGGTCCGGTCTCCGGATGCCTCTCTATACCAGTCCCGCGCCATTCCCGCCAGCGCGATTGGCGGGCCGGCGAGGGTCAAGCGAGCGCCGGGCACGACCAGGACGGATTCCAGCGAGCGGTGCGAGTGGATCATGCTTGCGCGCCGACTTCATCGAGAAAGAAGGCGTTGAAGGCCGACGTCGCGTCACGGCTCCTGGCGAGCGACGACCTCGGCGGCCTTCCCATGGACGAGCGAGGGGCCGACCGGTCTTCCTGGAAGCCGAACGCCGCGTCGGACGGTCGGCGTGAACGCCACTCCTTGTCAGCGGCGGCCTGGCAGGTGGCGGTTGACGGCGTCGAGATCGAAGCGCTCGGGGTCGTAACCCTCGCCGACCCATTCGAGGAGTTCCTTCTGTTCCGCCGTCGGCGTCTTCGCGCTCAACGCCTTCAGGATGTCCATGTAGCCGGGGAAGCTGCCGCAGTCTTCCGGCGGACAGGCGCGCGCCCCGCCGAGGCAAACGGGATACTTTGCGGCGGGATCGAGCGGCAGGAACTTCTCGGCGACAATCTCGTGCTCCCAACCGTCGCCGAAGTCGTATTCGTAAATGAACTTCTGCTTGGCGCGAGTGACGACCTCGGCCAGCGTCACGCGCTCCTCGTTCTCCATGTCCATGTCTTCAATTTGGGACGCCGACCGGCTGGTGTAGTTCACACCGCCAATGCGGAAGCTGTGCATGTGGCTATTGTGCCAGCCCATCGCGGTCTGGATGACCGCGTGCAGGTCGCCGAGCGTGGCGTTGTCGGGCAGCACCACCCGCCGCCAGATCGGCGGCCGGACATAGCGCAACTGCACCTTGAATTGGATGGCCTTCTGCGCCGGGCTGGCGGGCTTCGCTCTTCGTGTCGCCGTCATGGGGTTCCCTTTCGATTCGTCTCTTGCGCTTGGCCCATGCCCGTCTTTCTAGACTAGATCGAGTTTCTGATTCTTTGCCGTCCAGAGATACCAGCAAGCAATGCTCCGAAATGGTCGCCACGATTCCGCGATGGTATGGACACTCTCATCGCTGTCGCCGACTTGCCATAGCCCTATCGCACGGATGGCAGAGCGCAGCGCAGAATCGTCGAGCGGAAGAACATCCGGTCGGCACAGGACAAAGATCAGATACATCTCCGCTGTCCATCGGCCGATGCCCTTCACGCATGTAATCCGGCGGATCACTTCATCGTCCGACAAACGTCCCAGACGGCGAAAGTCGATCCGGTCAGAAATCACCTTGTCAGCGAGGTCGCGGAGATAGGCGATCTTCCTGGCCGAAATGCCGACCGTCTTGAGGGCCTTGTCGGACAGGGCCTGAAAAGATTCGGCGGTAAGGAGTTCGTTGCCGATAAGCGCCATCAGGCGCTTCATGATCGAATCGGCGGCGGCTTTGGACAGTTGCTGGTTCACAATGGCTTGGGCGAGGTGGGCAAAGCCGCCTCTCTGGCGCGTGAGGCGACAAGGTCCAATCTGGCTGATGATCTTCGCGAGGATGGGATCGGCCTTGATGAGGTGAGCGGTGGCGGCGGCCCATGGGTCGCCGGCCTTCGCCGTCCGACTTGTGCCGTGAGCGTACCCAGCACGTGATTCCTTGGCGACGGCCAGGGGAACGGTCTCGCCGATGTCGGTTCGCCATTGATCGAGGGTGGCTGAGATGCTGGCGGCGACGGATCGCTCAGCAAAGAGGGTGAAATCCGTTATCGGTTTGTGGGCTGGCTTGCCGGCCTTGGTGACGGTTGCCGGCGGCGGGTTCTCAAGGGATGCGAACAGGGGCAGGGTGTCGCTGGCGGGTTCCTTTGTTTCATCCTCTCCGTTGTTGCCGTTCACGAAATCGCCCATAGGTTCAAGCCCCTTGGCAAAGCGGCGGAGACTGACGGCAATGGCTTCTGCGCTGTTGTCTATGCCGATCCAGCGGCGGCCAAGTACCGAGGCCACAGCAAGCGTTGTACCGGAACCGGAGAAGCAGTCGAGAACGAGGTCGTCGGGATTGGATGAGGCAGCGATGATGCGCTCCAGTAAACCGGCGTTCTTCTCCGTGGGATAGCCGGTGATTCGTATGTTCTGGTTGTGGGCGTCGCGGTACTCAAGCCAGAGGTCTTGAACGGGAACACCGGCACTGTCATCGAGGAATATCTTGCGGCGTGGGTTGCCCGTCGGGGACCAGTAGATCTCGCCGCGAGCGTCCATTTCGTCGAGTTTGTCGGGGGTGTATTGCCAATGCTTGCCGGGCGGAGGCGGTTTGCCTTTCCACGGTCCGCCGGTTGCGCCGTGCCGCACGCCGGGGGCATGGACTGGAACCTTCTTGTAGCGGCGGCCGGTTCTCTCGTCCACGTACTGATACTCGCGCGCGGCACGCTCGTCCGTCCAGGATTCAACGGGCCGGTGCCAAACGTAGTCGTCGGTCTTGGTGTAGAACAGGATGAAATCGCAGACGTTGCCGTAGGTCTTGCGCGTGTAGTTCTTAGGGTTGCACTTCTTGCGGGTGATCCAGTTCCGAAAGTTGCGCCGGCCGAAGACCTCGTCCATCACGAGTTTGATGCAGAAGGCCATGTTACTGTCGAGATGAACGTAGATCGATCCCGTCGGCGCAAGCAACTCGCGCAGCAGGATCAGGCGCGCGCGCAGGAACTCAATGTAGTCCGCGCCAGAAAGTAGGTCGGTGTAGGCATCGCTTTGACTACGGGACTGGAAGACTCCGCCTGTGGCGAAGGGCGGGTCAATGTAGGCGACCTGGACCTTGCCTCTGACCTGAGGATCGTCAAGCAAGGCGATCTGGACAGGGAGGTTGTCCCCGTAGATCAGGCGGTTGCAGGTGGCAACGCCATAGGAATTCGTATCGGGCCAGAGTTGGACCAGACGCGCGGCCGGGGTGGCGAGGATCGCGTTCTCATCCGCCTTGCCGTCGTAGATAACATGGACGGGAGAACCGTTCGACTGGAACGGTACGGCGGGAAGAACACCGTGCTTTCCCTGCCACTTCGTTTTGGATACGCCAGTCGCCATTCCCCTCCTGAATCACGAGTTCAACCATTGCTCCGTGAGACGTTCGGGAATCATACGGAGAGTCAGCACGAGAATCTTGCCAGGGCGCAACCGTTCGAGGCGGTCATAGTCATCCCACATCGAACCGAGAAGAAGACCTGGGCCGTCGTTCAGGAAGATCACTTTCAAGGGCAACTGCCGCCGACGGGCGTAATTCAGGACTTCAGTGGCGCAGTCACGATAACCGCCGGTCCGATCATCTTCTTGCGCTCCTCCGCGGTCAGAGTCGTACCGCGCAAAACCCACTGCGAGAATCTGGTCGCCGTCGCAGACGAGGAAGTCTGCCGGTCGGTCAGGTTTCGGATAGGAGGGAAACACTTCGCCAAGTAGGATGTCACGACCAGCGCGCTCTGGACCGCGAATGTCGAGTTTTGGGGACTGTTCGCGGAACATCCGAAAGAACCGCTCTGTCAGGTCGTAGCCCTTCTGCCCCCGATCCTTGTACTCCCACAAGACGGCACATAGCGCTTCGTCTGGAATCGGTCGTGTGGCGAAGGCGGTCTGCACGTCATGGACGGGTCGGAACCGCTTGCCGAACTGGTGGCAGATTTCAGCCGCCTTCGTCTTCTTCTTCAGCATCTCGACCGGCGTCTCCGGGGATACATACTTCCTGAACACCCGTGCCAGCTGTACCCGCATCCACCCGTTCGCCTCTTCAGCGATCCGCATGAAGAGGGCCGTTGAGGACTCCGAGGACTTGAGCAATTGGGAGAAGGCCACGAGGACCGGCTTGTAGAGTTCGCAGGCGTCCCTAAGGATATCAGGATAGTACTCGCCGGTGGCGAGGGTTATCCACTTGTGCTCCTCTGTCTTGTAGTCGCCAAACGTCTTCGTCCTCGGCATGGTATCGCCACTTTCTTACGTTCGTTTCACCACGGCAACAGCAGACGCGAGGTCGAAACGTGCTGATCCTCATCTCCGTACATAGTCTTCATCTGCCTTCCCATCCCGCACCCACTCGTTGATCTCAGACACCTGGAACTTCCAGAGCCTGCCCACCTTGTGCGCGGGCATCCGCTTCCGGTCGATCCACTTGTAGACCGTGTCCCGGTTGATCCCCAAGTGCGCGGCGATCTCCTCGACCGACAGCCATCGTTCCTGTTCTTGCATGGTCTCCTGCCCCGGCGCTCCGCAATCAGCCGGTATCACGGATTCAACGCGGGGTCAATGTAGCACACGGCGTCCGAGCGCACCAGCGAAAAGCCGAGAGAGTCCAATTGAAGCGGTTTCAGGTGTTTCCCCGTTGCCATTGCCAGTCAGGCGGCAGGTTTTCTGCAAAAAGTTCACCTGGCGTCCGCCACTTTGCCGTTCCGGCGGGTATGTGGCCTGCGGACAATCTGGGAAACCCGAAATCGCGGAGTTCTTTCGCACGCATGCTTGTTGATCCCTCCCCGCCTTTTCATCGTCCGCCACGACTCACAGGGACTTGCTGCAGATTGAATCGCTGCGAGGGGACGGTTCACAAGTCCCATCGCCTCTCCATCCGGTTTGAACCGCACCATTGGTCGTTTGCAGCGCAAATGCCTGCCCATCA
>CAZEVX010000018.1:0-23603 GCA_964515705.1 uncultured Verrucomicrobiota bacterium | reverse complement strand
CTCACGCCTTCCCTCCGCTCGCCCACGATGCCGACGTTCTTCAATTCCGCGACATGCCGCGAGAGCGTGGACTTGTTCATCGGGAACAGCGGCTGCAGTTCGCAGATGCCGCGTTCGCCCCGGCTCAACTCGTCCACGATCTTCAGGCGCACCGGACTCGCCAGCGCCTTCATCACCCGCGCGCGCGCTTTCAGTTCTTCCGGGTTCATGGCGGACCACCATACAGCATCGTTGCGCAACAATGCAACGATGAAATCGGGGCATGCGAGCCGCGGCGGGCGTTGTTAGACCGCGCGTGCCGCCGGTCAGGGTGTGCGCCAATCATGAACAGTACAATCTGCTTGATGTTCCGGGACGCACGACGCATCATGCAAGCGTGTCGGCTGGCCCCATTCGCGCCATGCGCAACGACGACGGGCACGAACCCGATGGACGCTGAACTCCAGACGGCCATGCGCGCCTTGCCGGCGGTCGAGGCCGTGCTGAACGACCCGGCCGCCGCGCCGCTGATGGCCGCGCACGGCCGCGCGCGCCTGGCAGCGGCCGTGCGGGACAGCCTGGCCGCCACCCGCGAGGCCATGCGTCGCGCCGGCCAGCCGCCGCGCGCCGTGTCTCCGGCGGCGGTCCTGGCGCAGGCCGCCGCGGCCCTGGCGGCCGCCGACCGCCCGCGTCTCGACCGCGCGGTCAATGCCACCGGCATCCTGTTGCACACCGGGCTCGGCCGGGCCATCCTGCCGGAGACCGCCCGCGCGGCGATGGCGCGCGCCGCCGGCTGTTGCAACCTCCAGCAGAACCTGCACACCGGCCAGCGCGACCGCCGCGAGGAGTGCCTGCTGCCGCTCGTCCGCGAGTTGACCGGCGCCGAGTCGGCCCTGGTGGTCAACAACAACGCCGGCGCCACGCTGCTGCTGCTGGCGGCCCTGGCGCGCGGACGCGAGGCGGTCGTCTCGCGCGGGGAACTGATCGAGATCGGCGGCTCGTTCCGCCTCCCCGACATCATGGCCGAGAGCGGCGCCGTCCTGCGGGAAGTCGGCACCACCAATAAGACGCACCCGGCCGACTACGAACGCGCCGTCGGTCCGCGCACCGCCCTGCTGCTCAAGGCGCACAAGAGCAACTACGCCATCGTCGGGTTCACCCGCGAGGTCTCCATCGGCGAGATCGCCCGCATCGGCCAGGCCCGCGGCGTGCCGACGGCCGACGATCTCGGCTGCGGCGCCCTGGTGCCCCTCGAGCGCTACGGCCTGCCGCACGAGCCGACGGTCCAGGAAAGCCTGGCCGCCGGCGCCGACCTTGTCCTATTCAGCACGGACAAGTTGATTGGCGGCCCGCAGGGCGGCATGATCGTCGGCCGCGCCGCGCTCCTTGACCGCCTGGCTGTCCACCCGCTCTACCGGGCGCTGCGGGTCGGCAAGCTGACCCTGGCGGCGCTCGAGGCTACGCTGCGCCTGTTCCGCGATCCCGAGCGACTCGCCGCGCGCCACCCGCTCTACGGCATGCTGGCGCGCCCGGCCGCCGACCTCGCGGCCCAGGCCAACGGACTCCTGGCCGACCTGCAACGCCGCTGTCCGGATTGGGAACTCGCCGCCGTGCCGGGCACGGCGCGGCTGGGTGGCGGCGCCCTGCCGCAGACCGAGCTGCCGTCCGTCTGCCTGCGCATCCGCGCGCCGGGCATCGCGGCCGACCGCCTGGCGCTGGCCTTCCGCACGGCGCCCGTGCCGGTTGTCCCGCGCGTCGCCGGCGACGCCCTGCTGCTCGACATGCGCACCGTGCTGCCGGACGAGCTCCCGGACCTCCTCGCCGCCGCGGAGACCGCGCGCGCCGGCGGCGTCCCGCCATGAAACCCGCCGCCCTGCCCTGCCAGGCCGCCGCCACCGGCGCCGCGCCGGTCCGGACCGTCACCGTGACGCTCGGCACCGCCGGCCACGTCGACCATGGCAAGACCGCCCTCGTCAAGCTGCTGACCGGCTGCGACTGCGACACGCTGCCCGAGGAACGCGCGCGCGGAATGACCATCGATCTGGGCTTCGCCGTCTGCCGGCTGCCGGACGGCCGCCAGGTCGGCATCGTGGACGTCCCCGGCCACGAGCGCTTTATCCACAACATGGTCGCCGGGGCCTCGGGCATCGACGCCGCCATCCTGGTGATCGCCGCCGACGACGGCATCATGCCGCAAACCCTCGAGCACTTTCACATCGTCCGCCTGCTGGGCATATCGGCCGGGTTCGTGGCCTTGACCAAGATCGATCTCGTCGAGCCCGCGCGCCTGGCCGCCCTGATTCCAGAAATCCGCGCGCTGACGGCCGGCAGTTTTCTCGACGGCGGGCCGATCGTCCCGGTTTCGGCCAAGACCGGCGCGGGGTTCGACGATTTTTACGGGGCCGTGGTCGCCGCCGTGGACCGCGCCGCCCGGCGCGAGGCCGCCGGGGCCTTCCGCATGCACGTGGAGTATGCCTTCGTCAAACAGGGGATCGGGACGATCGTCTCCGGCATTCCCCGCTTCGGCACCGTGCGCGTCGGCGATTCCCTCGACCTCCTGCCGGACGGCGGCCTCCACAAGGTGCGCGGCCTCCAGGTCTACGGGGCGGAGGCCGAGGCCGGGCGCGCCGGCGAGTGCATCGCCCTGCGGCTCGGCGACCTCGCGGCGGCCGACGTCCGGCGCGGAATGGTCCTGGCGACGCCGGGCTACTGCACGCCCACCCGGTTGGTGGACGCCCGGCTGCACCTAATGCCGAACCTCGATCGCCCGCTCAAGCCGCGCTCGCCCGTCCGGTTCCACGTCGGCACCGCCGACGTCACCGGCCATCTGGTCTTTTCGGGCGCCGAGCCGCCGGCCCCGGGCAGCGACCGGCTGGTGCAGGTGCAGCTCGACCAGCCGGTCGTGGCCGCGCCGGGCGACCTGTTCGTGATCCGCAGCCTGAGCCCGGCCCACACGCTCGGCGGCGGCCCGGTGATCGCCGGCGACACGGTCAAACTGCGTGCCCGCCGGGAGGATTGGGTCGCCGCCGTGGCCGAGCGCGAGCGCGCCGCGGGCGACCCGGCCGCCGCCCTGGCCTACGCCCTCCAGACCGCCGGGCGCCAGCCGCGCCGCTCCGAGGACCTGGCCAAGTCCGCCTTCCTCGACCTCGACACCGCCCGCGCGCGCCTCGCGGAGATGGCGCGCGCGGGCGCTGCCATCGCGTTGCCGGGCGGGCGCTACGCCTCCGCCGCGGCGGCCGACGCCGCGCGCGCCGAGCTGGTCGCGGCGCTTGCCCGCCGGCACGACGCCGCGCCCCTCAACTTCGGGTTCGCCCGCAAGGATGTCTTTCCCGGGCTGACCGCCGACCGGCTGCTGACCGACTGGGCGCTGGCGCGCCTGACGGCCGCCGGCGACGTGCGCGAGACGGCCGCCGGCCTGGCGCTGACGGCGCGCGCGCCGCGGCTGTCCCCGGCGCAGGCCGGCCTGGCCGACGCTCTCCGCGCCCTGTTTCGCAAGGCCGGGCTGTGCCCGCCGAACCGCGACGAGGCCCGCGCCCGGCTGGGGGCGGCGGCGGCGGAGTTCGCGGCGGTCCTGCAGCACCTGCTACAGGCCGGCGAGCTCGTGGCGCTCGATGACAAGGTCGTGCTGCACCCGGAACCCCTGGATGCCGCCCGGCGTCTGCTGCTCGCGCACCTGGAAGGGCACGGGCACATCGACGCCGCCACCTTCCGCGACCTGGCGCATACCAGCCGCAAGGTGGCCATTCCGCTGCTCGAATACTGGGACCGCCAGGGCTTGACCAAGCGCATCGGAGACCGCCGCACCCTCAAAGGACCCTGACCCATGGACCCCCGCGAACGACGCCGACGGGTGATGGCGCGCTCGATGAAGATCGGGCATTGCGTCTGCGATCCCCGCCAGCCGTGCCCCTGCCCCACCTTCCGCGACTACCGCGTCTGCCTCTGCGCCGGGGAACGGATGCCAGCGCCCGCCCGGCGCGGGCGCGTCCGGCTGACCGCCCACGTCCGCAGCGCGGGCTGCGCCAGCAAGATCGGCCAGCAGGACCTGCACGCCGTCCTGGCGCGCCTGCCCAAGGTCTCGGACCCGCGCCTGGTGGTCGGCATGGCCACGGCCGACGATGCCGGCGTGTTCCGGCTGGCGCCCGGGGTGACCGTGGTCCAGACCGTGGACGTCTTCACCCCGGGCGTGGACGATCCGCGCCTTTTCGGCCGGATCGCCGCCTGCAACTCGCTCAGCGACGTCTACGCCATGGGCGGCCAGCCGGTGACCGCCCTCTCGATCATCGGATTCCCGATCGAGGCCCTGCCGCGCGCCGCCATGACCGCGATCCTGCGCGGCGGCATGGACACGCTGCGCGAAGCCGGCGTCGTGCTGCTCGGCGGCCACAGCATCAACGACCAGGAAATCAAGTTCGGGTTCGCCGTCACCGGCCTGGTCCGCGAGCGCGACCTGGCGACCAATGCCGGGGCGCGGCCCGGCGACGCCCTGATCCTGACCAAGCCACTCGGCACGGGAATCGTGTCGCTGGCCGTGCAGATCGGCAAGGCCTCCGCCGCCGCGCGGCGCGCGGCGGCCGCCGCGATGGGCACGCTCAACAAAACGGCCTCCGAAATCATGGTGCGGCACCGCGCCAGCGCTTGCACCGACGTCACGGGCTTCGGGTTCCTCGGGCATCTCTGCCAACTGGCGATCGCGAGCGGCGTCACGGCCGAGGTCTGGGGTGACCGCCTGCCGCTCCTGCCGGGGGTCCGCGGCTACGCCGCGCGCGGCATGGTCTCCGGCGCCGCCGAACGCAACGCCGAGTTCAGCGAACGCCGCACGGCCTACGGGGCGGGCGTCTCGGACGCCCTGAAGGCGATCCTGCTCGATGCCCAGACCTCGGGCGGCCTGCTGATGGCCGTACCCCCGAACGCCGCCGGCGCCGCCCTGGCGGCCCTGCACCGGGCGGGCGTGCGGTCGGCGGCGATCGTCGGCCGGATCGTCGAGCGGTCAGCCGGGGCAATCCGGGTGCTGGCGAAGGCGCCGGCCGGCCGGTTGCCATAGCCTCGCCTAGCTCGGCACGCGCTCGCCGGAGCGCGGGCAGATCGCCCGCCTTGCCAACGGAAATCCTAGCCGCCGCGCCTGGGCGGGGGAGGTCGCGCGTTACGGCGCGCGCCGCCGGAACGGCGTATCGAGCGCCTGGCACTCGAAAGGCATCCCCGGCCACGCGAGCCGGAAGACGCAGGCGCCCTGGAGGTCGTCGGGTATTCGCCCGGAATACCCCAGCGATCCCCCTCAGCCATACTCGAATTGGTTGCTCCAGACGACGCGGTTCGAGGCGTCCAGCGCCTGGAACGAGGGCGCCTCGCCAGCCGGCTCGCAGGAAATCTTGTAGGTGTTGCCGGCGCCGTCGGCGACGACCGGAGCGAGTTGGATGCGCGGCGAGACGGGGGACCAGTCCACGTTCACCGCCGTTTGGAACGGCGGGCCCAGCGGCAGCGCCTGCACGCTGTCCGCCGCGACAGTGACCGCCGACTCGGACGGGGAGCGGCAGACGGCCGTCCATTGGCGTCCCTGGGCGTCGGCGGCCGTCACCCGGCAGTCGCGCAGGTCGAGAGCGCCGGCCGGCACGGCCATGACCCCGTTCGAGGCCGCGCAACGCCAGAGCGTGCCCGCCGCGTCGCGCACCACGCATTCGAGCGCGCCGGTCGCCGCCGTACGGAAGGCAGCGCGGGCCCCGTCATGCGCCGCGGGATCGAAGGTCCGGTCGGCCTTGGCCGACAAGGCGTGCGACCCCGCCATGCGCGTCGCCAGGAGCGCGAATCCGCCCACCGCCAGCGCCAGCAACGCCGCCGCCGCGCCCCAGAGCGCCGCCAGCATCCGCCAGACGCCCGCGCTGGCCCAGCCGCGCCGGCGCCCGACGATTCCCAGGACCAGCGGAACGATCCATCCCACGGCAACGATCATCGCCGACAGGCCGATCAAGACCGTCAAGATCCCCATCATCGCCACTTGCATGCCATCCCCCTGGCGGCCCGCGTCCGACCCAACCGGCCGCTGCCGCGCCCTTTGCCCACGGGACTTTCAAGCACCCATCATCTTAAGAGGATCGGCCGCGGCGTCAAGAGAAAGATTCTTGGGCGCCCGTCAAGCCCTTCCCCGGCAGGTCCACCGGGTCCCGCGCGCCACCCGCCAATTACCCGGACGCCGTCCCCGGCGGCCCGCGGACCAGACTGGCACGACCGAACCGGCGGCGGATGTCGTCCACCGTGCGGCTGAGCCGTTCGCGCCGGGCGCGGCTGCCGTCGGCCGTCTCGAACAGGTCCGGTTGCGCCGGGGGATGGTCTGCCAGGCGCGCGACCCCGAACCCGATCAACCGTACGGGCGCTGCCAGCCGAATCGCGCCGAACAGGGCGCGGGCGGCGGCGTGGAGGGCGTCGTCGTCGCAGGACGGCGCCGGCAGGGGCCGCTGCCGGGTGATGGTGGTGAAATCGGCCCAGCGCAGTTTCAGGCGCGCCTCGCCGGCGTAGCGTTGCTCCTCGCGCAGGTGGCGGCCGACGTCCTCGACGCAGTTCGCCAGCACGCGCGCAAGCGCGGCGCGGTCGGCGCAGTCCCGCTCAAACGTGTGCTCGCAGGACACCTGTTTCCGACTGCCCTCGGGCTCGACTGGCCGGTCGTCCTCGCCGCGCGCCAGGGCGGAATAATGGTCGGCCGCCGCCCGGCCAACCAGCCGCGCGAGGGCTGCCGGCGTCTGCCGGGCAAGGTCGCCGATCGTGCGCAGCCCGGCCTGGCCGAGCAGCGCCTGGGTCTTGCGGCCGACGCCCCACAGGCGGCCGATCGGCAGCGGCGCCAGGAATTCCCGGATGCCGGCGGGGTCGGAAGGGACCACGGTCAGCCCATCCGGCTTGTGGAGTTCGCTGGCGATCTTGGCCAGGAACTTGTTCGGGGCCACGCCGACCGAGGCGGTCAGCCGGGTCGCGGCGGCGATCGCCGCGCGCAAGCGGCGGGCGATGGCGGCGCCGTCGCCGAACAGGCGGCGGGCGCCGGTGACATCCAGAAAGGCCTCGTCGAGCGACAGCGGCTCGACCAGCGGGGAAAACCGCTCGACCACGCCAAACACCTGGCGGGAGACCGCCGCGTAGCGGGGCATATCGCAGGGCACAAAGACCGCCTGGGGGCAGAGTTTGGCGGCCGTGCGCGACGGCATGGCCGAATGGATGCCGAAACCCCGCGCCTCGTAGGAACAGGCCGCCACCACGCCGCGGCGGTCGGGCGGAGCGCCGACCACCACCGGCCGGCCCTTCCATTCCGGGTGATCGCGCTGCTCGATGGACGCGTAGAAGGCGTCCATGTCGACGTGCAGAATGGTGCGCAGCATAGCATGCATATAGCCCGGTCCCACGGCAGGCTAGCCCGCCGCCGGCCGCGGGTCAATCCCAGCCGGGCATGTCCTATTCCCGGATACGACGGCCGGTCTCCAGCGTCCAGACCAGGCGCGATCCACGGACACGGCGCCGACCCGCCTAAGATGGACAAGTATTATGCCGGCGCTCGCCAGCGGACGAATGGCAGGAAGGCACTCGCCCTCGATCCCGATTCTATCCTTGCTTGCCGGCTCCGCATCCCTACTATGACGGCAGGCACGCCGGCCGCGGATCGAGACCCGAGGCGCCGCCACGCGGGCGCCCGCCAGACGCCCATGATGCCGCCAGCCCCGCCGGCAAGGAGGAGCGCCCTTGAATCGCCACCCATTCCACGACGTTGGTTGTGCGCTGTTGGTGTTCGCCGCCGCCCGGCTGCCGGCCGCCGGACTCTCCTTCACAAACACGATCGCCCGTATGAGCGATGCGATCTCGACCCAGATGGCCGCCCAGGGCGTGCAGGGCCTGTCCATCGCGCTGGTCCACGGCCAGTCGGTTCCCTGGGCTACCGGATTCGGCTTGGCCGACCGCGAGCGGGGCGTGGCGGCCGATGCCGACACGATCTACCATATCGGATCCTGCTCGAAGGCCCTGCTTGGCGCCGCCTTGATGCGGCTGCGGGACCAGGACCGCGTGGACCTCGAGGCGCCGCTCACCCGCTATATCCCCGAGTTCTCGATACGGCCCCGCTTTCCGGCCTCGCCGCCGCTAACCGTTCGCTCGTTGCTGAATCATCATAGCGGGCTGCCCGGCGACTTCTTCAACGGCATGATCACCAGGCGCCTCCTGGACGACCGCGAGTACGTCCAGGGCATCCTCGCCTGCCTGCGGCAGGATGATCCTTTCGCCCCCGTCAACCAGCGCGCCTCCTACTGCAACACCGGGTTCCTGCTGGCCAGCGACGTCGTCCGGCGCATCGCCGGCGCCCCGTTCCATGCCGCCATGGACACCCTGCTGCTCGGCCCGCTGGGCATGGCCTCCAGTTCGTTCCGCCCCGACCATCCCGCCGTCGTCCAGCGCCTGGCGGCGGCCTACGACGGCGGTGGCGCCTGGCGCCCGCCGGAATACCTTAACGCCCAGGGTTCGGGCAGCATGTATTCCTCGGTCAACGACCTGACCCGCTTCATCCGCATGGTCCTCGCGCACGGGCGGATCGGCGGGCAGTCGCTGATCAGTTCCAACGCCCTCGACCTGATGGACACGCCGCAACTGACCAATCTGCCCTTGAATGTCGAGGACCTTCCCCAGGGGCTGGGCTGGGATAACGTCAGCGATTACCGCCTGCGCTACGCCGGCAAAGTATCCTGGAAAGACGGCGCCCCCTGGTTTCACTGCGGCTACCTGGCCGACTCCCGCGACCCCCAGTTGGGCGTCGCCATCCTGCAGAACAGCCCCGGCAACTGGTGCGACGAACTCGGCATCGAGACCCTGCGCTGGGCGATCCGCGATGCTACCGGCGCCCACTGGCCCACCAACGCCTATGTCCCGGACCCGGCGCCGGTCACCACCCGCCCGCAAGCCGAGCTGGACGCCCTCGCCGGCCTCTACATCGGCAACGCCGGATACCACCGGCTGGAGGTCCGGCCGGGATCCCTGACGCTGGTCGCCAACGCCCACCTGGACGAGCCCGTCGTCTTCAGCAATCTCGTGCCGCGCGTCAACGGCTGGTTCTCGGCGCCCGATTCCCAGGCCCGCCAGTTCGCCTTCGCCAATCTGGCAGGGCACCCCATGCTGGTCATGCACCGGGCCAGCGGCGCCTTCGCGGAGACGCAACCGCTCGGCGAGCGCTTCGTGCCAGCCCCCCTGTCCCCCGCCTGGCAGGCGCGCGTCGGCCGCACCTACCGCCTGATCAACATGCATCCCCACGAGTATTTCTGGGAACCCGGCCAGCCGGAAGTCAAGACCCTGCAGTTCGCCGTCCGGGACAGGATGCTGCTGGCCGGCTGGATGCTGGGCGTGTTCGCGGTGGATCCGCAGAGCGACACGCTGGCGTTTCAGCCCGGCACCCATTACCGCAAGGGCGGCGCGATGCGGGTCTCGCGGCTCCACGGCTTCGAGTGCCTTGAGTATTCCAGTTACCGGTTCCTCGACGAAGCCGCCATCCCCGACCTGCCCCCGAACATCCGCGTCGCGGGCGCGATCCCCTTCCCCAACGGCACCCAGTGGTACTGGTTGCACGGCCGCAGCGGCATGGTCTACCGCCTGCACGCCGCCGCCGCACCGCGCCGCGACCTGCTGACACGCCTCGCCGGGCCGGACAGCCTGACGCTCGCCACCGCCACAAACGGGCCGCTGACCTGGACCTGCCCCTCCAACGGCATCTATGCCGCCGCCATCAGCGCCACCGGCATGGGCCCCTTTGCCATCGTCTTCACAGCCGACGGACTGCACGCCGATGCCCGCGACGTCGATGGCGACCGCAAGGCCGACCCGGCCGTCTTCGATGGGTCTGCCGCCCGCTGGCAAGCCGCCCTGTCCGCAGCCGGCTACGCCATCCAGGCCGCCGGCCTCGGCGCTCCGGGCGCCCTCGACGCCGCCGCCGATTACGACGGGGACCGTAAGACCGACCCCGCCGTCTGCGAGCCGGCTTCCGGTCAGATCACGGTCCTGCTTTCCGCGCGCGGCTACGCCCCGGCCGTGCTGCCTACAGCCTGCCCGGGCGCGCAGCCCGCGCCCGGTGATTTTGACGGGGACTTGAAAGCCGACCCCGCTGTCTGCGAGACCGGAACGGGGCATCTGACCGCCTGGCTCTCCGGCAACGGCTATCGCCCGATCCAGGTCCCCGGTCCTTGGTCGGCGCAGCCCGCTGTCCACGATTACGACGGGGACGGCCGGAGCGATCCGGCGTGGTATGAATCCGCCGGCGGCCAGTGGTGGCAAGTCCTGCCATCCGGAAGCCGCTACGCGCCGGTCGCCGCCGCGATTCCCGGCGGCGCTGGCGGGCGTGCGGCCCCGGCCGACTACGACGGCGACGGCAAGGCCGACCCGATGGTGTTCCAGCCGGACGCCGGCGCTTGGATCGGGCTGCTCTCGACCCGAGGCTATGCCGCCGCCGGGATGACCGGTTTCGGCGGGCCGGGCGACGTGCCTCTCCCGGCCGATTACGACGGCGACGGCATCGCCGACCCGGCCGTGTATGCCCCCGCCACGCGCGCGTTCCGCGCGCTGCTCTCCGGCTCGGGCTACCAACCCGCCGGCCTGACCCTCTGACCGCGTGGTCTTCCCGACCGCATGGGCTGTGCGCCCCTAGCCATCCCGGGCGGCGCGGGTCGGCGGGACCGACCAGTCCCGCCGCCGCTGTCCGTCCGGAGTCGCGTGAGGCGGCGGATCACGCGCCGCGCGACCGGGAGGATGGCGCCTTGCCACGGACGGACGCGACGGGCGCCCACGGACTTTGGGCGCGGATTGCTCTTGACTTCGCGCCGGCTATTACGTAATACATAGGAGCCGAGGCGGGAACCGGCCGGGAGACGCGCGTGAACGAGGGCTGGATCACCCAGTTGCGCAAGGGCTTGCTGGACTATTGCGTCCTGCTGATCCTGCGCCGTGGCGAGAGTTACGGGTACGAGATCGTCCAGGCGCTCGAGCGCGTCGAGGACCTGGCGGTCTCCGAGAGCACGGCCTACCCGATCCTCGGCCGTCTCTGCGCCGACGGCTGCCTCAAGGCCCGCGACGCCCCCTCTCCCGCCGGCCCCACCCGCCGCTACTTTTCCCTGACGCCCCGCGGCAAAGCTCGCCTGGCCGAGATGAACGCCTACTGGTCGTTGTTGACCGACGCCATTGCCCGCCTTAAAACGCTCCGCTGAAAGACTCTTCCACATGACCCCCGCCGCCCCCGACCCGTCCGCCCGCATCGAGGCTTATCTTGCCGCCGTCGACCTCCAGCTCGCCCACAAGCCCGGCCGCGTGCGCCGCGAAATCCTGGCCGGCCTGCGCGAGCACATCCAGGAAGCCCTGCGCCGGCAAGACGGCGCGGGCGACCCCGCGGCGGCTCTCGACCGCATCCTTGCCGCCATGGACGCCCCGGAGGAGTTCGCCGAGCGCGCCGATTCGCCCGTTCCCACCGCCGCCGCGCCCGGGCGCGCGCCGGGCCGGGCCGGGACCCGCTGGTTCTGGCTGGCGCTGGCATTTCTGCTGGTCAACGCCTACGGCGTCTGGCGCTGGACCACGCCGGGCGGCCTGCCGGCGGTGATCCGCCGGCTGGCCGGGCCGACGCCGAGCGCGGCCGCGCCAGCCCTGCAACTGCTCTCGGTGGAACAGGCCAATCTCTCCGCCGACCGCAAGGCTACGCTGCGCTTGACGTTCAATGCCATCCCGCACCGGGACTCCCTGCCGCACTTCCTGCGGCTTTCCACGCGGCAGCAAGCCGAAGTCCCCTACCAGGCGCAGGGGCCGGCCGGCACGAACATCGTCTGGCTGCAGACCGACCCGGTCCTTGACCGCTCCCTGACGTACCACCTGCGGGCCGGCCTGCCGGCCCTCGCCGGCGCCGGGCCGTCGACCCAGCCGTTCGAGGGACTGCTGGCCATCATTCCGGACCTGCACCTGGAACGGCTGGAGGCCGAAAGCCCGCCCTTCGAGCCGCCCTGCCTGCGCGCCTGGTTCACGGCCTACCCGGAGCCGGCCGGCCTGGATGCCTATATCGCCGTCGAGCCCGCGGTCGCCTTCACCGCCACTGCCGAGGAACATTGGGACGGCACATGCCTCGCGATCCGCGGTGCATTCCAGCACGGCGCGGTCTACGCCGTGACGTTCAAGGCCGGGTTGCCGGCGGCCAACCGCGCCACGCTCGAGGAGCCGATCACCCGCGTGGTCCAGGTCCCCGAGCGGCAGTCTGGAATCCTGCTCGACGCCCCCGGCCGCTACCTCTCGCCGAAAGGGCCGCTGGTCATCCCCGTCAAGACGGTCAACCGCAAGCAATGGGTCGCCTCGCTGCAACCGGTGTACGAAAACAACCTCGTCCAGTTGGTGCTGCGCGAAGACCGCATCCGCAACGACGGCTGCCGGGATGGCGAGTTGACGCTCGACCTGGCCGGCCCGGCGGCGGTCCGGACGAACACGGTCGTCGCGCGGCCGAGTGAGATCGTGCGCGGCCAGGTCCGCCTGCGGGACCTGGTCGCGGACCCGCGCGGCGCCTATTGGCTGAAGGCCGACGAGCAGGAGCGGCTGCTGGTGGTCAGCGATCTCGGCCTGACCACCCGGCTGACGCCCGGCCGCGCGCTGGTCTGGGTAACCTCGCTGGACTCCGGCCAGCCGGCCGCCGGCGCCGAGGTGTCGCTGCTGGCCCGCAACAACCAGGCCTTGACGCGCGGCCTGACCGACACGCAGGGCCTGGCGCGCCTCGAGTTCTCCGCGGACGACACGCCCTACCTGGCGATTGCCCGCCTGGGCGATGACCTTTCCTTCCTGCCCCTGGGCGGCGCAGCGCCGTCCGCGGACCCCGACCTGGACGGGCCGGCGTTCCTGCCGCCCGGCGGCTTCGAGGCGGCGGTCTTTACCGAGCGCGGCGTCTATCGGCCGTCGGAGACCGCCTTCGTCCAGGCGCTGGTACGCGGCCATGACGGCCGGGCCCCGGCGCCGTTCCCGGCGCTGATCCGCGTGCGCCGTCCCGATGGGAGCCTATTCCGCGATCTCCCGGTAATGCTCGACGCCTATGGCGCCGCACAGACCAACATCGTCCTGCCCGAGCACTTGCCCACCGGCCGCTACACCCTTGATCTGGCGATGCCCGGCACGTTCACATCGCTTGGCCAGGCAACGCTGGCCCTCGAGGATTTCGTCCCCCCGCAGATTCGCGTCGCCGTCGCGGCGCCCGCCGGGCGCGTTCTGACGGGCGCCGATCATGCCTTCCGCGTGCGCGCCGATCATCTCTTCGGGCGGCCGGCGGCCGGCCTGCCCGCCGGCGGCCACCTGACCGTCGAGGCTGCGCCTTTCGCGCCGCGCGGCTGGGAGGGCTGGGTCTTCGGCGACGCCGACACGCCCTTTGCCACGGTCGAAACACCGCTCGGCACCAATACCCTCGACGACGCCGGCGGCACGGAGTTCACGGCCCGACTCCCAGGCGCCTGGCACCCGCCCGCCGCCCTGCGGCTGACCTTCTATGCCACGGTGCTGGAAAGCGGCGGGCGGCCAGTCACTGCCCGCGGCACGGCCGACGCCGATCCCTACCCCTTCTATCTCGGGCTGCGCCGTTCGTGGGAAGGCGCCCTGCGCGCCGGCGAGACCCAGCGCGTCGGCGTGGCGGTGGTGCTGCCGAACGGCGCGGCGGCGACGAACGAGACCCCGTTGACATTGACCCTCTCGCGCGTTCTCTGGAACTCGGTGCTGCGCGAAGCTCCCGGCGGCCGTTACCAGTGGGTGTCCGAGCGGCAGGCCGTCGTCGTTCGGGAGCAGACCGTCCCGGCCAGCGGCGCGCGGCGCGACTGGCCGATCTGCGTCGAACTAGGCGGCGTCTACATGCTGGCCGCGCACGACCCGGTATCCGGCGCGTGCACCCGCCTGAATTTTGAGGCCGCCGCCCCCGGCCAGGAGACGATCGCCTGGAACCGCGACACACCCAGCCGGGTGGACCTCGCGCTGGACCGCGAGCGTTACGCCCCGGGAACAACCGCCCGCCTGCGGATCAAGGCGCCGTTCGCCGGCACGGCGCTGCTGACGATCGAGTCCGACCGCGTCCTCGACGCGCGCGTGCTGGCCCTCGAGCATAACACGGCCGACGTCGACATCCCCGTCCTGGAATCCTACGCCCCCAATGTCTACTGCGTGGTGACGCTCGTGCGGGCGGCGCGCGCGGAGTCGGTCTGGAGCCCGCACGGCGCCGTCGGCGCCCGCGCCCTGCTGGTCGAGCCGCCCGACCGCAGGCTGATGGTGACCGCCGAAACCCCGGCGCGCGCGACGCCGCAGTCGCGCCTGGCCGCCCGCCTGACCGTGCGCGGCACGAATGGCGTCCCGGCCGCCGGGGCCGTGACCGTGATGGCCGTGGACGAGGGCATTTGCCTGCTGACCGACCTCGAGACGCCGGACCCCAACCGGTTGTTTCTGGGACAGCGTCGGCTGACCGTCGCCGCCGCCGACCTCTACCGCGACCTGGTGCCGATCCTCGAGGATACCGTTTCGGGGACCGCGCCGGCCGGCGGGGACGCGGAAGGTCCGGCCCGGCACCGGCGCCTGAATCCGATCCGCGCGCGGCGCTTCAAGCCGGTCTCGCTCTGGCAGGCCGCCGTGCCGCTGGGGGCCGACGGCCGGGCGGAGGTCGCCTTCGACGTGCCGGAATTCACCGGCACCCTGCGGCTGATGGCCGTGGCCTACAACGGCCGGCAAGCGGGTTCGGCCGAGGCGCGCGTCGAGGTCAAGCGCGGCCTGGTGGCCGAACCCGCCCTGCCGCGCTTTCTGGCGATCGGCGACCGCTGCCAGGCTGCGCTGACCCTCTTCAACGAAAGCGGCTGCGCGCTGACCGCCGCCGTGCGCGTGACCTGCAGCGGGCCGCTGCGCACCGAGGCCCCCGCCGCCGCCGTCGTGCTCGCCGCCGGCGGATCGGCCCGCGTGCCGATTCCGCTCGACGCCGGTCCCGCTCCCGGCGCGGCCGCCTGCCGCATCGCCGTCGACGCCGGCCCGCACGCCTACGACGAGACCATCGCGTTGGCCGTGCGGCCGGCCGCCGGCCTGCAGGCCGCGGCGGTCAGCCGGGTGCTGGCCGCCGGCGAGCAGGTCACGCTCGCCCCGCCGCCGGCCTGGCTGCCGGCGACGGTCGAACATAGCGGCGCCCTCTCGGCGTTGCCGGCGTTGGAATGGGGCCGCGCGCTCGAGTACCTGTGGACGTACCCGTTCGGCTGCCTCGAGCAGACCGTCTCCGGCGCGTTTCCGCTGCTGCACGCCGCCGACTGGATGCCGCGCCTGCTGCCGCGCGCGGCGTCCGCGGGCGACGTCGCGGTGCGCGTGCGCGCGGCGCTCGATCGGGTGTTGAGCATGCAGCAGGCCGACGGCGGTTTCGCCTGGTGGCCCTTCCTGGTCAGCAGCGACGCCGATCCCTCGCTGTACGCGACCCATTTCCTGGTTGAAGCCCAGGCGGCGGGCTACGCCGTGCCCCATGAGCGCTTCGAGGCGGCGCTCGACTGGCTGCGGCAGCGTCTCGCGCGCCGCGCGCCGCTCGCGGCGGACACCCCGGAGTGGCAGGACGACATGGACGAGCGCGCCTATGCCTGCCACGTTCTGGCGCTCGCCAAGAGCCCGGATCCAGGATGGACGGCGCGCCTGCAGGAACTGGCCGGCCGCGTAGTGTTCTCCACGCGCGTCCACGTGGCGGCGGCTCTGCTGCTGTCCGGCCAGCCGCGCGCGGCCGCGCCGATACTCGACGCGCTCGGCCTGCCGCCGGAGCGCCCCGGGCAACCCGGCCGCCCGCGCGACAGCGACGTGCAGGACGCCGCCCTGCTGCTGTCCGCCTGGCTGGATGCCGATCCGGGCAACGAGGCCGTCGTGCGCCTGGCCGCCTTGTTGCTTAGCCGGCGCCAGGAGGGCCATTGGGGCAGCACCTACAACAACGGCCTCGCGCTCCTGGCCCTGGGAAAATACGCCCGGTTGACCGGCGCCCGGGAACGCCCGTTCACGGGCACCCTGGCGTCGGCCGGCGGCGCCCCGCGCGCGATCTCCAGCACCCAGGACGTGCACTGGGCCTACGCCGCCGGAGAGGCCGGCGCCCTGACGATCGCCAACCAGGGGCCGGGCCCGCTCTACTACTGGAGCCGATTTTCCGGGGTATCCACGGACCCGGAACCGGACTGCGACCGCGGCGTCGCCGTGCGGCGGACGTTCTTGGACGGCGCCGGCCGCGCCTGCGACCCGCAGACGCTCAAGCAAGGCGACCTGGTCGTCGTGCGGATCGCCGTGGACACGCTCGGCCGCACTCTCGACCACCTGGTCATCGAGGACCTCCTGCCCGCCGGCTGGGAAATTGAAAATCCCAACCTGGCCACCGCCCGCGTCTTCGCCTGGCTGACCGCCGCGGCGGAACCGGCGCGCTACCGCGACGCGCGCGACGATCGCATGCTGTTCTTCACCGGCCCCATGTCCGGGATTCAGTACTTCCATTACGCCGCGCGGGCGGTCACGCCCGGCACCTATCGCCACCCGCCCGTGACGGTCTCCGGCATGTACGCGCCGGACATCCGATCGGTGTCCGGCGGCGGCGAGGTGTGCGTCACGCCATGACCTGCCCTTCCTCCAGCGCGGCCAGTCAACCGCACGGCCACGCCGGCCGGCGGCGGCGCCGTGCCGCGGCGGCCGCCCTGGCCGCCGGCACACTCGGCGCCGCCGCGCTGCTGGCAACGCTCGCGCGCTGGGGCCCGTTCCCGGAGGCGATGCTCGAAACCTATCCCGCGTCGCGCGTGCTGGCCGACCGCACCGGCCGGCCGCTGCGCATCTGGCTGGGGCCCGGCGGCCTGGATTGCCGGCCGGATTACCAGCCGGCGCCCGGCCACTGGATCGTGGCGGCGATCGTGGCGGCCGAGGACCGGCGGTTCTGGTCGCACCGCGGCGTGGATCCCGTGGCGCTGGCGCGCGCGGCGCTCCAGAACCTGGCGGCCGGCCGCGTCGTCTCCGGCGCCTCGACCCTGACGATGCAGGTCATCCGGCTGCTCGAGCCGCGCCCGCGGCGCCTGTGGGCCAAGACCCGCGAGGCCAGGCGCGCCCTGCAACTCGAACGCCGCCGCGACAAAACCGCGATCCTGGCGCAGTACCTCAACCGGGCGCCGTTCGGCGGCAACATCGTCGGGATCGAGGCCGCCGCCCAGCGGTATTTCGCCAAGCGTCCCGGCGACTTGAGCCTGGCGGAGGCGGCGCTGCTGGCCGGCCTGCCGCAGTCGCCGGCCCGCTTCCGGCCCGACCGCCACCTGGACCGCGCCCGCGCGCGGCAGTCCTACGTCCTGGCGCGCATGCGGGAGTGCGGCCTGATCGACGGCCGGCAGGAAACCGCGGCCTTGCGCCAGCCGCTCGCTGTCCGGCCCGCCGGCTATCCCTTCGACGCCCCGCATTTCACCGACTGGCTGGGTCCCGTCGCCAACGCCCCCGCGGGCGCTCCTGTCCGAACGACGCTCGACCCCGATCTGCAGCGACGCGCGGAAGCGGTACTGCGGCGGCACCGCGATGCCCACGGCGCCCGCGGCGGCGCCATCGTGATCCTCGAGGTCCGGACGGGCGCCATCCGGGCGATGGTCGGGTCGCCGGATTTTGCCGCCGTCCCCGCCGGCCAGGTCAACGGTGCGCTCGCGCCGCGCGCGGCCGGCTCGACACTCAAGCCGTTCGTCTACGCCCTGGCGCTCGAGCGCGGCCTGATGACTCCCGGCACCGTGCTGCCCGACATGCCCCTGCGGTTCCGCGATTACGACCCGCGAAACTTCGATGCCGCCTGCCGCGGCACGGCGACCGTGCGCGAGGCCCTGGTGCAATCGCTGAACCTGCCGGCCATCGAGGCCGAGCGGTGCGTCGGCCAGCCATTGTTCCACGCCACCCTGCGGGCCCTGGGGTTCGCAACCCTCGGCCGGCCGGCCGACCACTACGGCTTGGGACTGGTTCTCGGCAACGCCGAGGTGCGCCTGCTGGACCTGGCGAACGCCTACGCCTGCCTGGCGCGCGGCGGCCGTTACCGCCATCCGCGCCTCATCGAGGACTCCGCGCCGCCCGACCCGGAGACCCGCGTGTTTTCGGAGGACACCTGCTGGCTGCTGGCCGACATGCTCAGCGGCGACGAACGCGCCCTGGACACCGCCGGGCATGTCGCCGACACGCGCCTGCCCCGCATGGCCTGGAAAACGGGAACCTCGACCGGCTGGCGCGACGCCTGGGCGGTGGCCTACAATCCCGACATCGTGATCGGCGTCTGGATCGGCAATCCCGACAACACCGCATCGGCCCGCCTGATCGGGCGCACGGCGGCCGTGCCGCTGGCGTGGGAGCTCTTCCGCGGACTGTACCCCGACAATCAGGGACCCTGGTTTGCGCGGCCGGCGGGCGTCGTGCCGCGCGCCGTCTGCGCGGCCAGCGGCTGCCTGCCGGGCCCGCGCTGCGGACCACCGGCCATGGACTGGGCGATCGCCCGGGTCTCGCGCGGCATGCCGTGCCCGCTGCACGGCCACGGCGCGGCCCCCGCCGCGGCCGAGATCGCGGAACGGCTGCGTCGCCAGATCGAGCCGCTCCTGCGCCCCGCCATGAGTTTGCGGATCACCTCGCCGGCCGCCGGCAGCACCTTCCGCCTGGTGGACGCCTGGGATCCCGCCGCGCAGCGCTTGCCGCTGGACGCCGCCGGCGCCCCGCCGGGCGAACCGCTGCACTGGTTCGTCAACGACCAACCGCTCGGCACGGCGCCCGCCGGCACCCCGCTCTTCTGGCCGCTCGCCCGCGGCGCCCACTGGATCGTCTGCTGCACGGCCGCCGGCGCCAGCGCCCGCGTCCGCATCCGGGTGGACTAACCCCCTGCCGATTCCCGCTCCGGCTCCGGCGTCAGTCCTCGAAGGCGGTGGCGTCCGCGCCCCGTTCGACCTGCAGGGCGTCCAGCCAGACCGTGCCGTACTGGGCCGGGGCGATCGCCAGGCGGCCGCGTTCCGCGTCGCTCTTGGGCGGCACGTTCCAGGGCATGGCGCAGCGCTGCCAGCAGGAGGTCAGGACAAAGGTCGCCGTCCCGTACACGGACTGGCAGGAGAGACGCAAGCCGGGCGTATCCGTCTTGGCATAGCATGAAAAGGTGTAGACGGTTTCCTCCGCGTGCTGCGGCTGGCAGTAAAACCAGACCTCCCCGCCGCCCGAGGGCCAGCCCGGCTGGCGCGAGATCATCAGGCTGGCCCGGCCATGATAGGCCTCGTTGGTCGTCTGGCCGATGCGCGGGTTGACGGATCCGATCAATTGGTCGGGCATCAGGGCGGGCACCCAGAAGAAGTAATCCGGATACCCGGGACGGGTCGCGTCCTCGGCGCTCGGGTTCGGCAGCACGTTCTTTTTTCCCGGCCGCACATAGTGGCGCAGGCCCAGCGGCGTGGGCCGGATCGCGTTCGTGTGAACAACCGACGACACGGTCAGGTCGATGGACCGCGCCGCGCCGGGCAGGTCCAGCAGAAAGCCGGCGATCCCGTACCCGCCGAACGTCTCGGTGAACGCGCCGCCGGCGACGGGCAGCACGGCGGCCGAGACGATATTCGACACCGTGCCGGCCAGGCCCGGGATGCGGAACTCGCAGCGGGTCGGGCGGTCATACACGTTGGCGGCCAGCAGGACGCCGCGGCCGTCCGGATAGCGCTTGACGACGGCCTGGACATCCGGGAACACGTCCTGGTCGGGATCGAAGGCGCCGGGCGTGTACTGCACCGCGCCGTCCTCGCCGACGCGGCCGTTGCGGTAGACGACGGACTGCTCGACCGACGGGGCGGTCAGGGCCGGCGCCAAGGCCGCCGCGAGCCGGTTGAGCCGGCGGAGGGTATCCCAGGTTTCGCGGTGCGCGATGAAGTGGAAATACGAGATCACCGTGGCGCCGTTCATCAGGGCCAACCACGTCTGGCATTCCTGCTCGGCCCGGGTATAGGTGCGATACCCGCGAAAGAACTCGCTCGAGACGTTGATCCAGATCGGCGCGCGGCGCGGGGAACGGCCGGCGCGCCGGTGCAATTGCGCCGTGGCGGCGGCCACGTAGCGCGGCGTATTGCGCTTGGGATCGACGCCGCCCGGCGTCCAATAGGGATCCTGCGACAGCACGTCGAACAGCGGGCGATCTTCCACCCCCGCAGGCGGCGATCCGGAAAACAGGAGAAACGTGGGGTGATACCCGTCGGCCGCGTGGATGCGCGCATGGATGTCTTCGAGCGCCGGCAGTTGGAAGTCCATCGGTTCGTCAAGCAGGTTGTAGCCGATCACGTTCGTGGCGTTCATGATGGCCTCCACGCTTTGCAGCATCAGGCGGCGATGGTAGCGGTAGAGGTCGAAGAACGCGGCTTGCCGCTGCGCGGCGTCGAGCATCCGCGCCCGGAACAGCAGATACCCCTTGACCTGCGTCAGGTGGGCGCCGTAGGTCAAGAAGCGCTTCTCCCGGTCGACCTGGTCCGGCGGCAAGGTGTCGAAATAGGGCTGCAGATGCCGCCAGTCACACGTATCGTCCGGCGCGCGGGCGCGCGCCTGCTCGAGGCGCGCCAAGACCCGCAGGCCGTGCCGGCCCGCCAGGTCCGCATAGGCCGTGTACTCCTCGGGATCGAGCCACCTGTTGGTCGTTCCGGACCACATCCCGATCGTATTGAAATTGTGCTCCGCCAGGCAGCGGGCGATCGCCTGGGGATCGTACCCCACCATGTCCTGGACCATGGCGATGCCGAAGAACGGCGCGCCGTTGTTCAGGATCACCCGGTTGACGTGGTCGATGTTCCATTCCCGCCCCGGCTTGGGCGGGCGCTTGATCAGCGCGCATGGCAGCGACCCGAAGAGCGTCCCGTCTCGTTGCCGCAAGTCCAGGGTCAGCGCGTGCGTGCCGTTCGACCAGGAGGCGATCGGGAACGGGACCCGCGTGTCGGCCGCGGCGGCGCCCTGGCCCACCACCCGGGTTCCGGCGCGCACCTCCAGGCGCATGTCCCGGACGGTCCCGGCCGGCAATCCCACGGCGGCCTGGATGACGGCCTGGGATTCCGTGGTGTAATACCCGCGGTCCAGATAGGCCGAGAGCCAGCGGAGCGCTTCGGGCCGCGCCAGCACGCGCCGGCCCAGCTCGCGCCCGGCGGCGGGATCGCGGAGCACGACGGTGATGTCCCGCTCCGCCATCGAGGTCGCCGGGATGTGCACGCTGACGGTGTGGACTCCCGACGCGGCGACCGTTGATCGCTGCTGCGCGGCATTGGTATGCCCATCGGTCGTCACGTCGGAGACGATGACGTCAAGGTCGCCGCCGCGATCGGAGACGGGCACGATCGTGGCGTCAACGGCATAGTGCAGGGCGCCGTTGCGAACCTCGTAGGGCCGGACCGTGACGTCTTCCAGGGCGGCCAGCAGCGGCACCTCGAGCGGGTCGGGATTCACGCCGATCAAAGGCGCCAGGCGGTCCGGTTCGTGCAGGCTGCGCACGACCGGCTGCCATGTGCTGAACACCTGCCGTTCCGACAGGATTTCCCCGGCGCCGTCAACGGCCTGGATACGGCGCTCGTTGCGCGCGATATTGAACGCCAGGGCGCCGAGGTCGCCATAGGAGACGAGCACGAACAGCGGGATGGCCAGTTCCGCGCTCCAGCCCGCCGGGTCCTGCGCGGTGGCCGCCAGCCAGGGAATGTTCCAGCGGGGATCCCGGACGCCGTCGCGCACGATCTGGTCGGCGCGGACGTTGTTGAAGGCCAGTTTATAATGGACATATAGCCGCCCATCGCCGGCGGGATCGAGCAGCAGCTCGAGGCTGTCGTCGTTGTGGATCGGGTCGTCATGGGTCCGATAGAGGGGCCGGAAGCGGTAGAGGTCGGGATTGGCGCAGCGGACGCCGAGGTAGAGCCAGGCATGATCATGCGCCAGCTTGAAGGTGGTGGCGTCCGTGCGTTGTCCGCTGCCCGGGGGGCCATAGAAGTTGCTGTAGCCCGGGGCGTCGGCCCAGCAGCGTTCCTCGAGGCGGCCGTCCAGGACGGGAGGATGATCGGTCTTGACGACCCGGGCGCCGGGCCGCTCCGCGGCCCGCAGCGCGACGCCCATGCCCAACGCCGCCACGCCCAGCAGGATTCCAATGTTCACGGCGTTTCTCCGTTGCGTGTTCACCGGTCCGCGCGGATCGGTCTACGGGAGTGTCACGGCGATGGTTTTCCACGAGACGTCCGGCACCACGTTCGTCAGGACGGCGTGCCGGCCGCCATCGGCCGCCGTCAGCGTGTAGCGGAACGCGACGGTCGCCGGCCGATCCGGCGTCTCGGTGGCCGTCTGGACATACGCCGTCAACAGCAGGGCGCTGTCCTGCCCGATCCCCGGGGTGCGCCCCTCCCGTCCGGTGCGGGCGATGCGGACCGGAGACGGGTGGAGACCGGCCGGTTCGGCGCGGCACGTGACGGCCACGTCGGGAAGCGGGTTGCCCCTAGCGTCCTTGACCTCGACCACCACATGGCGGCACACCCACACCTGCGGATCGTGCGTTCGGCCGTGCGGGTCGGTCCAGCGGCGATGCACGTCGCCCTTGCGGGGCGTGTCCCAGGCGCAATCGACGAGGGTCAGCCCTTTGGACGAATAGGCCAAGGCCCAGTTGCGGTCGTTTTCCAGGAATCGGCAATCGGTCAGAACCGCGTCCAATCCGCCCTCGTCCACGATGGCCGTCTCGAGGCGGCGGAAGAGGCATCCGGATGCCTGCTGGCGCCCGTTGACCAAGGCCTGGCCGCCGTGTTCGAACAGCGTATCGGACACCCGGCCATGGGGCGCCTGCAGGCCGCTGGTCATCCGCCCGGCGATCCACGACAAGGTCGCGTGATCCAAGAGGACGGTCGTGGACGCCGTTCCGGCCAGCACAAACCCCCGGAACCACCCGTTGCCAGACGTCCATCCCGCCATCGCGTCCGCCCCGGGGCGCGCCGCGGATATTCGGCTGTGATAAACGTGCAAGGCGCCGCCGTGAGCGCCGGGAATCTTGTACCCGCCATCCGGCTGCGGCTGCGCGCCGACAAACAAGCCGAACGCCGCGTTGGACCCGGCGTCGAACAACAGCGCGGCGGTGACGTTGCTCTGCCCGGGCTCGCCCAATCTCAGCCTGTTGATGCCCTGGCGATCGGCGTCTCCGGACACGCCGTCGTATGGCCCCCGGATCCCGCTGGGCGACACGATGACGTGGCCGCGCATGACCAGCGTTTCGTGCGGATGCGCCGGGCTCCCGATCTGAAAATGCGTGTCGGTCCCGTCGGTCCCGCCGATGCGCATATGGGCTCCCAGAACATAGACATCCCGGTCCGCGTCATACTCCATCAGGCCCCAGCCAGCCGCGCGATTCATGCGGTAGACATCCGCCGGCGTGCACGGCCGCCCCGCCGGATAATCGCGCACGTCAATGATCCGATCGCCGGCCTGATACGTGATCCCCGTCCAGGCCCGCGGCGGCCCCAGGAGCGCCAAGACTGCAAGGAAGCTAATCCTGCTCATGGCGAAACATGACCGCGCCGAGTCGCGGCACCTTACGCCTCGACGCGTGGAATGCGTCACAGCGTAGCGCACTGTCGGCGGGCAAGACAATCGTTTTTGCGGAGGCACCC
>CAZEVX010000017.1:20093-23755 GCA_964515705.1 uncultured Verrucomicrobiota bacterium | reverse complement strand
TCCCTGCCGCGCCGGGACGCACCACAACCCCCATGCCGCGGCGCGCTCGGAGAGCGCGCCCTACCCGCGCTCCGCGCCGATGTGTTGCCTTCCGGCTGGTAGGGCGCGGTCTCCGTACCGCGCCGCGCCACTATACCAATTCCCCGGCGCTCCGCGCCTTCTCAACGCACCAGGAACAGCCCGCCTCCAAACAAGTATTCGTAGGCGCCCATGTCCGGCACTCCGATCAGCCGGTCAATCCGCGGGCGGCCGTCATAGTCCACGGCATCCAGCATCCACTCGTCGATCAGCCCCTTGTTGATACACGGCGAGCCGGGCGCCAGCCGGTAATCCGGGTTGGCCGGGTCGGCGCTCACGAATCCCGGGTTGGCGGCGGTGTTGTTCAAGCCGTACGCGATGACAGGGGTAGGCGCCAGGCAGGAATTGGACACCGTCTGCCACGGCGGCTTATTTTGACTATGGTAACACACGTTTGAATAGGTTGCCTGGCCCGCCGAGTTGAGATAGATGATGGTATTGTTGACGCGACCGGTAAGGTAATAGTCGTTATTGCTGGCGCCGAAATACACCCCGCCTCCCTGGTTGCCAGAATAATTGCTGATGATCGAACAGTTTTCGATATTGAATCCCGTCCGATAGAAATACACTCCGCCGCCATTGTTGGAGCAGACATTCCGGGTGATGAGACTGTTTCTGACATCCCCGCCGTAGTTCCAGCACATGATGCCGCCGCCCGTGCCGTTGGTCGCAGAGTTCGCGGCGATGAGACAGGCGTCTGCCACTCCATAGTTATGAATGTAGACTCCCCCCCCCGCATAGCTTCCGCCGCCAACATTCTGCGCGATCGTGCATCGGCGCGCGGTGCTCGTGGAAGCAAGAAGCAGGCCGCCGCCCGCGCCAGCCCAATTGTTGCTGATCAGACAATCCTCCACAACGGCGAAGGTTCTGGCATTGACCCCGCCGCCGCCCGTGCCGGCGTTGCTCCGCTCCGGACTGCGACTGGTATTATGCGCCATCGTGCAGAAGCGCATCGTTGTTCCCAACAAGTAAGCGCCGCCGCCATAGAACCCGCTGTTCCCATAGACTTCGTTAGATGTCAGCGTGCTGACCGAGGCATGGATGCCGCCCGCCGTCGTCGCCCAGTTGGACACGACCAGGCAGCGGGTGACCTCCGAGCCGGTCGCCGCGGTCAGCCCGCCGCCCGTCAGTGCATTGGTATTCTCCGCCACCGTGGACTCGCGCAGCACGCCGCCCGCAGTTAGGTAGACGCCGCCGCCGGAAAAGGTGCCATAGTTGTTGCTGACCACGCAGCGGAAGACCGTGCCGGAGGCCACATAGATGCCTGCCCCAGAATGGCCCATGCTCCACCCCACCACGCTGTTCCGCAACTCGCCGCCGTACATCAGCACCCCACCGCCCAGACTCGTATCGACGTTGGTCGCCAGGTATCCGTTGCTGATGGTGAACCCGTCCACCACGGCCGCGGCGTTGCTGATCACCAGGCAGCGGTTGGTCGTGTTGCGGGCGTTGCCGTCAATCACCGTCACGGCATAGCCGTTCAGGCTGGTGAGCACGATCGCGTTGCTGACCAGGATTTCGCGGGTCACCGTATAGGTCCCGTTCGAGACCAGCACGGTGTCGCCGGGATCGGCATTCTTCACCGCGTTGCTGATCGTCAGCAAGGCGTCCCCCCATCCGCCCGTCCCGACCCGCGAGTCCAAGCCGTTGGTCTCGACGTAATAGGTCGCGGCGGCCTGCGTCGAGACCGCTGCCGCCAACCAAGCGATCGCGATGGCCAGGCGTTGGATCGTGTTCATCGGGAACCTCCCTTGCCGTTTGGAACGGCATGCTTGGCAGAGCGCGCTCCGCGCGCCTGTGTTGCTTTCCGACTGGCAGGGCGCCGCGACGCCGTCCCTCGTTGCTGACCGCCAACGGCCGCATATCTATGGAATTCCTTGCGCGTTGCCATCAACATTCTGTTCAATGTTCAACATACCAAACCGACCGCCGGAAGCCTAGTGCAATGTTTTGTCACCGCGCCGACACGGGCGCCCTGCGGCGGTTCGACGGTCTGATCCTGACGACGCTCACGAACCTGTCGATTGTTCGATGGGTCTTGCGCCGCCGCCGGTCGTGCGCCGCCTTCAGTCCGTCGGCCGGGCAAGGCTGCCCGGCCCTACCGGTGCTTCACGCCGATGTATTGCGTTCCGACTGGTAGGTAGGGCGCGGCGTCCCTGCCGCGCCGGGCCACACCACTGTGCCCCATTCCGCGGCGCGCTCGGAGCGCGCGCCCTACCGGTGCTCCGCCGCGCCGATGGGACCGACCGATGGCCACTCCCCATCAGCCGGCCCGTTCACCACTCGTCCGTGCGGAACGTCAGCGCCGGCAGACCGTCGCGGTTGAAGAGGTTGGCCCAGGGATGGGTCTTGTCCCAGGCATACCGCACCGCCACCGGCTGCGGCACGGCCGGGCTCGACACGGCAACCGTGTCACCGGTGATGACCGCGTCGGCCCAGCGAAACACGCGGTCGGCGCCGGCCACGGCAAACCCCTGCAGCCGGTCGCCATGCCGCCAGGCCAGGCCCTTCCCCGTGTGCTTGAACCGGACGTGGACGGCGCCGCCCTCGACCCGGTGGTCCGCGTAGCGCGGGCCGCTCCATTCCTCCGGCCGCCCGTAGACCGCGCCGAGCGCCACGCGCGCGGCGCGGGCGCCGTAGCCCGACTTGTTATCCGGGTGCGTCCCCGATCCCAGGTCGCTGGCGGTCACCATCGTGGTGCGGGGATACTCCATGATGCGGATGTGGAGTTCTTGGTACAAGCCGCCGCGCGCGTGCGGCGGCGCGGGCGGCAGCGGCGCGAACGGCTCGGCCCGGCAAGTCACGGGATCAACCGGGTCCCAGGCGCAGCCGCCGCCGCTCGGCTTCTGCACGTAGAGAAACGGGAACTCGCCCTGGCCCCAGATTCGGCGCCAACCGCGGATCAGCGCGCCCATCAGCGTGTATTGATCCACGCCGGCGATCGCCGTGCCGCCCTCGCCCTGGTCCCACAGCACGCCGCGGATGGCGAACGGGACAAACGGCCGGAGCTGGCGCTCGAACAGGTGCCCGATCGGCTCGTGGCACTCACCGGCCGGCTGGGGCGGCAGCGGGCGCCCGCGCCCCATCTTTTTCCCCGCCGCCTTGGCCGCGGCGTCCTCCTGTTCCCAGAGCGCCAGCGCAGTCTGATACCGCTTCCGGGCAGCATCGAGGTCGGTCGTCGCGGCAAACGCGGCGGCCACCGCCTTGCAGGCGGCGTCGGCCCGGTAGTCCTCCTCGGGAACCCAGAACCCGGACGGGGTGCCGCCCACCGCGCCCACCAGCAGGCCCACCGGCCGGTCGAGCGCCGCGTGCAGCGGCAGCCCGAATCCGGTCATCAGCGCCGAAAAAGCTTCGAGGGACTCACGGGTCGCCGGACGCCAGCCTGGCCAGCCGGCGCGGATCAGGCGCACCCGCGGATAGGGCGCGGCCTCGAGTAGACGGGGCAGGCCCGGATCGCGCGGCGCGTTCGCGGTCCGGTCCGGGCGCGCATAGTAGTCCGACGTGCCCGCCATGTTGGACTGGCCCGAGCCCAGCCAGACCTCGCCCACCAGGACATCCTCGAGCGCCTGCTCGCCATCGCCGGA
>CAZEVX010000017.1:9648-19993 GCA_964515705.1 uncultured Verrucomicrobiota bacterium | reverse complement strand
ATCCCGCTTCCGCCAACCCCGGCGCCCTACCGGCGCTTCGCGCGTCTGTGCTGCCTTCCGACTGGTAGGGCGCGGCGTCCCTGCCGCCTCTATCCCGAGTTGCAGGGCGCGCCGCGCGCCCGGGGGCACAATCCAGTCGCGCGCCACGCGGTACCCGGGAATCCAGACGACTTCGCCGCCGCACGTCACGAGCGGGATCGCCCCGCGGCGGGCGCGCGGCACCTTGGCGTCGCCAAAGATGTCCTGCACTTTCTTGGTTCCGGCCATGCCGAACGGCCGCATGCGGTCGCCTGGCCGCCAGCCCCGGACCTCGAGCCGGCGACGGCGCCAGACCGAGAGCGCGAGCGACGCCCGCGCCGGCAGGGCGCCCGGACCGGCCGGCCGTTCCCGAACAACCCCCGGCCCGATCCAGGCGCGCAAGCGCGCGTCCAGCCGGGGCCACGGAGTGGTTCCCGGTACCGGCAACCGCTGCGCCGGGACCTCGGCGGACAGGCCGGGCCGCGCGCCAGGAGCGCCACGCGGGACTTCCAGCACCAGCAGCGCGCCTGTCCGGCGGACCGTCCAGCCGCCCGGCAACGCCACGGCGCGCGCCGGCCGCGCGCTCGTCAGCAGCGCGTCCAGCCGCTCGATGGCCTCGAAACCCAATATCTCGGACGCCGCGCCGGCCGTCTCCAGCCAACGGCGCAGCACGCGGCGCCGGGCAGCCAGCGGCGCTGCCCCCAACAGGTCGCGGTCCAGTCCGCCCGCGGGCGATCGGCAGCGCGCGAGGAGACCGTCGGCCAGGGCGCAGAGCCAGGCGTGGTCGCCGGCGAGAATGTCGCCGGTGCGCCGCAGGGCGCGGCGGATGCCCGGGTTGAGCCGGGCTTCGAGGAACGGCAGCACCTCGCGCCGCACGCGGTTGCGCGGAAAGGCCGGATCGGCGTTGCTGGCGTCCTCGCGCCAGGGCAGGCGGCGCCGCCGCAGCCAGGCGACGATCTCGGCGCGCCCGGTGTCGCGCAGCGGGCGCACGACGCGCAGCGCGCCGTGCCGGCCCGCGTAGGGAATCCCCGCCAGGCCCGCCAGGCCCGCGCCGCGCGCCAGATTGAGGAGCATCGTCTCGGCCTGGTCGTCGGCCGTGTGGGCGGTGGCCACGAGGCCGCAGCCATGCCGGCGCGCGGCGCGCGCGAAAAAGGCGTAGCGCGCCCGGCGCCCGGCCATCTCGAGCGAGACCCCGCGCCGCCGCGCCGCGCGCCGCACGTCCGCGCGGCCGAGCACGCACGGGATCTTCCAGCGGCGCGCCAGGGCAGCCACGAAGGCCGCGTCGGCGGCGGAGGCCGCCCCGCGCAGCCCGTGATCGAGGTGCGCGACCGTCAGCCGCAAGCGCCAGGCCGGCGCCAGGGCGCGCAGCACGGCCAGCAGCGCCACGGAATCCGCGCCGCCCGAGACCGCCGCCAGCACGCGCTGGCCGCGCGCCAGGAGCGCGTGCCGGCGCATGGTTTGCTGGATGCGGCGGATGAACATGGGGTTCTCCCCGGACAGACCGCGGCGGCGGGCAGTTCCGCCGGGATTCCCGCTCCGCCCGGCCTCCGGCGGCGGGACGCGCGCGCGGCCGCCGCCGCTGCCATCCGCCTTACAATCCCGCCGGCCGGCCCGGCTCGAGCCGCCGCTGCCCATCCATGTAGGGAACGAGGGCCTCGGGCAGGTCCACGGCGCCGTCGGCGGTCTGGCCGTTCTCGAGCAGGGCCACCATCAGGCGCGCCAGCGCCACGCCGGAGCCGTTGAGGGTGTGCACGAACTCGACCTTGCCGGCGGGCGTCCGGTACCGGATGTTGGCGCGCCGCGCCTGGAAGGCCTCGAAGTTGCTGCACGAGGACACCTCGAGCCAGGCGTTCTGGCCGGGCGCCCACAACTCGATGTCGTAGCAGCGGGCGGCCGCGAAACTCAGGTCGCCGGCGCAGAGCGCCACCACGCGGTAGGTCAGCCCGAGCCGCCGCAGCACGGCCTCGGCATTGGCCACCAGCGACTCGAGTTCCGCGTCGGAGGTCGGCGGCTCCACGAACTTGACCATCTCGACCTTGTCGAACTGGTGCACGCGGATCAGGCCGCGGGTCTCGCGGCCGGCCGCCCCGGCCTCGCGCCGGAAACACGGGGAATAGGCCGTGAGGCGGATCGGCAGCGGCCGGGCGATGATCTCGTCGCGGTAGATGTTGGTGACCGGCACCTCGGCGGTCGGGATCAGGTAGAGATCGTCGGACGGGATGTGGTACATGTCGTCCTTCATCTTGGGCAACTGGCCCGTGCCGGTCATGGCGGCGGCGTTGCAGACAAAGGGCGTCGAGACTTCCAGGTAGCCGTGCTCGCGGACATGCAGGTCGAGCATGAAGCGGATCAGCGCGCGCTCGAGGCGGGCGCCGTCGCCGACGTACAGCGGGAACCCCGACCCGCTCAACCGCGCCGCGCGGGCGAAGTCCAGGATGCCCAGCGCGTCCCCGAGCTCGACGTGCGCGCGCGGGGCGAAGGGAAACGCCCGGGGTTCGCCGTGCGTCCGGACGACGACGTTGTCGGCGGCGCCGGCGCCGTCCGGCGTCCCGGCCTGCGGCAGGTTCGGGATCGTCAGCAGCAGGGTCTCGAGGACGGCGTCGGCCTGGGCGATGCGGTCGTCGAGGGCGGCAATGCGCGCGCCGAGCGCCTTGACCGACGCCTGCTGGGCGGCGGTGTCGGCGCCCGCCTTCCGCAGGCGCCCGATGGACTCGGACGCCGTGTTGCGCTCGCGCTTGAGGGCCTCGGCCTCGGTCACCAGCCGGCGGCGGTCCTGGTCGGCGGCCAGGAGCGCGTCGAGCGGGGCGGCGACTCCGCGCCGGGCGAGCGCGGCCCGCACGTCAGGTTCCCGTTCGCGGATGCGTTTGAGGTCGAGCATGGCAGCCTTTCGCCGGAAGTTTGAGCTTGTGCGCGCGGAGCGAGTATGGCATGAAGCCCGCGGGCTGACAAGCGCGGAACGGCCGCCATGACGCCATCCACCTATACGCTCAACCGGCCGGTGCACCTCGCGCGGCGCGACGTGTTTTTGGAGCAGGCCGCCGACCTCTTCCGCGCCAGCGGAAAGGACCGGTCGTTCTCGAGCCGCCTGCGGCGCCTGGACACCACGCTCTACTGCCTGCAGGCCGCCGTGGACCACGGCGCCCTGGCGTGCCAGGCGGAGTCGGTCCATCCCCACGAGAACTCCTTCCTGCTGTTTCTGCGGATGGTGCTGTACGACCTGTACGCGGTGCGGGTGATCGTCGAGACCGAAGGCCAGTTGAAGGACCCCGACAGCCCGCTCCGGCAACTGCTCCACCGGCCGGACAAGGCCAAGGAGACGGTGGCCTTCGCGCGCACCGGGGAGCAGGTTCTCCAGGACATCGCCCACCTCTTCGCCATGGCGGACGAGCCCTTCCGCGACATCCGCGCCGCCGGGCTCCAGGCCCTGCCGCCGGCCGACCAGGACCGCTATCGCAAGGCCAGCGACGGGCTGCGGCAGCACCTGGCGGCGCACCCGCCGCATCCGCGGCGCGTCACTCCCGGCCGAATTTTCTCGCCCACTCTTGAAATGAAATATGGATGAGCGTCGGCCGGCCGTGCGGGCACGTGTAGGGCATGTCCGCGCGCGCCAGTTGCGCCACCAGGGCTTCCATTTCCGGGAGCGACAGCGCCTGGTGCGCCTTGACCGCCTCCCGGCAGGACGCCCGGGCGATGGTTTCGTCCAGCAGGCGACTGGCGCCGCGCGGGGCGTCGGCCGGGTCGAGGCTGTCGGCCAGCGCCGCCAGCAAGGCGCGCGGGGCGACGCCCGCGAAACACTGCGGCAAGGCATCCACCACGAAACTGTCGCCGCCGAACTCGGCGACGCCGAAGCCCAGCGCCTTCAGGGCCGCCAGGTGCCGGCGCAGGCTGTGCGCCGCGCGCGGGGGCAGGTCCACCGTTTCCGGCACGAGCAGTGCCTGGGAGGGAATGTCGCCCCGGGCGGCCTGCGCCAGGAAGCGCTCGAAAAGCACGCGCTCGTGGGCGGCGTGCGGGTCCATCAGCGCCAGCCCGTCCTCCGTTTCCATGACCACGTAGAGCCCGCCCACCTGCCCCAATATCCGGCACCAGCGCCACGGGGCGGCCGCGGCCGACGGGTCCGCTCCAACGGCCGGGAACGACGCCGGGAACCGCGGCGCGGCGGTCCCGCCGGAGGCGGCCGACCCAACCGGCGAACCGGCGTCCGGCGGCGCCTCGCGGCGCGGGTACGGAATCCGGCCCGGCCCGCCGCCCGCGTCCAGCCCGGCCAGCAGCGCGGGCGGGGGGAACCGGGGCGCGGGGGCCCCCGCGCCGGCCGCCACGCGCGGCACAAAAGTTCCGGCGCCCGGCCCGGCCAGCGCCTGGCGCAGGGCCGCGGCCCCCGCGTCCCGTACCGCCCCGGCGTCGCGAAAGCGCACCTCGCGCTTGGTCGGATGCACGTTGACGTCCACCCCGGCCGGATCGAGTTCCAGAAAGAGGAACACCACCGGGTAGCGCTCGCGCGGCAGCAGCGTGCGATAGCCCTCGCGCAAGGCGGCGCCGAGCGTCGGCGCGCCGGCCGGCCGGCCGTTGACGAACAGGTACTGTTCCGCGCGGGTCGCCCGTCCGACCGCCGGCAGCCCGGCGTAGCCCGTGACCCGCACGCCCCCCGCCGCGTGGTCGACACGCCGCAGATCGGTTGGCGCCAGACCGGCGAACAGGTCCCGCAGCCGGTCTTCCAGCGCGGCCCCGGCCGGCAGGCGGTACGCCGGGCGGCCGTCGATCGTCAGCGACAGGCCGACGGCCGGATGCGCCAGGGCCTGGGTCACGAAGACCTGGCGCAGGTGCGCCAGTTCGGTGGCCTCCGAGCGCAGGAACTTGCGGCGCGCCGGGACGTTGAAGAACAACGCCCGCACCTCGACGGCCGTGCCGGGCGGCCCGCCGGCCTCGCGCACGTCCTGCAGCTTGCCGCCGGCGACCACGAGTTCCGTGCCGACGCGGTCGGCCGCCCGGCGCGTCCGCAGGCGGAAGCGCGCGACCGAGGCGATCGCCGCCAGGGCCTCGCCGCGGAAGCCGAGGGTGGCGATGCGGTCGAGGTCGTCGACCCCGCGGATCTTGCTGGTGGCATGGCGCTCGATGGAGAGCAGGGCGTCGTCGCGCGACATCCCGGCGCCGTTGTCCTCGAGCGCGACCAGCGTGCGCCCGCCGGCCGCCGCGGCGGCATCGCACTGCGTCGCGCCGGCATCCAGGGCGTTTTCCAGCAGTTCCTTGAGCACCGAGGCCGGCCGCTCGACGACTTCGCCGGCGGCGATCTGGTTCGCCACGTGGTCGGGCAGGACGCGGATGAGGGTGTCGGTGGCCATGGCCGCGGCCCTAGGAGCCGAACTGCAATCGCGCGCGGGCGCGGCCGGCGAAGCGCCGCAGGGTGACGGTCTCGGCGGCGGGATCGTAGACGCCGCCCTCGGCGGCCGCCGCGCGCCGGCCGTCGGGATGCGGCAACCGGACCACGACCTCGGCCGGCGCGGCCGGCCCGTCGCAGCGCACCTCCGCCGTCAGGGTCCCGTCGCCGGCCAGGCGCGACTCCACGCGGAACGAGAGGCGCCCGAAATAGCTGCCGGCGTTTTGGACCTCGATCGCGCCACCGTCGCGCAGCCAGGCGCGCGGGACGCCGGGCAGCAGTCGCAGGCCTGCGCCGTCTTCCAGGTAGAGCATCCAGCGGGTTTCCATGAGGAACCAGGCTTCCTCGTGGGTCTTGTGGGGCGACCCGCCGTGGATATGTTCCCAGAAGGTATAGGTCTCGCGGTCCGCCAGGGTCGCCACGGCCGAGTAGTAGGCTTTCAGGAACGCGGGCGCCTCGCCCCGTTTCAGGTGCACCCAGGGATGGCGGCTGTAGTAAGGCTGCGAGCGGCCGACGTTGCGCGGGTGGTAATGCTCGCAGGCCACGTTCAGCAGCCAGTCGGCCGCCCGTTCCCGCGGCTCGAGCACCTCCTGGAAGACCAGCCACAGCGCGCCGGTCAGGGTGCGGGCGGTCATCGCACCGTGCGTGGCCCAGCGGCGACCGTCCAGAAACAGCCACGGCGGGGAGTTCCCCTCGGCCCAGGGCGCCGTGGTGGGGCACCAGCGGCCGTCGCCAAGCGGCACGACCGGCGCGCGCGCCAGGGCCTGCGCACAGGCCGCCCGAATGGTTTGGCGGAAGACCGCCGCCTCGCGCGCCAGGCGCCGCGCCTCGCGCGGGCGCACGCCGGCCAGCAGGTCGGCCGCCCGGCTGATCCCGACGCAGGCATAGCCGTTGAGCATGAATTGGTGGTAGGGGTCGATCGGGTCGGCCACGCGCCCGGCGAGCAGCCCGCGGCCTTCCCCCGGCTGTTGATTGCGCCGCCGCCAGGCCAGCAGGTGCTCGCAGGCCCGAAGCACCGTCGGCGCCACGCGCCGCGCCCAGGCGCGGTCGCGCGTGTAGCGAAAGTGTTCCCCCAGCGCGAAGAGCACGGCGCCGGTCTCGAGTTCGTAGCCGCCGTAATTCTGCATCTTGCCGTCGGGATGCTGCTTGGCCAGAAAATAGTCCAGGGCGCGCCGGGCCAGGTCGTGGCGCCCGGCCGAGTCGAAGAACAGGATGATCGGCGCGCTCTCGCTGCCGATCGGGGGGTAGCGGCCGACGGTTGCCGCCAGGGGGCCGGCCGGTTCCTGGCCATAGGACACCAGGTCCAGGTGGGGCAATCCGGCCTTGACCATGGCCTCGATGCGCCGCTCGGGCAGGTTCACCGTCCAGCCGGAGTCGCGCTCGGCCCGCCAGAAACGCCGGGTTTCCTCGATCCGCGCCGCCAAGCCCTGGCGGCCGAGGCGCGCCGCGCGCGATGCCGGGATCGGGCGGTGCGGCAGGGCGAACTCGACGCGCACGGGCTGGCCCGGCCAGAGCAGGATCGCCATTTCTTCCTGGGGCGCGGGCCGGCCGTCGAGGCGCGCCAGGCAGATCACGCGGCCGGAAGCGAAACGGGTCCAGCCCCGGCGCGCATCGAACCGGGTCTCCCCGGCCGTCGGCGCCGGGAGCTTGACCCAGCCGTACCGCGGCCGCGGCCCGCGGTTGAGCATCTCGATGCGGCCGTGCAGCACGGTCTCTTCCGGCGGCTTCGCCGCCCGCGCCGCCCGCTCGCGAAAAGCGCGCGCGGCCGCCGGCGAAAACTCGTGGCCGTCGGCATAGGAGCCGTCGGCCCGGGTGATGGACCGGAAAGCGCCCAGGGTATCCTCGGCGCGCCCCAGGTCCGCGGCCGCCAGCCGCTGGAAGGCCCGGGCTTGCGCGGGGGTGAACATGTGGCCGTTGGCATGCCCATCGGCCACCAGGTACGGCGTGCCGCGCAGATGCCCGGCATCGAACGGGCCGTCTTCCGGCGCCGCGAAGAACGTCAGGCGGTAGAGGATCTCGTCCTCCTCCAGCTCCGCGTGCAGGATCGGGAGCGTGCCGTCGTCGAGCCAGCGCCGGAACCGCCGGACGCAGCTCTCGCCGCCGGTAACCAGGAACCGGTACTGGAGATCCCGGAAATTGGTCTCCGGCAGGCGCACGGGCGTGGAATGCAGGCGCGGACTAATCGCCGGAATCATCTCGCTCTGGCCCTGGCCGAAATCCACCTCGAACAGGCGGATGTTCCGGCTGAGCCCGAGCCAGGTCGGGCAGGCCAGCCGCCGGGTCTCCGCGGCGGCCCCCTCGAAGCTCTCTTCCGGGCTGGCCGCCAGTTCCTGCAGGCGGGTGCGCGTGCGGCGGGATTGCAGGTCATCCCGGATGGCCGCGTAGTCCCGCCGGTCACCCGCCGTCGTGACCGCCACGCCGTACTCGGGAATCCAGACCGGGTAGCGGCTGTCCACGTCCCGGGCCAGGACCGTGAACGCGCCGGCGTCCGTCCGGACCGTGACCGACGCCGGATCGCGGCCCGGCCGCAGATTCGCGTCCTCGAGGACGACTTCCAGGCGCGGCGCCGCACCGGCGGCCGCCGCGAAGCGGGCGCCCCGCGCGGTGCCCCGGCCGGGGGCGAGGCGCAGGGACCGCAGCCGGCTGTGGGCGACGCCGATCTCGCCCCGGACCGGGCCCTTGTCCCACACCACCGCGAGCCGAACGGCCGTTTGTGAAGGCATCTTATCTCTCCTGCTTACGGCATCTGCCCGAGGCCGACGGTCCAGCGCAGCGCGACCGGGTCCCGGTCTTTGCGGTGTTCGGCCGACCATTCGCCGACGAGGTCGCCGACCTGTTTGCGGAGCAGCAGGCTCGTGCGGTGCCGGACCTCGTTGCCGGCGACGATCACGTAGAGCCGGAGTTCCGGCGGCGCGGGGCGCCGGAACAGGAACCAGCCGCCGGAGGCTTTCGCCCAGGCGGCGGCGTGGTCGTCCAGGAGGCGGGTCAGCGGTTCCCGGATGGCCGCGAAAATGGTATCCGCCGCCGCCGGCGCGGCGGCCGGATCGTATTGGAAGGCGGCGAGTTCCTGGTCGCCCAGCCGCAGGCTGCCCCGTCCTTCCCGCGGCGAGCGGTCGCCGAGGTTGAGGACGGCGTCGGCGTCGCGCAGCAGCACATCGTCGCTGAGCCCGCCCTGCTTGTCCTTGTCTTCGTCCCGGTCGGTTTCCGGGGGCGTCGTCCCGCGGTCGAGGGCGTCGGTGCGGGGCGGGACGGGCTCGGCGGGCCGGGTGTCCGCGGCCGCCGCGGCGGCGGTCTTGGCCTGGTCCTGCCGGCGGGCGTCGTAGAGCTGGCGCACGGTCTTGTTGAGCTGGTCGTCGGCGCGGGTCAGCAGCCGGCGATAGGGCATGCCGGCCGGCGCGGCGCGCTCCCAGCGCGTCGCCAGCTCGCCCCGCCATTCGCGGACGATGCGGTCCACCGGGCGGGCGTCGGCGACGTCGCGCTCGAGGGCCGCGGCCCGCTCCCGTTCGAGGTCGCGCAGCAGGCGCAATTGGCCGTCGAGCGCCGCGCCGGCCATGCGCACGCGGGCGTCCACCTGCGCCACGAGTTGCGTCGCCGCTTCCTCGATCAGGTCCGGCGCCTCGGCCGGCAATCCTTCCTCCCGCAGCCGCGCCAGCGCGTCCGCCGCGGTCGCGGCGCCGCGGCAGCCCTGGTCGTGCCAGCGGGCGACCACGGCGTCCGGGGCGGCGCGCCCGGGCCGCAGGCCGTCGGCCAGCGGCGCCAGTTGCCGCTCCGCCGCCCGGGCGCGGGCGGCGGGCAGCACGGGGGCAACGGCGGCGGCGGTCGCCGCGCGCCAGGCGCGGGCGGCCGGCCCGTCGCCGCGCAGCCGCTCCGCGAGATAGGCGGCGCGCGCCGGGCCGCCGTATTGCGCGGCCAGGCGGTCGCGCGCCGCGTCCATGGCGGTGTCCGCCAGGCGCGCGGCGCTGTCGGCGGGCCGGCGGTGCCGGGCCGGCGCGCGCAGGATCTCACGCAGCGCGTCCGCCTCCGCGAGGCGCGCGGGGTGCGCCCGGGCGAAGGCGGCCAGGCGGTCCTGCTCGAGCCGCGCGGCCTCGGCCGACGCCCGGCGGCGCGCGGCGGCGAAGACGGGATAGACCGGCAAGCCCCGGCCGGCCGCGGCGGCGTCGCGCCGGGCTTCGGCGGCGGCGGCCGCGGCCGCGGCCAGCAGAAGCGGCTCGAGGTCGCCGGCCGTCACGGCGTCCCCGGGCGCCGCCGCCCGCGCCATGGCGTCGGTCTGGCAGGCGAACTGACGCACGGCGTCCTCCGCCGCCCGGCGGCCGGCGTCGTCCACCTGCCGCGCGACCTCCTCGAACAGCGGGCCGGCGGCGGGCGCCAGGCGCGCGGCGATCCAGGCGGCGAGGGATTGGGCGGCATCGGGCTTCGGCTCGCCGGCGGCGCCGACGAGCGCCGACCACTGCTGGTCCACCGCGCCGGGATCGGGGAAACGGGTGTTGGTCTCGGCCGCGCGCTGCTGGGCGGCGACCGCACGGGCGCGCGCCTCGGCGAAGACGCGGTCGTATTGGTTGGAGAGGAACGCCGCCGCGGCCGCGGCGGCGAGGTCGTCCCAGGCCGCCCCCAGCGCGCGCTGGACGGCCTCCGGGCGGACCGGCAGCGGCGACTGCTCCTGGGCCCGCTGCACGGCGTTGGACAGCAGGACGCCGAGCGCGGCGATCCGTTCCCGGCGCGCGAGGTCGCGCGCGCGGTCCCGGGCCTCGCCGGGCCGCCGGAACGCCGCGGGATCCTCGAGCATGCGCCGGGCGAGCGCCTCCGTGACCGACGCCGCGGCGGCGTCCGGCTCGGCCGCGCCTCGGCCGGTCATCTGCGCGCCTTGCGCCGCTTTCGCGTTTCTCCCGTCCTGGCCCAGCAGTCGATGCGGGAACTGACGCTCACCCGCCGCACCTATCGCCGCGTTCTGGACGATGC